>NZ_JBFULU010000015.1:0-149396 GCF_054049735.1 Bradyrhizobium sp. P5_C12
TGATCGCGGAGGGCCTTGCCTTGATCGACAAGGCGATGCGCCATCGCCGCAGCGGGCCCTACCAGATCCAGGCGGCAATCGCCGCGCTGCATGCGCGCGCCGCGACGCCGGCGGAAACCGACTGGGCGCAGATCGACCTGCTCTATGGCGCGCTCGAGGTGGTGCAGCCCTCGCCGGTGGTGACGCTCAACCGCGCGGTGGCGGTCTCCAAGGTGCGCGGACCGCAGGCCGCGCTCGACTTGATCGAGCCGCTGGCGCCGAAACTCGCCAACTACTTCCATTTCTACGGCGTGCGCGGCGCCTTCCTAATGCAGCTCGGCCGCAACGACGAAGCCCGCATCGCCTTCGACCGCGCCATCGCCCTCGCCAACACCTCGGCCGAGGCCGCCCATATTCGCATGCATCTCGATCGCCTGATCCGGGACAGCCAGCCGAAGGGCGCCAACGGCGGCGCCAGGCAGGGCGCGAAGGTGAAATGACGGCTTGCCGTCATTCCGGGGCGGTCCGCAGGACCGAACCCGGAATCTCGAGATTCCGGTCTGGTCCTTCGGACCATCCCGGAATGACGAGCCAAAAAATCTCATTCCGTCTTGTCGGCCTCAGCCTCCTCCCTTCGTCTTAATCCCGTATCCAGGGAGCTACCTATGCTGAAAGCCATTGCCATCATCGCCCTCGTGCTCGCGGTCGGACTTGCGGGCGTCCTCGTCTTCGCGTTGACGAAACCCGACACCTTCCGCGTCGAGCGCTCGCTCGCCGTGAAGGCGCCGGCCGATGCCATCTATCCGGTGGTCGCCGACTTCCGCTTCTGGACCAACTGGTCGCCCTATGAGAACCGCGACCCCGCCATGAAGCGGACCTTCGGCGGAAGCGCGCGGGGCAAGGGCGCGACCTATGCCTGGGACGGGAACAACAATGTCGGCGCCGGCCACATGGAGATCCTCGAGGCGAGCACGCCGTCGAAGCTCCGCATCAAGCTCGATTTCGAGCGCCCCTTCGAAGGCCACAACACCGCCGAGTTCACCTTTGTGCCGCAAGGCGATGCCACACTGGTCACATGGGCGATGTATGGTCCGGCTCCGTTCATGTCCAAGCTGATGCAGGTCTTCATGAACATGGACAGCATGATCGGCAAGGACTTCGAGGCCGGCCTCGCCAGCCTGAAGAAGCTCACCGAGAAATGACGCGGTTCACGCCCAAGGAAGGAAAAGGAGAGAAACGATGCTCAATCCCTATCTGTTCTATCAGGACACCTGCGAAGCGGCGTTCAACTTCTACGCCAAGACGCTCGGCGGCAAGATCGATGCGATGATGCGGTCCTCGGACGCGCCGCCGGACATGCCGGCCGCGCCGGGCCGCGAGAAGATGATCATGCACGCGCGGCTGTCGCTGCCCGACGGCAGCGTGCTGATGGCCTCCGACGTGCCGGCCGAGCACTTTCACAAGCCGCAGGGCTTTTCGATCTCGTTCACGGTCACGGACCCCGCGGACGGTGAGCGCAAGTTCAACGCGCTCGCCGACGGCGGCTCGGTCACCATGCCCTACAGCAAGACGTTCTGGGCCAAGGGCTTTGGCATGTGCGTCGACAAGTTCGGCATTCCCTGGATGGTGAACTGCCCGGCGGAAGGAATGTGACCGGCGCGACCGCCTGAATGCACAAGCGGAGATCCCCCTCCCTCCGTGATTGCGGGGGAGGGGCACGTCGTCACCTCATACGCGCCGATCGGCCGCGCGCGTTCTCAACGGACCGATCCCGTCACGTCCTCGCTCGGCGGCGCTGACGGAACGCAGCGAGGGCAGATCACGAGCTTGGTGCCGAGCTGCCTGTCATTCTCCGCTTCGATCTCGTCATGGACCACCCACCATGCATCGGAGTAGGGGCGCAACGTGCCGAGCACTCTTTCCCGTTCCTGATTGGGATCACCCGCGACGGGGGCTTGATTCGTTGCGCGACGCTTCGTGATGGAGGGCCGGTTCGGATCCTGGCCGAGGCCATCCCATGCGATCGGGCGGCGCTCCTGCGCCGGTGCGACTGTGCATCCCGTGATCGCTGCGCAAAAAGTGAGCAGGACGAAGCCGTATCGCATCATGCCGGACCTTCAGTGCGGTACGCGACACGCAAAAATCCGCGTGGGAAACTTTGCATCGCGTCGGTTAAATGGAACTTAAGGGAAACGAGGTGGCCGGCATGGCCGAGTATCGAATCTTGCTTCGCAAGACTTTGCGAGAGCAGTGAGGCCGCATCGTGAAAAGGTGCGGACCGCATCGCACAACAACTGGCGCAATATTAGGCTGTGAACTCCGCGTCAGAATCGTTAATTGTGGTTCATAATTTCTACAAACCAGGGTGGGCGTGACTTGGAAGGGGAGCGACCGATGGCGGCGGCGCTGCAAATCAATTTTGCTCTTTGGGGAATGCTGATCTGCGCAAGCGTGAAGCTGGCGCCGTTGATTCAGACTCTCCTTTAAAAGAACAGCCAGTTTGTGACGGTCATGGCTCCCTCTGCGAGCACGTAGAGCCAGCCGACGGTTGCGATCGCGCTCGCCGACAGAAACGTCAGGGCGAAGGCATGTTCGCTCGCTTTGCGTGAAGGTGATGACGGCGTTTGCCCATCGGCGAGTCCGTCGTTGCCGATGATGGCCATGAACGCCTCCGCAGAGATCGAGTCGTGGCGTTAGATATGCCAAGCCAACTTGGCGTTAGTATGACGCTGTTCGCAGATGCAGCACATTTCCGCCGACGCTGCGCGTCGCGTCAACTCACCAGCAACGCGATGAGCGTGAAGCTGACGCTTGCGACGACAATCATGGGAACAATGTAGTTGCGCGGTCGCAGTGTCCGCGCTGGCGGCCTTCGCCGGCGCGGCGGCTCGGCTGCCTGCCATGCGGGCTGTGATGGCGCGCGCGAAGCCGGCACGCCCGAGCCAATATACTTCACATAGAGCTCGAGCAGGCGCAGCTCGGACGGAAGGTCCATCAGACCCTCGCGGTCGCGCTGCGACAGCAGTTCGAATTCGAGGGTTTCTTCGAAGCTCAGCTGGCCAAGGACAATGCGTCCCTGATCCGACAGGCGGTAGCGGAAATCGAGGGGCTGCATGGCAAGCGACCCGGGTGAAAATGAACGATCTTGAAAAAACGCGACCATCGTATTCTGCGACCACTGCTGAGATGTGACGGTCCCGCTTCGCGAGCCCCGAGAGAGCCTCAGTCTGGCCGCGATCATCATAGTCGGTCGTGAAAAAGCCGGAAACCGCGTAAATTGGGCAGGCGTTGCGAAGCGCTTGAGCGGAATCGGCGTCCGGAGCGGCGGGATTTCCGGGAAATGCCTAATCGCCGGACACCGGCGCGTTGATCCAGGTCACGCTGCTGCGGACCGTCGAATCGTCACCGGCAGCGCGGATAGATCGCGGCGAGATCGCGGCCCTTCAACAGAAGCAATCGCGACGAGAGACCGCCGTGGCGGCTGATCCAGTCGCGCACCGGGCCGGGATAGGCTCGCAGCACTGCTTCGGATGCTTCCGGTTCGGCGTAAAAGCGCCCGCGCCGGTCGACCGAGCGCGCTGCATGGAAGCCGAGCACGGCGCGTTTCGTGACACAGATGCGCTCGTCCGGCACGATGCTCAGCACCAGCGTGCAGGCGGACAGGCAGGGACCGTCGATCACCACGCGCTCGCCGCTCTCGCGCACCCTCTCGAACAGGTCGAGGAACGGCCCGACCTGTCCGCCCGGTGACTGGATGATGCGGATTTCGGCGGAAGCGGGCGCGGCGGCGAAGAGTGCTGATGCCAGCATCCAGACTTTCATGAAGGAGACGCGTCGCATGGTACTCTCCGCACATTCGATGCCGTAGGGTGGGCAAAGCCACCGGGTCGCGCGAATGTGCGCCCGATGACAGGCTCCGCGTGCCCACCAATAGCACCGCAAATCCGGAGAGATTGTGGGCACGGCGCGTCGCGCCTTTGCCCACCCTACCAGGTTCACCCGTTCCGCCGCTGCCCGCGCAGCGTCGGCAGACCGATGCCCGACGCATCGAAGCCGCCATCGACGGCCAAAATTTGGCCGGTGATGTAGCTCGATCGATCCGAGCACAGGAAGAAGATCGCTTCCGCGAGTTCCTCTTCCAGGCCGTAGCGGTTGAGTGGAATGGCATCGTGATAGTCGGCGCGGATCTCCGGGGTGTGCACCTGCTTGGCCATCGCGGTGTCGACCGGCCCCGGCGCCACCGCATTGACGCGGATGTTGAGAGACGCGAGCTCGACCGCGAGCTGCTTGGTCAGATGCGCGAGCCCGGCCTTGCTGGTGCCGTAGGCCGAGCGCAAGGTCGAGGCGCGCACCGCCGAGATCGAGGTGATATTGACGATGGCGCCGCCGCTGCCGTCGCGCATCAACGGCACCGCCGCCTTGGTGCAGAGGAGCGGGCCGGTGAGGTTGACCTCGAGCACGCGACGCCAGTCGGCGTCCGACGTCTCCATCAGCGGCGCGAACACGGCAATTCCGGCATTGTTGACGAGTGCATCGAGCCGGCCGAACTGCCGCCCGATCGCCTTGATCGCGGCGCCGACCGCGGCCACGTCCGAGACGTCGCAGGTCAGCGCCAGCGTCGCCTCGTTTTGGTCGATCTCGGCGACCGCGCGGCCGAGCAATTCGCCCTCGATGTCCAGCAGCGCCACCCGCCAGCCCTCGGCCAGAAATTTCCTGGCGGTCGCAAGCCCGATGCCACGTGCGGCGCCGGTGACGAGGGCGACTTTTTGCGGGTCTTGCGGCATCTGCTGATCTATCCTGTGTCCGGGAGGTCGGTTGCGCGAGCGCCGGCTCCTTTTACTGCCTTTTCGTTCTGGCAAGAAAGGCCTTCAGACCATGCCGATCGATCCCGACGCGATCCCGCGCGAGGAATGGCGGCCAGGTGTGACGACGCGCATGGTGACGTCGGCGCGCAACGGCGCATCCGCGCTCTGCATCTTCGAGCAATGGGTCGATCCCGGCGCCGGCGCGCCGACACACAGCCACCCGGTCGAGGAGGTGCTGACGGTGCGCGCGGGCGAAGCCGAGATGTGGATCGAGGACGAGCATGTCGCGGTCACGGCGGGCCAGTCGCTGCTGGTTCCCGCCGGCTGCAAGCACGGCTTTCGCAATTCGGGCACGGCGACGCTGCACGTCCATGCCGTGCTGGCGTCGCCGGTGTTCGAGGCGTTGCCGGAAGGGGCAAGCCAGTTGACGCGGCGGTGGGAGCGGTAGGTTTGCACGGACCTCGGCGCTGGAACGCGGAGGGCGCAATGAATGCAACTGCCGTAAGGGTTACATCGGCCCGTTGAACAATGTGAACCACGCGAACAAGCAGCTCGGCTCCGAAACTTCGCGCAGTAACAGTTATGTCTTTCACAGTGCGATCATTCTGAATCCATATGCATGGCGATGGGCGAAGCGCTACGCTTACTGGTGCGACAAAAAAGACGTCGGACGGTGCACGCCAATTCGCGCCGGAAGTTATGTCGGTATCAGTGCGGCTGATGCGTCTTGCAATGGAGTCCAGGAGAGATGCGATGATGCCCGACGACCGCGAGCGCCTGATTCGAAGCCTGTTCGCCGCCTATCTCGCCAACGACCGGCATGGGGTCAGCGATGCGCTGGCCGACGATTTCCGCTTCACCAGCCCGTTCGACGACGACCTCGACAAGGCGAGCTATTTCGAACGCTGCTGGCGGGATACCGGCTGGGTCGCGCGCCACGACATCGAACGCATCTTCGTCCGGGGCGACGAGGCCTTCGTCACCTACCATTGCCTGGCAACAGATGGCAGGAGTTTTCGCAACACCGAGTTTTTCACCTTCGCCGGCGGCAAGGTCCGCCGCATCGAGGTCTATTTCGGCGCCGCCTTCCAGGACGGCCGGTTCCTGCCGCAGCCGCGCTGACGCGTTGGGAACGCTGACGCGTTGGGAACAATGACCTCCGAAATAATTTCCGCGCCCCTGTCGGTATCGTAGAACCTCGCTCGTCTTACAGGGGAGCACAGGCCGGATCGGCCCCCCTCAAGTGAATGTCAGGGAGCACATCGATGCGTTTCATGGTGATCGTCAAGGCAAACCAGGACACCGAGGCCGGCAAGATGCCGAGCACGGAGATGCTGGCGGCGATGGGCAAGTTCAACGAGGAAATGGCCAAGGCCGGCGTGATCGAGGCGGGCGAGGGCCTGCATCCGACGGTGAAGGGCGCGCGCGTCAAATATTCGGCGACCGAACCCGGCGTCACCCGCGGCCCGTTCGCTCTCTCCCCCGACCTGATCGCCGGCTTCTGGCTGATCAAGACCGGTTCGCTGGACGAGGCGATCGGCTGGATGAAGCGCGCGCCGTTCGATCCCGGCTCCGAGATCGAGATCCGCCAGGTGTTCGCGGCCGAGGACTTTGGCGAAGCCTTCACGCCCGAACTGCGCGAGCAGGAAGAGCGTACGCGCGCATATGCGGCGAAGAAGTAGACGCGAGGACTTGCCATGCGATTCATGATGCTGATGATCCCGCTCGGCTACGAGACCGCGCCGCCGGACGTTCAACTCGATCCCGAACGCGTTGCCGCGATGATGCGCTACAACGAGGCGCTGAAGGATGCCGGCGTGCTGATCACACTCGACGGCCTGCATCCGCCGTCGATGGGCGCGCGCGTCACGTTTGCGACCGGCGTGCCGATCGTGACCGACGGCCCCTTTGCCGAAGCCAAGGAAGTTCTCGGCGGCTACTGGATGATCGAGGTCGCCTCGCGCGAGGAGGCGATCGCCTGGGCGAAGCAGTGCCCGGCCTCCGCCAATGAAGTCATCGAGATCCGGCAGGTGCAGGAGATGGCCGACTTTCCGCCGGAGGTGCAGGAGGCCGCCGCCGGCTTCGACGACCTGAAGAAGTAGCCGAGACGGCCGCGGATCAAGTCGCGGCTTCGTCAATCCATCATCCATCAACAAAGGAGAGAACCAATGAGCACCGATACCTATCTCGCCGTCTTCCTCGGCAGCAAGACCAGCCCGAATTGGGCCGCATGGAACGCGATGTCCGAGACCGAGCGGAAGGCGAAGGAGCTGGAGGGCATCGCGGCCTGGAAAGGCTGGGTCGAGAAGCATCAAGGCGCGATCCAGGCCATGGGCGGCCCTCTCGGCAAGACCAAGAAGGTCGACGGCAAGGGGGTCGCCGACATCGCCAACGAGATGGGCGCCTTCACCGTGGTCCGCGCAGCCTCCCATGAAGCCGCAGCCAAGATGTTCGAGAACCACCCGCACTTCGCGATCTTCCCCGGCGAACGCGTCGAGATCATGCCGGTGCTGCCGATTCCCGGCGGCTAGGCACGTACATCGTCATTCCGGGGCGCCCGAAGGGCGAACCCGGAATCCAGAGGTTTTGGCGCGAGATTGCGGGTGCGATGCTGGCGCATCGCCCCGGAATGACAGTGAAAATACGGGTTCACCAAATCCGGCCTGCGCTAGTGACCTTCACGCGCGGCTCATGTAAAAGCCGTTCACATGAGCTGGCGCAAGGAGACGCGCCGCGCCGAGCGCGGCTATCACCACGGCAATCTGAAAGAAGCCCTGTTGCAGGCGGCACTCGGGCTGATCGCCGAGAAGGGTGCGGCCGGCTTCACCTTTGCCGATGCCGCGCGCATGGCCGGCGTCAGCGCGGCGGCACCGTACCGGCATTTCCGCGACCGTGACGAGCTGCTGTCCTCGATCGCCCAGCGCGGCTTCGAACAGTTCGAGTCTCGCCTGACCGCGGCCTGGGACGACGGGCGTCCAGATACGGTCACGGCGTTCGAACGGGTCGGCAGGGCCTATCTCGCCTTCGCCCGCGAGGAGCCGGCGTTCTACAACGCGATGTTCGAATCGGGCCTGCCGGTCGATGCCAATCCGGCGCTTCAGGCGGCGAGCGAACGCGCCTTCAACATCATTCGCGCCGCGGCCGAACGGCTTGCGGCGCTCGCGCCGCCCGGTACGCCGCGTCCGCCGGCGATGATGATGGCGCTGCACATCTGGTCGATGGCGCACGGTGTGGCATCGCTGTTCTCGCGCGGCGACGCCGCGCGGCGAAAACTGCCGATGTCGCCGGATGAGCTGCTCGAGGCCGAGGTGCTGATCTATCTGCGCGGGCTCGGCTTCCCGACCGACCGGCGTCCGCCGGCGAAAAGCGCCGAGCCGCCGCCGGTGCCACCGGAGGCTTCCTCCGGTTCCGGCGTGCCTCCCGGCGGTCCCTGGGGCAAGCCGAAATAAAGTTGCGCAAATAATTTGGCGACCCTGTCAGGCGGCTGGCTTGACAAAATCGCGGGATAAGCTAGCTATGTAAATGTTATTTACATTCACAACGGCGCAGATGCCGTCATGGAGATGGGAAATGGCCTACACCGCTGATGTCAATCGATGGCGCGGCCCCTCGGACCAACACTATGAGCGCCCCCATATGCTCGACACGCCCTGGCATCCCGGCTGGATCGCCGTGACCATCCTCGGCTTCATCATCTGGTGGCCGATCGGACTCGCCCTTCTCTTTTTCACACTCGGGAGCAGAAAAATGGGTTGCTGGAGCCACCAGGATCGCTGGCAGAACAAGATGGAGCGGATGCAGTACAAGATGGACCGCATGCGCGGCCGCATGGAGCGCCGCGGCTTCGGCTTTGGCTTCGGTCCGCCCACGAGCGGCAACCGCGCCTTCGACGAATACCGCACCGAGACACTGCAGCGGCTCGAGGAAGAGCAGATCGAGTTCAGGAATTTCCTCGATCGTCTGCGTCACGCCAAGGACAAGGAAGAGTTCGACCAGTTCATGGCGCAGCACAAGACCCGTCCGACCCCGCCGCCGAACGATCAGCCGCCGCAGGGCTGATACGGAGGCCGAGACCTCTCAAAGCCTTCAGGCACATGCCTCCAAAGCCCTGATGGCCCCGAGCCGCCCGCCTGCGCATCCCGCAGGCGGGCGGTTTGGTTTTTGGGGGGAGCCTTACCTCTCCCCGCTTGCGGGGAGAGGCATAGGCCGCCTTCGGCGGCCGTTCTAAGACACGCCGAAGCGAAGCTTCGGCTATGTCGCTCTTGCGATCCGGGTGAGGGGGTACAGGTCTATCAACGATCTCGCGTGTGGAGAGAGGCCCCTCACCCCAACCCTCTCCCCGTAAGAACGGGGAGAGGGAGCAGGTCGAGCTCCCGAACCGGCGCACAGCTCACCGACACAAAAGACGCATGGAACTCCGCACCCGATTGCTCCTCGGCGTGACCGTCTTTGCGGTGCTGGGCTATATCGGCCTCGTCTATGGCGGCTGCGCCGTTGATCCCGATTGCCATTTTCGTCTCTGTCCAGGCGGGCGCACGTTTTGCGGCGTGGTCCATGCTCATGTGCAGGGGCCATAGAACCCGATCCGTCTGAGCCTCGACTAAGCCGTGAGCGCGCGTTGTCCGCGCGCATCGACGGGTGAGGCCATGACAGACGCCGGATGCAGGCAGATCAGGCAGCGGATCGCACGCTTCGAGCGTGCGTCGGCGCTGTTCGATCGGCACGGTGCCTCGGTGCCGTTCGCGATCGCATTCCTCAACGGATGGCCGACGGAGATCAAATTCTATCCGGAGCTCGTGGTCGGCAACGCCTGGAAGGTCTTTCTCAGCCTCGCCCTCTATCAGCTCGCTGCGTTCGCGCTCAGGCGCGCCGTCTCGTTCGCGACGGCGGATCTCGCCCCATGATCCTGCTCCGCGATTTCGCGCTCTTCGTCCTTCCCGCCCTGGTCGCGGCGGGCGGCTGGCTTTATGCGCTCAGCCTGCGCAAGCAGCCCCGGCCGGGCCGCGCGCGCAATGGACGCGTCCCGACATGACTGGCGCGGTGCTTCGTCGCATCGCCGGAAGGTTCAGCTTGCGGTGGCGAGCTGCGCGCGAACCGACGCCAGGAAGTGTTCGTAGGCGTGGTCCACGATCTCGTTGAGCGATCGCGTTCGCGCGAACATCGCCTTGGCCTCGGCGAGAAACTCCTCGCGGGTCGGTATCTTCGGCAGATGCAGATGTGTCAGCGCATCGACGCCTTCATGGGCGCGATTGAGGATGTCGTGCAGCGTCGGCAGCTGCAGCTGGGCGAGGTCGGCCCGGCGCCGCGCCGATGAGATCGCGTGCGCCAGCTTCGGCGCATCGAACCGTCCGGCAAGCTCGCGAGCCGCCCGATTGATGACCCGTGCGCCCAGCGGCTGCTCGTTGCGCAACACCTGTTCGGGCGGTGCCTTCATGTTCCAGACGACGCCGACCCAGGACAACGCCTTCAGGATGTAATAGGTCACGTCGATCTCCCACCAGCGAAAGCCTTGGCGCACGCTGCTCTGGTAGGCGTGGTGATTGTTGTGCCAGCCCTCACCGAGCGTGAAGAACGCCAGCAGCCAGTTGTTGCGGGAATCATCGCCCGTCACGTAGCGCTTGCGTCCATGCACATGGGCGAGCGAGTTGATGCAGAAGGTCGCGTGATAGAGCAGCACCGTGCTCCACAGGAAGCCGACGACCAGGCCGGACCACCCCGCAACCAGGAAGCACAGCACTGCAAGCGCAACGGCCGGCAGCAGTTCCAGCCGGTGCAGCCACATCAGCTCCGGATAGCTCGCGAGATCGCCGACTTTCACGAGGTCGGTCGCATCGTGCTGCCGGGAAAAAATCCAGCCGAGATGGCTGTAGAGGAAGCCGCGATGACGCGGCGAATGCACGTCGATCTCGGTGTCGGAATGCAGATGATGGTGTCGATGCTTGGCCGCCCACCACAAGACGCTCTTTTGCGCGGTGCTCTGCGCGAGACAGGCCAGGATGAACTGAAACACCCGGCCGGTCGCGAATGCCCGGTGCGAGAAATAGCGGTGGTAGCCTGCCCCGATTGCAAACATGCGCAGGCCATACAGTGACACGCAGATCGCGACGGCCGGCCAGGTGATGCCGGTCCAGATGGCGGCGACGCAGCCGAGATGGACCAGCAGGAACGGAAGGACGGAGGGATACATGATGTCGTCGTGCTGGTCGTCGGCGGAGGCGGGGGGCGACATGTTTGCGGCGTGACCTTGGATGAAGGGGATGGGAATTCGGCCGGCAGCGCGAAACGCCGCCGCGTGTGAAAAACCCCGCGGATGGCGTGCCACCGCGGGGTCTTGAACGAGATGCCTTGCCGGTACCCCCGGTCAAAGCAGTCGGCCGACAAATCGATAATTGAGCATATGATCTCGAATGCCTGGTATGCAAGCACGTAGTCTCACGGGAACCGCGCTGCGGCGCTCGGCCGCTGGTCAACTTGGCGTGCGGGCCGCGGACGACCTATATTCGTTGGCTGAGAAGCAAGCGGCAAAGCACCGGAGGCTGCGATGGCGGGAGCTGCGACCGTGACGAGCGGCGACCTCTGGCGACAGATTCGCGGCGAGGCGCGACGCGCGGCCGCCGCCGATCCTGTGTTCGGCACGGTCCTGGCGGGCGCCATTCTCGTCCATGACGATTTCGCCGCCGCCTTGTCCGATCTGATCGGGCGACGGCTTGCTGACAGCGCCGCCACGCGCGCGCGCTTCACATCATTCGCCAACGAGGCCTTTCACGGCGAGCCGGACCTGGTCGAGGCGGCGAGCTGCGACTTGCAGGCCATCGCGTTTCGCGATCCGGTCGTCGCCGGCCTGTTGCCGCCGCTGCTGCATTACAAGGGTTATGCGGCGCTGCAAGCCTGGCGCGTCTCGAACTGGTTCTGGCGGCGCGGCCATACCGACGCGGCGCTGCTGTTTCAGAACGAGGCGTCGAACGTCTTGCAGGTCAGCATTCATCCGGCCGCGCAGATCGGGTCGTCGGTGTATCTCGACCACGCCACCGGCATCGTGATCGGCGCGAATGTCGTGATCGGCGACGAGGCCACCATCCTCCAGAACGTCAGCATCGGCCGCCGTGGCGAACTGCCGACGCGCTCGCCCCGCATCGGCCGCGGCGTCTTCATCGGCGCCGGCGCGACCATTCTCGGCGATCTCAGCATCGGCGATTTCGCCAAGGTCGGCGCCGGCACGGTGGTGACATCAGACGTGCCGGGCGGCTGCACGGCGGTCGGCAATCCCGCGCGACTGACCAATTGCCCGGAACCCGCGTCAGCGGCCTGACGGGCCGATCGGATCATCAGATTCAATCTCCGGAGAGTGCAATGAAGACGGCAATCGTGATCGGGGTCGGCCCGGACCGCGGGCTCGGGGCCCGGCTCTGCAAGCGCCTTGCGGCCGATGGGCTCAAATTGATCGTCGCGGGCCGGACGCTGTCGGCGCTGCAGGCGGTTGCCGGCGACATCCAAAAGGCTGGCGGCGCGGCCGTCCCCTTCGTCGCGGACGCCACCAGGGAGAGCGACATAATCGCCTTGTTCGATGCGGCCGGCGACAACCTCGATCTCGCCATCTACAACGCCGGCAACAACACGCCGGGCAAGATCATCGAGATGGAGGCCGACTATTTCGAGCAGGCCTGGCGCGTGGTCTGCTTCGGCGGCTTCCTGTTCGGCCGCGAGGCGGTGCGCCGCATGGCCCCGAACAAGACCGGCACATTGCTATTCACCGGCGCCAGCGCCTCGCTGCGCGGGCGCTCCGGCTACGGCGCGTTCAACTCGGCGAAGGCGGGGCTGCGCACGCTGGCGCAGGCCATGGCCAAGGAATACGCGCCCGACGGCATTCATGTCGGCCATGTCGTGGTCGACGGCGCCATCGCCGGCGACAAGATTCTTACGCGGTTTCCCGATGCGGCAGGCCGCGAGGACAGCCTGATCGACATCGAAGGCATCGTCGATGCCTTCACCTTCCTCTATCGCCAGCCCGAACGCGCCTGGTCATTCGAACTTGATGTCCGGACGTCGAGGGAGAAGTGGTAGATCGCGGTCCGACGGATCAGGCGGCAGCCTTGTTCTTGATGGCACCAATGATCGCGGTGAGTATCGCCCCGCCGGCGCCGCCGGCGACAACCTGTGATACGACGCCGCCAACGCTGAGATTTCCCGATTGCGCTGCGGCCATGACGGACGGAAGCAACAACGTTACGATCTGGCCGAGCACGCCACCGCCGACCAGACCGGAAATGACGTTTCCAGCCATTCCGAGATCAAATGTCGGCGAAGACTTGCCCGCGCCAATTCCACCAAGTGCGCCTGAGACGAGGTTGATCAGAATCTGTTCCATGGGGATCTCCCGTATAACGGGCAGCCCATCAGCCACCACCATCGGTTGACGAGCGGCCCATCCGGCACTCTCAGGCGGTTTGCTGATAAAAACAATAGAGCCGTGTCGCCGATCGCGAGGGGAAATTCCGTCGCGCGTGGCACAACGTGCATAACGATGCTTCCGACTCCGCCTTTACCAAATTTCGGATTCGGCGTGTGTGATGCGCCCCGCTCGGACGAAATGCGCCGAGGGAACGCCAACCGAAAAAGTGTGCCGTGTGGGGCCCCCTGACCTCCCCCCGCAAGGGGGGAACCGATCTCGTTCGGGGCTGGCAGCGCATCCGGCAAAACCACGCGGCGAAATGTCCTTTGGGTCGAAAGCCCCCAACCCCCTGCGCTGCCTGCCCTTCCCGCAGCCAAATTCGCCTGCGGTAACCTCGCATTAACCATCGCCGGGCTCTGGTAAGGGCGGACAGTCGCGCCCAGGGCCCGAAGTCAAGGCCTTGGGTCGAGGCCCTTAGTTTTGACATCTTGGCAGGGAATGCAGACGGCCGGCTTTGGACGAGCCCTGCACCCCAGAAAGATCAGGCTTTGAGCGGGCTTGCCGGCTGCGCTGGTTTGCGCGGCCGTTAGGGGAACCGGCAGCCATTTGCTGGCCGGGGGACGTTAGGTAACGATCGCCTTGAGAGGATACTGCTTATGAATCCGGCCGACGTGGCTCAGTCAGCCCTTCCGGTTGCTGCCTCCGCCGACGTGTCGCTGATTGCGCTGTTCTGGCAGGCTCACTGGATCGTGAAAGCAGTGATGCTGGGACTTCTGGCCTGCTCGGTCTGGGTCTGGGCGATCGCCATCGACAAGATCTTCCTGTTTTCCCGCACCCGCCGCTCGATGGACCGTTTCGAGCAGGCGTTCTGGTCCGGCGAGTCGATCGAGGAACTCTACCGCACCCTGTCGGCCAAGCCGACCCATTCGATGGCGGCCTGCTTCGTCGCGGCGATGCGCGAGTGGAAGCGCTCCTTCGAGAGCCACGCCCGCTCGGTCGCGGGCCTTCAGATGCGCATCGACAAGGTGATGAACGTCTCGATCGCGCGCGAGGTCGAGCGGCTGGAGCGCCGGCTCCTGGTGCTCGCGACCGTCGGCTCCGCCGGCCCCTTCGTCGGCCTGTTCGGCACGGTCTGGGGCATCATGTCGAGCTTCCAGTCGATCGCGGCCTCGAAAAATACCTCCCTGGCGGTGGTCGCCCCCGGTATCGCCGAGGCGCTGTTTGCGACCGCCGTCGGCCTTATCGCCGCCATTCCTGCCACTATTTTCTACAATAAGTTCACTTCCGAGGTGAACCGGCAGGCCCAGCGGCTCGAAGGCTTCGCCGATGAATTTTCAGCCATCCTGTCGCGTCAGATCGACGAGCGGGGCTGACGGGCGGCATGTATAGTGTGAAGGGCAATTTGGGCACCAGACCATGGGCATGAACGTCGCGAGTTCGTCCGGAGGCGGCGGGCGCCGCAGCCGGCGCAAGCCGGTCATGGCCGAGATCAACGTCACGCCGATGGTCGACGTGATGCTGGTGCTGCTCATCATCTTCATGGTGTCGGCGCCGCTGCTCACGGTCGGCGTGCCGCTCGACCTGCCGCAGACCCAGGCCAAAAGCCTCGAGCAGAACGACCAGAAGCCGATCCAGATGTCGGTCGACATCAAGGGCAAGGTGTTCATCAACGACGCCGAGATCGCCATCAACGAGCTGGTGCCGAAGCTGAAGGCGATCACGGACGCGCGCGGCGGGCTTGAGGAGCGCATCTATCTGCGCGCCGACAAGAAGGCGGATTACGGCACGGTGGCCCGGGTGATGGGCCTGTTGTCCGGTGCAGGATTCAAGAAGCTGGCGCTCGTCACGGAAGCGGATCAGGGGTCCTAAGCCGGTGAAGGTGAACGTCGACAAGACACTCGTTGCGTCGATTGCCCTCCACGTCCTCGTGATCGGATGGGGGCTGGTCACCTTTAGCAGCAAGGCCTTCATCGCGCCGGAAGAGTCGCTTCCGATCGATATCATCTCCACCGATCAGCTCGCGCAGATGATGTCGGGGCAGAAGACCGGCAAAAAGGAAGAGCCGAAGCCCAAGGTCGAGAAGATCGCCGAGGCCAAGCCCGAGGAAGACGCGGTCGGCAAGGTCACCGAGAAGAAAGAGCTGATCAAGACCAGCTCGACGCCCGAGCCGCCGCCAAAGCCCGTCGAGAAGCCGGTCGAGAAGAAGCCCGAGCCGCCCAAGCCGGTCGCCGAGGCCAAGCCGAAAGAAGAGCCGAAGCCGCAGGAAAAGAAGCCTGATCCGGCCAAGGAAGATCCGATCGCCGAGCTTCAGAAGAAGCTGGACACCAAGAAGCCGCCGCCGAAGCCGGTGGAGCAGAAGGTCGCGGCGGTGCAGCCGCAGCAGCAGCCGAAGCCGAAGGAGCGCAGCTTCGATCCTGCGCAGATCCAGCGCGACCTCGACAAGCGCGCCGCGACCAGGCACGAGCTCGCTGGAACGGCGCTGAATGCGTCGGCCTCGCTGGGGTCGACGACTGGGACCGCGGCCAACAACGTCGCGACCTGGCGGGGTGCATTCCAGGGCGCGGTCAAGCGCTGCTTCACGCCCACCTATAACGGGCAGGACGCCGATCAGTACGAGGCCGACATCGACATCCCCATGAAGATCGATGGATCGCTGGCATCCGAGCCCATTGTCGTCGCGGTGAGAGGACCGTCCCGGTCGATCGCCCAGGCGGTGGCGGAGAGCGCCAAGCGCGCCATCGTGCAGTGTCAGGTTTATTCGTTCATGCCAAAGCCGCAGTACGAGAGCTGGAAGCTCATCCCGATGACTTTCGGCCTGAAAGATATGTTGTGACATCCGAACAAAAGAATTTTGCAATGAGTGACGTCCGATCGATGAACCGCCGCCGCTTCATGACCCTGACCGGATCGACGCTTGCGATGCTCGGGGGCGGACGCGCCTTCGCCCAGCAAGCCCAGCCGCGGCTTCGTATCGACCCCACCGAATTCCAGCCGATCCCGATCGCGATTTCCGGCTTCGTGCCGGGCTCGCCGTCCGACGGCGACGTCGGCAACGGCGTCACCCAGGTCATCACCAACAATCTGAAGCGCTCGGGGCTGTTCGCCCCGATCGACCAGGCCGCCTTCATCGAGCGCATCAGCAACATCGACGTTGCGCCGCAGTTCCAGAACTGGAAGACCCTCAACGCGCAGGCCCTCGTCACCGGCCGGATGACACGGCAGCCGGACGGAAGGCTCAAGGCCGAATTCCGCCTGTGGGACGTGATCTCCGGCCAGCAGCTCGCCGGCCAGCAATATTTCACCTCGCCGGAATATTGGCGCCGCATCGCCCACATCATCTCCGACCAGATCTACGAACGCATGACCGGCGAGAAGGGCTATTTCGACAGCCGCGTCGTGTTCGTCGACGAAACCGGGCCGAAGGAGCGCCGCGTCAAGCGGCTCGCCATGATGGACCAGGACGGCGCCAATGTGCGCTACCTGACCCGCGGCTCCGACCTCGTGCTGACGCCGCGCTTCTCGCCGAACTCGCAAGAGATCACCTACATGGAGTTCGGCCAGGGCGATCCGAAGGTCTATCTCTTCAACATCGAGACCGGCCAGCGCGAGATCGTCGGCAACTTCCCGGGCATGACCTTTGCGCCAAGGTTCTCGCCGGACGGCCAGCGCGTCATCATGAGCCTGCAGCAGGGCRGCAATTCCAACCTGTTCGTGATGGATCTGCGCTCGCGCTCGACGACGCGCCTCACCGACACGCCGGCGATCGACACGTCTCCGTCTTACTCGCCGGACGGCACCCGCATCTGCTTCGAGTCCGATCGCGGCGGCAGGTCGCAGATTTATGTGATGGGCGCGGGCGGCGGACAGGCGCAGCGCATCTCCTTCTCCAAGGACGACACCAACGCCAGCTATTCGACGCCGGTGTGGTCGCCGAAGGGCGACTACATCGCCTTCACCAGGCAAGGCGGCGGGCAGTTTTCGATCGGCGTCATGAAGCCGGACGGCAGCGGCGAGCGGCTGCTCACCTCCGGCTTCCACAACGAGGGCCCGACCTTCTCGCCGAACGGCCGCGTGCTGATGTTCTTCCGCGATCCCGGCGGCAACGGTGGGCCGTCGCTGTACTCCGTCGACATCTCCGGCCGCAACGAGCTCAAGGTGCCGACGCCGGGCTTCGCCTCCGACCCGGCATGGTCGCCGCTGCTGTCCTCGACGGCGGGCCAGTAGAGCGTTTTCGGGCGAAGTAGGTACCGGTTCGCGTAAGGAAAACGCGCTCCGTTCCGATTCCATCGGAACGGAAAGGGCTTGAGAAGCTGCGCGTTCGCAACGCGCGATGTTTTCGAAAAAACGTGCCGATTTTTTCGCGTTTCGTCCGGGACGCAAGGTTTCCTTCACCTTGTGCCCGGCAAGGCTTGCCTAGTTGCTTGATATGTCAGCGGAAACAGGTTCGCTATTGCCGAAAAACAACTCGACTTTAACGATGTTCCCTCAGAAAGGCTTCACCTGGGCTGGGTAAAAGTACGCCCCAAACAGGACGCGTAACAAGCCAATGCAGCTGGCCGACCAGAAGCAGAGCGATCGAGACGAGCTGGAGCCGATACTCTACGCCGCTCTCATCAACTCTATGGTGCAGAATTTCTGGGCGATCTTCCTCGGCTCGGCCAGCACGGCCGTGGCCGCGGTCATGACTGCGCTGAAGACCGGCGACGTCTTGTTGTGGCCGATCGCGTTCCTGATCATTGCCATCGGCACGGCGCGCGCGTTTCAGATGCGGCGCTACGAAAACCGGATACCGGGTCTGACGTTCGAAGAGGCGAGGCATTTGGAGCCGCGCTATTGGTTGGGCGCGCTGGTCTATGCCGGCGTGATCGGCCTGTGGTGCTTCGTCGTCATCTTCAACAACGACGATGCGGTTGCGAACATGCTCTGCATCTCCGTCACCGTCGGCTACACCGCCGGCGGCGCCGCGCGCAATTACGGCCAGCCCCGCGTGATCCAGTGRCACGTCGCGCTGGCCTGCGGTCCGATGTCGCTCGCCCTGCTGCTGCACGGTGGATTCTATCACGTTGGGCTCGCCGTGATTCTTGGGATGTTCTTCATCGCCTTGAAGAACATCAACCTCAGCCTGCACGCGATCTTCGTCAAGGCGCTGACCTCGAGCTTCCGCGAATCCGCGCTGGCGAGCCAGTTCGACACCGCGCTCAACAACATGCCGCACGGCCTCTGCATGTTTCGCGCCGACGGCCGGCTCGCGGTGATGAACCATCGCTTCGGCGTGGTGATGTCGCTGCCCGACGATTTGGTCAAGCGCGGCGCCACCGCCGCGGACATCGTGTCGGCCTGCGTTGCCGCAGGCTCGATCTCGGCGGACAGCGGCAACCAGATCCTGGCCGAGATCGAGCATGCGCGGATTCGCGAGATCGTCACCGCCGATCCCGACCCGGCGCGCGACCGCACGCTGGCCTGGACGTTCCAGCCGATGACCGGCGGCGGCACCGTGCTGCTGCTGGAAGACATCACCGAGCGCACCAATGCGGAAGCCCGCATCACCCATCTCGCCCGCTTTGACGAGCTCACGGCGCTGCCCAACCGGGTCAGCTTCCGCGACGAAATCGAGCGGCTGCTGGCGCATTCGCACCATGCCGAGCGCCTCTCCGCGCTGCTCTTCATCGATCTCGACCAGTTCAAGCAGGTCAACGATACGCTGGGGCATCCCTGCGGCGACCAGCTCCTGTGCGCGGTCGCCAACCGCCTGCGCGAAATGCTGCGGCCGGAGGATTTCGTCGCCCGCTTCGGCGGCGACGAGTTCGTCGTATTCCAGCAGAACATCGGCGCGGCCGAAGACGCCGCGAGCCTCGCCCGCCGCATCGTCGAGCGGCTGAGCGAGCGCTACCGCATCGACAATCATCTGGTCGAGATCGGCGCCAGCGTCGGCATCGCGCTGACCTCGCCGGACGGCGTCAGCGCGGATACGCTGCTCAAGAACGCGGACATGGCGCTCTACCGTGCCAAGGCCGACGGCCGCGGCACCTTCTGCTTCTTCCGCGACGAGATGGCTGCGACCGTCGAGGCCCGCCGCATCCTCGAGCTCGACCTGCGCAAGGCGCTGGCCAACGAGGAGTTCGAGCTGTTCTACCAGCCGCTGGTCAATCTGAAGTCCGGCAAGATCACCACCTGCGAGGCGCTGCTGCGCTGGAATCACCCGGTGCGCGGCACGGTCTCGCCGGTCGACATCATTCCGGTCGCCGAGGACATGGGCCTGATCGTCGACCTTGGCCGCTGGATCCTGCGCCGGGCCTGCATGGAATGCATGAAGTGGCCCGAAGGCGTCAGCGTCGCCGTCAACTTCTCGCCGCAGCAATTCCACCAGCGCGACGTGCTCAGCGAAATCCGCTACGCGCTCGAGGTCTCCGGCCTCCCGGCCCATCGGCTGGAGATCGAGATCACCGAGTCCTCGCTGTTGCGCAACACCCAGCTCACGCACGACATCCTGTCGCAACTGCATGCGCTCGGCGTGCGCATCTCGCTGGACGATTTCGGGACCGGCTATTCGAGCCTCAGCTATCTGCACAATTTCCCGATGCAGAAGGTGAAGATCGACCGCTCCTTCCTCGAGGGCATCGACACCGACCGGCCGCTGACGCTGCTGCGCGGCGTGGCGCGGCTGTCGGCCGACCTCGGCATGGCGGTCGTGGTCGAAGGCATCGAGACCAACGAGCAGCTCGAGCTGATCAGCGCCGACGGCACCGTCTCCGAGGCGCAGGGCTATCTGTTCAGCCGTCCGGTGCCCGCCGTGCGGATGCGCCAGCTCCTCAACGCCTCGCATGGACGGCGCGGCGAGACCCTGCTCCAGGTCGCCAGCTCGCGCTCCTTCGCCTAACTCTGCTTCTCGAAATTTCCTGTCGTTTCAGACCGTTGCGTCGGCACCGTAGTGCTACGGAGGGTTAACCCTAACCCTTCGATTGCTTTGCATCATTGTTAAGAAGCTGTTAATAAATCATCACGCGCGCGCAAGTTGTTCTGCGTCGTCTTGGTGTGAGCGTGTGATGAGCGGCGGGTAAGGCGGGTAAGGAGTTGGAATGCAGTCCTCAGCCAGAGCGATCATTTCGGCTGTTGGACGGGGAGCCGAACTCCTGACCGACGTCGATTATCATATTGCCGAAACGGCCGAGGAGAAGGAGGCGATCTACAACCTCCGCTACCGCGCCTATCTGCGCGAAGGTGCCGTCAGGGAATCCTCCGAGGCACGCGTCACCGACCAGTATGACGAGCTTCCGAACGCATGGACGTTCGGCGTCTATCTCCACGGCGAACTCTGCAGCTCGGTGCGCATCAGCGTGCTGACCTCGGAATGGCGCGAGTCGACCTCGGCCGACGTCTTCCCCGAAGTCCTGCTGCCGCGGCTCGAGCGCGGCGAGGTCATGATCGATCCGACGCGATTTGTCGCCGACCCCGACAAGGCGAAGCGCGTTCCGGAATTGCCTTATCTGACGCTGCGTCTCGCCTATATGGCGTGCGAGCATTTCAACGCCGATCTCGGCCTTGCGATCGTGCGTCCCGAGCATCAGGCATTCTATCGCCGCGTCTTCCTGCACGCGCCGATCGCCGAGCCCCGGCTGGTTCCCGGCCTCACCAAGGCGTTCGGCCTGATGGCGGCGGACTTCCCGACCTTCCGCAAGAAGGTGTTCGAGCGTTATCCGATCATGCGCTCCACTGCGTTCGAGCGGCGGATGCTGTTCGGCCGCGGCGGCCAGCACCAGGCTCCGCAACGGCCGGCGCTCGTGCCGGACGCCGTTCACGCCTGAGTCGGGTGGGGCGCGCCTCACCGAAGGCTTCGGGCGGCTCCGGCCCCAGGCTCAAAATTGCAGCAGAACCAGCGTTTTTGCCGGTTAACGCGGCTTGCCTTCACCCTCGCGCCACATTTACAACCCATTAACCATGACGGTTGCTTTTCGCCGGTGGGGGGCATTTGACCGGCTCTGGCAACATCCCATCAAGGTTGACGGAACGTTCGCTTAACCAACCCCCTGTAGACCGGACAGCAGTGGACTAACGTGAGCGTGGAGGCTCCGGAATGAAACATCCTATGCGTATCCTCCAGGGATTGAAGCTGGCTGCAGTGCTTGCGGTCGCGCTGTCGATGGGCGCCTGCGCCAACAAGAACCTGGGTGCCGATGCGATGGCCAGCGCGGCGACGCCTGGCAGCCAGCAGGATTTCGTCGTGAACGTGGGCGACCGCGTGTTCTTCGAAAGCGACCAGACCGATCTGACCCCGCAGGCGATCGTGACCCTGGAGAAGCAGGCGCAGTGGCTCCAGACCTATCCGCGCTACTCCTTCACCATCGAAGGTCATGCCGACGAGCGTGGCACCCGCGAGTACAACATCGCGCTCGGCGCCCGCCGCGCCCAGTCGGTGCGCTCGTTCCTGGCCTCGCGCGGCATCGATCCGAACCGCATGCGCACCATCTCCTACGGCAAGGAGCGGCCGGTCGCCGTCTGTAACGACATCTCGTGCTGGTCGCAGAACCGCCGTGCCGTCACCGTGCTGAACGCGAGTTCCTGACGCGCAGTCAGGTGCCGTTCAGCTTCAGAAACGGATCATGCCGGCGCCCTCTCGGGCGCCGGTTTCGTTTCAGCGTTCTGTGACTAAAACCCCTTTGTTCCAGTCACATTTTTGGCGTACTCCCCTTCAATGTGTGGCGCGTCGAATGTTCCGTCGCAGGCCATTTCGCTTTCGTCGTCAGGGCAAGATGTCATCCAGATTTAAGGTCTTTACCGGCACCGTGGCGATCGCCGCGCTGCTCTCTTTGGGCTCGCCCGTCTTCTTGAGCTCGCCCGTCCTGGCGCAGTCGGACGACGACCCCGAGATGCGGATCGAGCGGCTGGAGAACCAGCTGCGCCAGCTCACCGGCCAGAACGAGGAGCTGCAATACCGCAACCGCCAGCTCGAGGAGCGCCTCCGTGCGCTCGAGGGCGGCGCGCAGGCCGCGCCCGGGCAGGCGCCGGTCCAGCCCAATGTCGCCGCCGTGCCGCCCGCCCAGTCCGCGCCGGTCTATCGCCAGCAGCCGCAACCCGCCCAGCCGAATTACGATCCCCAGACGGCAGCTCCGGCCCCGATCGTTCAGGAAGCGCCGCAGCCGGGCGCGCCCGGCGTTCGCCGCCGCGGCGATGCGTTCGACCCGAGCCAGAATCCAAGCGCTCCGGGCGCGCCGCGCGCGCTCGGCGGTGGGCCGCAGCCGATGCCGGCGGGAGCTCCGACCGGTGCGCCCGGCGGGCGCAACGCCGGCGAGCCGCTCGATCTCGCCAACACCAGCCCGCGCTATCAGCAGGGCGTGCCGCCGGCAGCCCAGCCCGGCTATCCGCCGGCCCAACAGGGTTATCCCGCGCCTGCCGCCGGCACGGGCCTGACCACCCTGCCGCCCTCGGCCACGCCGCGCGACGAGTTCGACCTCGGCATCGGCTACATGCAGCGCAAGGACTATGCGCTCGCCGAGCAGACCATGAAGAATTTTGCGCAGAAATATCCGAGCGACCCGCTGCTCGGCGACGCCCAATACTGGCTCGGCGAGAGCTACTTCCAGCGCCAGCAATATCGCGACTCGGCGGAAGCCTTCCTCGCCGTCACCACCAAATACGACAAATCGGCCAAGGCGCCGGATGCCCTGCTGAGGCTCGGCCAGTCGCTCGCCGCGCTGAAGGAGAAGGAGGCCGCCTGCGCCGCCTTCGGCGAGATCGGCCGCAAATATCCGCGCGCCTCCGCCGGCGTCAAAGCCGCCGTCGACCGCGAGCAGAAGCGGGTGAAGTGCTGAGGCGCCGCATTCTGTCCTGACAATGCGGACGGGGCTGCGCTAAACATCGCGAGCCATCCGCCAGCGATGGCTTGCTGCGATGGCTTGGGCCGCGTCAATGTCAGACGACAACTCACCGATCTCGGCGCGCGAGGCGAGGCGGCTCTTCGCTGATCTGCGAAGCGCGCCGGCGTTGGTGCTCGCAGTCTCCGGCGGGCCCGACTCCGTCGCGCTGATGTGGCTCGCGGCGCGCTGGCAGCGCAGCCTTGCGCGCGGGCCCCGCCTGGTGGTCGTCACCGTCGATCACGGCTTGCGGCCGGAGGCGGCGCGCGAGGCGCGCGAGGTCAAGCGGCAGGCCGCTGCGCTCGGGTTGATGCACCGGACCCTGCGCTGGCGCGGGACGAAACCGAGGACGGGGCTGCCCGCCGCGGCGCGCGAAGCCCGCTACCGCCTGCTCGCGCGGGCCGCGCGCAGCGCCGGCGCGAGCCATGTGGTGACCGCGCACACTTGCGACGACCAGGCCGAGACTTTGTTGATGCGGCTGTTGCGCGGCAGCGGCATCGCCGGGTTGTCGGCGATGGCGCGTCTGTCCGAGCGCGACGGGATCGTGCTGGCGCGCCCGCTGCTCGACGTTCCGAAGTCGCAGCTGGTTGCGACCCTGAAGCGGGCCAAGCTCGGCTTTGCCGATGATCCCACCAACCGCGACACCGCGTTCACCCGGCCGCGGCTGCGCGCGCTGCTGCCGCAGCTCGCGGCGGAGGGCGGCGATGCCCGCAATCTGACGCGGCTCGCAGGCAGGCTGGCGCGGGCCAATGCGGCGGTCGAGGTGCTGGCCGACGGCGCCGAGCGCTTCCTTCGGCTGCGGGATCGCGGCGATGCGCCGCATGCTCCGGGCGCGCGAAGCTTCGAAGCCGCGGCCTTCGCCGCCCTGCCGGAGGAAGTCCGGCTGCGGCTCCTGCTGCGGGCCATCAACGCACTCGGCCATGAGGGGCCGGCGGAACTCGGCAAGGTCGAGGCCTTGATGGCCGCGCTTGATCAGGCCATCGCGGCAGGCGCCCGCGCACCTGCAAAGGGCCGGCCGGCGCTGAAGCAGACGCTTGCGGGAGCCTTGATCAGCCTTGCCGGGGGGCGTATCCACGTCGTGCCGGCGCCGGCCCGGCGGATCAAGGGTGGATAGGGGCGGACCATGACACCGGCCGTTTCGCGCCCATGCCGTCAGGCCACCTTAACCAGGCAGGAAAAACCCGGGTCCGGTCGCCATTATTTCAGCGGGAATCGCTCTAAGATGGGATAAATAGTCCCATCTCGTTCCCTTGGCAGCGACCGGGACGGCACCTAAATTGTATGCGTCTAACCAAGAGGATTCCTTGGGGATTTCCTCGCACTGCCCAAGTCACTCTCCAAGCCACTGCCCAAGGATCAGGGTCGCGATCCGCGCGACCACGAAGGAAGATCGATGAACGCCAATCTGCGCAATTTCGCCCTCTGGGTCATCATAGTGTTGCTGCTGTTGGCGTTGTTCACGCTCTTCCAGAACCCGGGTCAGCGCGCCTCGTCGCAGGACATCGCCTTCTCGCAGCTCCTGAGCGAAGTTGATCGCGGCAATGTGCGCGACGTCGTGATCCAGGGCCCGGATATTCACGGCACCTTCACCAACGGCTCGAGCTTCCAGACCTATGCGCCGAGCGACCCGACGCTGGTCAAGCGCCTCTATGACAGCAAGGTCCAGATCACCGCGAAGCCGCCGGGCGACAACGTGCCGTGGTTCGTCTCGCTGCTGGTCTCCTGGCTGCCCTTCATCGCGCTGATCGGCGTGTGGATCTTCCTGTCGCGGCAAATGCAGGGCGGCGCCGGCAAGGCGATGGGCTTCGGCAAGTCGCGCGCCAAGATGCTGACCGAAGCGCACGGCCGCGTCACCTTCGAGGACGTCGCCGGCGTCGACGAGGCCAAGCAGGACTTGCAAGAGATCGTCGAATTCCTGCGCGACCCCGGCAAGTTCCAGCGCCTCGGCGGCCGCATCCCGCGCGGCGTGCTGCTGGTCGGTCCTCCCGGCACCGGTAAGACCCTGATCGCGCGCGCGGTCGCGGGCGAAGCCAACGTGCCGTTCTTCACCATTTCGGGTTCGGACTTCGTCGAGATGTTCGTCGGCGTCGGCGCTTCCCGCGTGCGTGACATGTTCGAGCAGGCCAAGAAGAACGCGCCCTGCATCATCTTCATCGACGAAATCGATGCGGTGGGTCGTCACCGTGGCGCCGGTCTCGGCGGCGGCAATGACGAGCGCGAGCAGACGCTGAACCAGCTGCTGGTCGAGATGGACGGCTTCGAGGCCAACGAGGGCGTGATCCTGATCGCCGCGACCAACCGTCCCGACGTGCTCGATCCCGCGCTGCTGCGTCCCGGCCGCTTCGACCGTCAGGTCGTGGTGCCCAATCCGGACGTCGTCGGCCGCGAGCAGATCCTCAAGGTTCACGTCCGCAAGGTGCCGCTGGCCCCCGATATCAACCTCAAGACCATCGCGCGCGGCACGCCGGGCTTCTCCGGCGCCGACCTGATGAACCTCGTCAACGAGGCTGCCCTGACCGCTGCGCGCCGCAACAAGCGCATGGTCACCCAGGCCGAGTTCGAGGAGGCCAAGGACAAGGTGATGATGGGCGCCGAGCGCAAGTCGCTCGTCATGACCGAGGAAGAGAAGCTCTTGACGGCCTATCACGAGGGCGGCCACGCCATCGTCGGCCTCAACGTCGTCGCGACCGATCCGATCCACAAGGCGACCATCATCCCGCGCGGCCGTGCGCTCGGCATGGTGATGCAGCTGCCCGAGCGCGACAAGCTGTCGATGTCGCTCGAGCAGATGACCTCGCGTCTCGCCATCATGATGGGCGGCCGCGTCGCCGAAGAGCTGATCTTCGGCCGCGAGAAGGTGACCTCGGGTGCGTCGTCCGACATCGAGCAGGCCACGCGCCTTGCCCGTATGATGGTGACGCGCTGGGGCCTGTCCGAGGCGCTCGGCACCGTGTCGTATGGCGAGAACCAGGACGAGGTCTTCCTCGGCATGTCGGTGTCGCGCACCCAGAACGCATCGGAGGCGACGGTTCAGAAGATCGACACCGAGATCCGGCGCTTCGTGGAAGAGGGCTACAACGAAGCGACGCGCATTCTCACCGAGAAGCGCGCCGACCTTGAAGCTCTCGCCAAGGGCCTGCTCGAATTCGAGACGCTCTCCGGCGACGAGATCATCGACCTGCTCAAGGGCAAGAAGCCGAACCGCGAGTCCGTGCTCGAGCCGACCACGCCGCGCGCCTCCGCCGTGCCTCCGGCCGGCAAGTCGCGCCCGCGGCCGGATCCGGACCCCGGCCTGGAGCCGCAGCCGCAGGCGTAACGCCTCTCGCGTCGTGGCCGGCTATTCCGGCAAACCGTTAGTGCAAAAGCTCGGCATCAAGCCGGGCTTTTGTATTTTCGTGGACGGCCTTTCGTCGGCCTATCGCGATGTCGTCGGTGAATTGCCCGATGACGTGAAGATCGCAAGGACCGCCAAGGCGCCGCTCGACATGGTGCATGTCTTCGCGACCGAAGCGAAAGGCTTTGCGGTCAAGCTGCGCAGCTACCGCAAGGCGATCGCACCTGATGGGATGATCTGGGCATCATGGCCGAAGAGGGCCTCGGGCGTCGCGACTGACGTGACGGAAACGCTGGTGCGCGAGACCGCGCTCGCAAACGGTCTCGTCGACATCAAGGTCTGCGCCGTCGACGACGTCTGGTCAGGCCTCAAGCTCGTGATCCCTGTCAAGGACCGCATCAAGCTCCCAAAGTAGCCCCGGCGCCGTTGGGGAGCGCGAGCCGTAGCCGCAGCCTCCGTCATTGCGAGCGCAGCGAAGCAATCCAGAATCTTTCCGCGGCGGCAGTCTGGATTGCTTCGCTACGCTCGCAATGACGGTGTTGCTGCTGTTGAGCTCGCAATGACTTGGCGTGCTTTAATGGTTGCTACGATATTTCACTTCGCCGCGGCTCCTGCCCTCTCCCAGCCACGCTCCAGGAAACGCAGCACGTCGTCGTTGAACTGCTCGGGATCCTGCAGGAACGAAAAATGGCTGACCTCCGGCTGGATCAGCAGGCCCGCCCCCGGAATATTCGCCGCCATGAACTCGGTGTTCTCGCGCTTGATCGCCTCGTCGTGATCGCCGTCCACGATCCAGGTCGGGACCTTGATCGATGCGAGGTCGGAGGCCGTCCATTTCGGCTGGCTCTCCCACATCTTGGTGATCTCCGCGACGAAGCTGTTGTACGCGGCAGGCGTCGGTGAGAGGCGCTTGTACTCCTCGCCGGCTCTCGCGATGTAGGCGTTGAAGACGTCGCTTGACGCAATGTCGGCAACGCCGGATGGATCCGAGTTCGCCGCGAAAGCGAACAGCTTGCTCACCCGCTCCGGGTGTTTCATGGCGATGTCGAGGCCGATGATCGCGCCGTCGCTCCAGCCCACGATCGCCGCCTTTTTGATCTTGAGATGGTCGAGCAGCCCGACCACGTCCGAGGCCATCAGATCGTAGCCATAGGGCTCCTGGTTGCGGCTGCTGCGCCCATGCCCGCGGCTTTCCATGACGATGACCTGATAGCGCCGTTGCAGCGCACGGACCTGGTGGCCCCAATAGTTGGCGTTGGCGAGACCGCCATGCAGCAACAGCACGGGCTCACCCCGCCCGAACATTGCGTACCAGACCTTGATGCCATTGACGGGCGCGAAGCCGCTCTGCGCTGCCTTGGGCAATGTCGGCGTCGGCGGCAAGTTCAGCCATCGCGGCGCCGCATGCGCCGCGTTGATCGAGACCGTAACGAGAAGTGCGATGAAGAGATTGCGAAACGGCATGACACGTCTTCCTGTTCGACCACGGGACGTTAGCCCATGACCAAGACGTAGGGTGGGCAAAGGCGCGAAGCGCCGTGCCCACCACGGAGTGCTTCGCGATGGTGGGCACGCTTGCGCTTTGCCCACCCTACGGTCTGACGTTTCTTTTGTTGGGATGCTAAGAGTCTCACAAGAGCACCACACCCTGAAGCTTAGTCGGTGAGCTTGAGCCGGATCTGGGCTCCGTCGGGAAGATCATTGATCTGTTTCGCAATGTGGCCCGAGAATGAGATCAGCTCTGCTCTATCGATAGTCCCAATATTTTCGAGCGCGCAAACGCCGCCAAGGGTGGCGGGAAGTTTCAGGCAATAGCATCGCTTGGCATCCGGCATTCCCAACGTTGCGCGAGCTCGTTCAACGAGTTCTCGCATTGTCCAATCTTTCAAGAACTCGTCTGCGTTTTGCAGCCTTGCAAAGTCCTCTTCATTGATCGCAACAACCTCGCAAGATAATTCCTCGGGGCATATGCGCCAGTATTGCCCGTCTTCACCAGTGAAGATCACATTGCCAAATTCATTCTGCATGACAAGTGAAGTTGGCCGCACAGCTCGCCAACCCCAAGCATCAGCTATCTCATCAAGGATATGCATCATACCATGCTATCGGTGTGAGGATCGCCTGCCAATGTCTCGTTCGGTCAAAACGCGAAGAGCAGAACGTGAGCAAATTCAGTCCGCTAAGGCCCCATTGAACGGACCTCAAGGGAGGCTTCAAAGATCCTCCCCGTTGAAGAGATGCCCGCCAGATCACGAACAGGGCATCGCGGCGGGGCTAAAATGCCTCTTGTTGACCATGATTTCGAGCGTAGATTTGGCCAATCTGGGCGATGGCAGGGCAGTTGCAATGACGGCTCGGTCCCACAAGACCGCGGAAGAGGAGTACGAGGAGCAAGTTCGCATCCTCATCCGTATCGTTTCAGCCTCCACTTTGGGGCTTCTCGCTTTCGCAGCGGGCCTGCTGATTGGGACCTTTCTGTTCTCGTGATCGAAGTTGAATGACCGGCCGTCCGGGCGCGGTGGGTTTTACGAAAGTTACAAAGTATCAGCTGTCGGGCGACATCGCCGGGCTGCGAATCCTTACTCAGCCCGAATCTCTCTCGCCGGAGTGCCTGCTCAAGTCTGCTTCACACTCAGAAGCGGACATCTCACCTTTATGAGTACACGCCCTTGAGCTGCGTCTTCACTTCGACGTCGCCGCGGCCGCGCCGCCCGTATCGTCCCGCACATGGATCACCGCGATCGTGTCGCCGTAGAGCCGCTTCCAGCCCTTGATGTGGTCCAGGATCTGGGCGGCGGGCGAGCCCGCGGAGAGCAGCGTCGCGTCGATCCTGTTGTCGTCGAGCATGCGCAGCAGGCCGGCGACGTTGCGGCCGTCCTCGGCGGCAAAATAATCCATCAGGAATTTTTCGCCATAAAGCTCCGACCGGCCGTCGACGAAGGGCCTGATGTCGCGAACGATCAGATAGCCGCCGAAGTCATAGGAATTGAAGATGCGTGCGGCCTTGCGCTGGCTGAGAACGTCGACCGCGGCAACCGGCGCCCGCGTCGCGGAGAATTCGAAGGCATGATGTGCCGCAAAGGCCGCGGTCGCGCTGACGGTGGCCATGACGATCGCCAGCGCGATCAGCCCCGCCGGCGCGCCCGGGACGATCCGCAGAGCGCCCGGCGCCTCCGACGCAGGCCTCAGCCTGCCGCTCAGCGGCTGCGCCAGCACCAGCGGAACGAGCACGCCGAACGTCTCGATGCTGCGGATATGCGCCAGCGCCATCCAGGTGGCGACCAGGATCAGCAGGACACGCGGCGGCGACAGTGCGAGGCCGCGGGACAGCCCGAGACCGAGCAGTCCGAGGAGCGCGCCCGCGAACGGGCTGAACGAGCTGAAATCGGCCGGGCGCCACTCGGCGATCACCGCGAAGGACTTGCCGAGGCTGAGGATGCGGGCAGCACCCAGCAAGGTGTCCAGTCCGTAGGGTGTGCAGCAGCTCGCCGCCAGCGCCGCAAGCCCGAATGCGGTCCAGCGCAATGCGAGCGCGAGCCGGCGCGCCGGCGCCGCGTTCCAGAGCGCTTCGAGCCCGATCGCCCCGATCAAGGCGAGCCCGAGCACGAAGCCGCCGTGAAGGTTGGCCCACAGCACCATCAGCGGCAGCAGCAGGAAGGAGGGCGCGTGACCGCGGTCGGCTGCGGCCATCAATGCTCCGGCCCAGGCGACCATGACCGGCAGCGCCAGCACATGGGGGCGGGCCAGCAGATGCGGCGTCGCCAGCGTCATCGCCAGCAGGCAAAACAGCAGCGCATAAGGCAGATCGAGATGCCGTTGCAGCAGGGCCAGCAGCAGTCGCATCGCCACCGCGATCGCGGCCGCGGTCAGGACCACGGGCCCCGCCCATCCCCAATGCGAATAGGTTGTCGCGAACAGCACCTGGGACAGCCAGGACGTCGAGAGCCAGGCCTCGCCCTCGCGCGTCAGGGAATAGAAGTCGGTCCAGGGCACGGCCCGGTGGTCGAGGATCCATTGGCCGACCTTGATCTGCCAGAGCGTGTCCGGATCGTGCAGCAGGCTGTCGCCGTTCACCAGCAGCAGCAAATAGGTCGCGGCCGCGACGCAAAGCGGCGCCAGATTGCGCTGGCGGCGCGCGATGGGAAGACTGGCCGCGATCGTCATGGTTTTGCCGGCGCGGCCGCCCCTGGCGCGCGGTCTCGCACATGGATCACCGCGATGTCGTCTGTATAGATCCGCTTCCAGCCCTCGAGGTGATCGAGGATCTGGGGGCCCGGGGCATCGGCGCCCAATAGCGTCGCGTCGATCTTGTACTCGTCGAGCAGGCGAGGCAGCAGCTCGGGCTTTTTCCCCTCCGTCGCCTTGAAGAAGTCCATGACGAATTTTTCGCCATAGAGCTCGGCGCGGCCGTCGGCGAAGACCGGGATGCCGCGCGAGATCAGATAACCGCCGAACTGGTAGCCGTTGAAGATCCGCTGCGCCTTGCGTTGCTCGAGCAGATCGACCGCCGCAACGGGTGTCTGCGCCATCGTGAAGGTAAAGCGGTGGTGCCCCATGTAGATCGACGTCGAGGTCCACGCCGCTGCCACGATCATCAGCGCACCGAGCGCAGTCACATAGCGGGCCGGCCAGCTGTCGCTGCCGGCTGCGTCCGGCTCCTGGCGCGGGAACATCTGGCCGAGCGGCTTCGCCAGCACCAGCGGCACCAGGAACGCAAATGCCTCGATGCTCCTGACATGGGTCAGCGCGCTCCAGGTCAGGAACAGGATCAGGAAGATCCGCGGCGCCGAGAGCACGAGGCCGCGATAGTAACCGAGCGCGATCAGGCCGAGCAGTGCACCTTCGAACGCCGTGAAGGAGGAGAAATTCGCCGGCATCCATTCGTAGATCACCGTCAACAGCTCGCCGAGGCCGAGGATGTTGGTCGCGCCCAGTGGCGTTCTCCAGCCGTAAGGCGTGCAGCAGGTCGCGATCAGCGCGCCGATGCCGAACAGCACCCAGCGCATGAACAGCGCAAGCCGTCGTCCCTTTTCGGCATGCTCGACGGCCTCGAGCGCGATCGGACCGATCAGCGCCAGACCCAGCACGAAGCCGCCGTGCAGGTTCGCCCACAGCGCCATCAGGGGCAGCCAGTACCAGGACGGTGCGCTCCTGCGGTCGGCCGCCGCCATCAGCATGCCAACCCACGCCACCATGACGGGCAGCGCCAGCATATGCGGACGCGTCAGGATATGATGCAGCGACAGCAGCAGCGCCAGCATCGCAAACAGCACCGAGCGCGGGATCTCGAGCTGCGCGTCGAGAAAATAGACGAGGATTGCGGCCGTGAGCGCGGTCGCCATCGCGGTGAGGATCACCGGCCCGGCCCAGTCCCATTGCGCATAGGAGAAGGCGAACAGCACCTGCGACAACCACGATGTCGAGATCCAGGGCGCGCCAGGCCGCGTGAAGGAATAGAAGTCGGTGTAGGGCAGGGCGCGGTGATCGAGAATCCATTGCCCGATCTTGATCTGCCAGAACGAGTCGGAGTCCTGGAGCAGCGTGTCGCCGACATAGAGGAAGAAGAGATAGGCGCCGGCACCGACGCACAGCGGCACCAGCGCTCGCGCGCGGCTCTGCACCGCGATGTCGTTGGCGAAGGAAAGGGACATGCCGCCTCGTCGTCCTGCTTGTTCTTGTCGGGTTGGCCGAGCGGGCCGCATTGGACCATGGCGGTCATAACTTCGGGTAAATCGCCGAAGCCGGATTCGGCCCATGTCTCGACGATTTAACGGATTGTTTTAGATTTCAGTTTACCATCGCCGAATTGACGTAACCCGCTCCGTGTTTACGCAGTCGAATTAACTGCGGCGCAATTCTTTGCCTCTAGGTTCAATTCCATGGTCGGGCGGCGCTGGGAAGCCGATGAGACCAGACCAGCCTCGTGTAGTTTTTGGAGCAGTCTATGAAGAACCTCGTTTCGCGTTTCGTGAATGACGAATCCGGCGCCACCGCCATTGAATACGGCCTGATCGCCGCCGGCATCGCGCTGGCGATCATCACCGTCGTCAACAACCTCGGCACCACGCTGAATGCCAAGTTCGGCTCGATCTCGTCCAGCCTCAAGTAAGCTGGACCACCACCAGAAATACGAAGAGCCCCGTCATCGACGGGGCTCTTTTGCTTGGTTCGGCGATCGGCGTGCGGGATTCGAGGCTCGGGCTTAAGCCTCCTTCAAGTCACGCGCGTGTATGACGTGAGCGCATCCGCGTCACTGTATTGCGTCAAGGGAAGCCGCATGGCTGAAGTCTCGCCCGCCCCGCCTGCTGTTGGCCGTCACGGCGCGGTCCCCGCAGCGCTCCTCAACATCTCCTTCGTGCTGGCGATCGTCACGCTGGCGTATTTTCCGACGGCCTATCTCACGCATGTGTGGATCTTCGGCGCGGACGGCCGCGGCATCCCCACGGACTTCGTCAACGTCTGGGCGGCCGGCAGGTTGGCGCTCGAGGGCCATCCCGCGCAGGCCTGGGATTGGGACATCCAGAAGCAGGTCGAGCTCGCGCTGCTCAAGCAGGACTTCGTCGGTCATTTCGCCTGGCACTACCCGCCGCCCTTCCTGTTCGTCGCCTCCTTGCTCGCGCAGTTTCCTTACTCCGCGGCTTTCATTGGCTGGGCCGCGTTCAGCATGCTGCCTTACCTCGCCGTGATGCGCGCGATCATCGGACGGAATGCGGGTCTGGTGCTTGCCGTTGGCTTTCCCGCCGCATTCATCAACATCCTGGTCGGCCAGAACGGCTTCCTCACCGCCTCGCTGATCGGCGGCATGCTTTATCTGATGCCGACGCGGCCGGTGCTGGCCGGAATTTGCCTCGGCCTTCTTAGTTACAAGCCCCAATATGGATTGCTGTTTCCGCTGGTCCTGATCGCCGCCGCCGAATGGACGGTGCTTGTGACGGCCGCAACCGTCGCCGCCGCGATCGCAGCCGTATCGTGGCTCGCCTTCGGCACCGAGAGCTGGCAGGCCTTCTTTCACTGGATACCGATGTTCTCGCAGGCCTTCCTCACCGAGGGTCGTGCGCCCTGGTTCAAGATGCAGAGCATCTTCGCGTTGGTGCGCTATCTCGGCGGCACCGAGCAGCTCGCCTGGATATTCCAGTGGGTGTTGACGGCCTCGCTTGCCGTCGTGCTGGTCGTGATGTGGCGCAGCAGGCTGCCATATGCACTGAAAGCGGCGATGCTTGCGGCGGCAACGCTTCTGACGACGCCCTATCTGTTCATGTACGACCTGGTTGTGCTGGCGATCGCGATTGCCTTTCTCATCCGCGCCGGCCTCGACGATGGTTTCGCGCGCCACGAGGTGATGGCCTTGCTCTGTGTCTTCGCGCTGCTCGCAACCTTCCTGTTTCTCGGCCAGCCGGTGGGCTTCCCGGCAATTCTCATCGTCGTCGGGCTGATCTTTGGCCGCTGCGCAGCCTGGCGCGCTGCCGCGGCTGCATCGGCGCAGCCTGTTGCGGCGCGGGCGTGATCGCAGATCAGCGTCAGCGCATTTGCGTCTTGTGTTCGGCTCTGAATAGTTGTTCAGTTCTTGGGGGCGATTTGCAGCGAAATCGGTGACGAAGCGTTCGGCCGCAGGGCGTGCGGCGGGCGTGTGGGACAGGAAGCGCGCCATGGTTTATCGGCGGACGCATCAAGTGGTTAAGCGCCTTGCGGCCAGGCGCAGCGCGATCCTCGCGGCGGCGCGGGAGGCTGCGGCGGAAGGCGGAATGGCGGCGGTCCAGATCGCGCCGGTCGCCGTCCGGGCCAATGTCGCGGCGGGCACGGTGTACCGCTACTTTCCCTCCAAGGCCGAGCTGATCTCCGAATTGATTGCCGAGGTCTCCCGTGACGAGCTCGCGGCGATTCGCCGGGCGGCCGATGCCGCACCCGGCCCGTCCTCGGCGCTGGCGGCTGCCGTGACCACCGTGGCGGTCCACACCCTGTCGCAGCGCAGGTTGGCCTGGGGCATCCTGGCCGAGCCGGTCGATGTCGATGTCAGCGCCTCCAGGCTTGCCAGCCGGCGCGAGATCGCCGGCGAGATCGCAGCGAGGATCGACGCCGCGGTGCGGGCCGGTCATTTGCCGGCGCAGGACACCGCGCTCGCCGCCACCGCGCTGCTCGGCGCGCTGCACGAGGCCCTGGTCGGACCGCTCGCCCCCGACAATCTCGACGACCCCGCCAAGATGCGCGACGCGGTGCAGACCGTGACGCTGCTCGCGCTCCGCGCCGTCGGCGTCATGGACGCCCGCGCCCGCGGCCTCGTGGTGCAGCAGACGCTGCTGCCGACAACAAAGGCGCTGGTCGGGGCCTGATGCGCGCCGCGGCCTGATTGGCGCGGCGCCTCAATCGCTTCGCCCAATCCACCGCGCGTCAGGCCGGCCGTCGCCGGCTACTGTGCATGGGGTTGTTTTCGATATTTTTGCTGCCGCGCGCCTGCGCGACTTCAGATATCCGCGCCGCCCTCGGGGCCGACGGAGGCGATGCGGACCATGTTGGTGGTGCCGGGGATGCCGAGCGGCACGCCGGCGACGATGATCACGCGCTGGCCGGCGCGGACGAAGCCGTCCCGGAACGCGATCTGGCCGGCGCGGCTCACCATGTCGTCCTGGTCGCGCGCATCTTCCGCCACCACGCAGTGCACGCCCCAGACGACCGACAGCCGGCGTCCCGCGGCGACGTTCGGCGTGATCGCCACGATCGGCGGCTTCGGCCGCTCGCGCGCCACGCGCACGGCGGTCGAGCCCGAGCTGGTCCAGCAGATCAGGGCGGGCAGGTCGAGCGTCTCGGCGATCTGCCGCGCGGCATCCGCGATGGCGTCGCCGGCGGTGGATTCCGGGGCGGGGCGCTGAGCGGTGAGCACAGAACGATAAATCGGGTCGCGCTCGACCTCCTCGCCGATGCGGTTCATGGTCGAGACCGCCTCGACCGGGAATTTGCCGGCCGCCGATTCCGCCGACAGCATGATGGCGTCGGCGCCTTCATAGACGGCGGTGGCGACGTCGGAGACCTCGGCGCGGGTCGGTACCGGCGCTTGGATCATCGATTCCAGCATCTGGGTCGCGATCACCACCGGTTTGCCGGCGCGGCGCGCCATCCGCGTCATCTGCTTCTGCAGGCTCGGCACGCGCTCCAGCGGCAGCTCGACGCCGAGATCGCCGCGCGCCACCATCAGCGCGTCGGAGGCCTCGATGATCTCGGCGAGGCGGTCGATCGCCTGCGGCTTCTCGATCTTGGCCATCACCGCGGCGCGGCCGCGGATCATCTTCTTGGCCTCGACCACGTCGTCGGCGCGCTGCACGAAGGACAGCGCAATCCAGTCGACGCCAGTGACCAGCGCCGCCTCGAGGTCGGCGCGGTCCTTCGGCGTCATCGCCGAGACCGGCAGGTCGGTGTCGGGCAGGCTGACGCCCTTGCGGTCGGACATCTTGCCGCCGACCACGACGCGGGTCACGGCGTGCTCCTTCGAGGTCTCTTCCGCGATCAGCCGCACCTTGCCGTCGTCGAGCAGCAGCGCATGGCCGGGCCGCAACGCGGCGAGAATCTCCGGATGCGGGAGATGGACGCGGGTGGTGTCGCCCGGCGTCTTGTCGGAATCGAGGGTGAAGATCTGGCCGTTCTGGAGCTGGACCGAGCCCTCGGCGAAGGCGCCGAGCCGGAGCTTCGGCCCCTGGAGGTCGACCAGGATGCCGATCGGCCGGCCGTAGCTCGACTCGACATTGCGGATCGTCGCCACCAGCTCCCGCATCTTGTCATGCGGGGTGTGGCTCATGTTGATGCGGAACAGGTCGGCGCCGGCCTCGAACAGGCGGCGGATCATCGCGAGATCCGAAGAGGCAGGTCCCAGGGTCGCGAGAATCTTGATACGGCGAAGACGCCTCATGGCTTATTTCCAGGSGGGGGTGGGAGGCCGGGCGAGCCCGGGGGCGTAGCACCGGGCGGGCTATTGGGCAAACCCGGAACGCCGCCCCCCGGACCAACCGGGCCCGGCAGACCAGGTACGCGCTGTTGTGCGGGCTGCTCGTTGGCGTCGGTGAGCTGGACCGTCCAGGCCCGCTGCTCGCCGGTATCGACCTCGAAATAGCCGGTCCGGTCATAACCGCGCGCCAGACAGTCCTCGGTGCCGCGGATGGTGAACTCCTTGTCGCGCGAGCACATGAAGGCCTGCCCGGACCATTCGCCGCCGCGGTCATAATCGATCGCGTAGATGTAATAGTAGCGGGCGACCAGCGTTCCCCTGAGCAGGGTCTCGCAGGAGCGGGACGAGATGTTCCACCAGCCCTCGGTGGTCCAGCCCTCGGCGTCCTTGTAGCCCAGCGCAATGCCGACCCGGCTCGCAGTGTTGTTGCAGAGGCGGAAATCGGCGGAAGCCGGGCTGGTCCAGAGGCACAGCAGGCCGACCATCAGCACCGGGACCAACCGGGCGAGCAGGCGAAGGGGGGAGCGGGGAGATTCGGCGATCATTGTCGCGGAACGTATACCAGATGATTGACGATTTGGCGTAGGGCCGGGGAACTGGCCCCCGGCTTGGGCTCATGGGCCGTTTGCGCCGCGATATGGCAAAATCTGTGACAGGACCCCACCTGATCCCGTAAGGGTCTAGCCAGACAACGAGCCACGGCCAGGGATGCGAACGATGGCAATCGACGACAAAACCAGAACGGAGCTCGAGGCGGCGGCCTTCCGGCGCCTGGTCGAGCATTTGCGGACGCGGACGGACGTCCAGAACATCGATTTGATGAATCTGGCCGGCTTCTGCCGCAACTGCCTGTCCAATTGGCTCAAGGACGCCGCGGATGCCCAAGGCGTCGCTTTAAGCAAGGACGAGAGCCGGGAAGCCGTCTACGGCATGCCCTACGAGACCTGGAAAGCGAAACACCAGGGCACGGCGACGCCCGAGCAGCTCGAAGCGATGAAGAAGGTCCATCCCGGGCACTAGTTTTTCTCCGTCATTCCGGGGCGATGCGCAGCATCGAACCCGGAATCTCGAGATTCCGGGTTCGCCCTTCGGGCGCCCCGGAATGACGACAATCTCCAGTATCTTCTCATCTCCTGTGGGCGCGCTGTGGACGAGCGCGATGCTGCCTTGAACGCGGGGGCCGCCAACCCTAAGGGTCAAGCAGCACGCGCGGTGAGGATGCCGGCGTCACCTCGTTTTGCCAGTTCCATTGGGAGTACCAAGATGGCCACCTCCGCCGCCGTTCGCGACGACGAGCCCGCGACGAAATTTGCCAAGGACCAGCTCAAATCCATCATCGAGCGCATCGAGCGGCTGGAGGAGGAGAAGAAGGCGATTTCCGACGACATCCGCGACGTCTATGCCGAGAGCAAKGGCAACGGCTACGACGTCAAGGCGCTGCGCACCATCGTGCGCCTGCGCAAGCAGGACCCCAACGAGCGCGCCGAGGCCGAGACGATTCTCGAGACCTACATGCAGGCGCTGGGGATGATCTGAGGCGAGGAGGCCGCGGCGTCACCGGTAGGAGTACCTCGTCCGGCCGCAATTTGCAGCGCACCCAGCTTGGGCAAAATCCGCTCGTCTGCTAGAGTGCTCGGTGAAGGGACCGAGCCATGGATGTGCCAGGGCCAGAGCGCAGGCTCGCAGCGGTCCTCGCGGCTGACATGGTCGGCTTTAGTCGGCTCATGGAGGCCGATGAGGCTGGCACGCTCGCGCGCCTCAAAACCCACCGGATCGAGCTGATCGATCCGGCCATAGCCAAAAATCACGGCCGCATCATCAAGACGACGGGCGACGGCATGCTCGTCGAATTCCATAGCGTCGTCGACGCGGTGCTGTGCGCTGCCGAAATTCAGAGCCGGATGGGGCGACGCAATGCCGACGTCCCGCCGCCGCGATGGATACAATTCCGCATCGGCATCAATCTCGGCGACGTGATCGTCGACCAGAACGATATTTTCGGCGACGGCGTCAACGTCGCGGCACGGTTGGAGGCGCTGGCCGAGCCTGGAGGTATCTGCATCTCGAGCGCGGTGCGCGACCAGCTCGGCCTGCGCCTCGATGGCGTTGCATTCGAGGATATCGGCGAGCAGAACGTCAAGAACATCGTCCGTCCAATCCGCGTCTACCGGATTCGGCTGGAGGAGGGGCCGGCAAGCACGCCAGACGGCGCGAAGGGCACCGCAAAGACGACGGGCAAGTCGAAGAAGCCGTCCATCGCCGTGCTGCCCTTCGCCAACATGAGCGGCGATCCGGAGCAGGAGTTCTTTGCGGACGGCTTGACCGAAGACATCATCACCGAGCTTTCGCGCTTCCACGACCTGCTGGTGATCTCCCGCAACTCGACCTTCGTGTACAAGGGCAAGGCGGTCAAGGTGCAGGACGTCGGCCGCGAATTCGGCGTCGATTATGTCATCGAGGGCAGCGTGCGAAAGGCCGGAGATCGCGTCCGCGTCACCGTGCAGCTGATCGACGCGGAAACCGACCGGCACATTTGGGCCGAGCGCTACGACGGCGAGCTCAAGGACATCTTTGCCATCCAGGACGAGATGACCCGGGCGATCGCCGCCACGTTGCCCGGCCGCGTCGAGGCGGCGACGCACGATCGGGCCAACCGCAAGCCCACCGACAACATGGCGGCCTATGAATGCGTGCTGGCCGCCAAGGTCCTGCATCATCGCTCCAATCGCGAAGACAATGCGCGGGCGCAACTTCTGCTCGACCGGGCGCTCGAACTCGATGCGAACTATGCTCACGCACACGCGTGGAAGGCGTGCGTCCTGGGTCAGACCTGGGTCTATAATTGGTGCGCGGATCGCGACGCCACCTTCCAACAGGTGGCTTCAGAGCTGGAGACCGCGCTGGTCCTCGACGACAATGACAGCGACGTCCACCGCATCCTCGCGGCGCTCAATCTGAACCGCGACGACCATGACAAGGCCACCTATCATCAGGAGCGGGCGCTCGCGCTCAACCCGAACTACGACCTGGTCGTGGTGCAGCAGGGCGAACTTCTGACCTGGCTGGGCCGACCTGAAGAGGGTATCGACTGGATCAAGAAGGCGATGCGGCTCAACCCGTATCACCCGGAACGCTTCTGGAGCCATCTCGGGCGCGCCTATTATTGTGCCGAGAAATACGCCGAAGCCGCCGAGGCCTTCTCACGGATCACACGCCCCGATCACACCCATCACGCCTCCCTTGCGGGGATCTTCGCGCAAATGGGCAACGCGATTGCCGCCGGCGCGCACGCAGCCGAAGTTCTCAAGCGTGAACCGGCCTTTTCGGTGGCCAATCATCTCTCCACCCAGCACTATAAGCGCGACGTGGATCGTCAGCGCTACGAGGCGGGCCTGCTCAAGGCAGGCCTGCCGGCTTGATCTGGCGCGCAGCCGAGACCGATGGGCGATCGATCGAGAGTGAGACCGTGACTGAGCCGCTGTTGCCGTGCGAGGTGAGCCGGGCCTTCGACGCCTTTCCGGCGCCGTTGCGCAGGCGCCTTCTCGACGTGCGCAAGCTCATCTTTGCGACAGCCAAGGCGCATGACGACGTCGGTCCGCTGACCGAGACGTTGAAATGGGGCGAACCGGCCTATCTGACCGAGCAGTCCGGAAGCGGCAGCACCATCCGGCTCGGCCGCGTCAAGGATTCCGGGCACGCCGCCATTCTGTTCAACTGCAAGACGACGCTGGTCGATACCTTCCGCGAGCGCTTTCCCGATCAGTTCGAGTATCGGCAGACCAGGGCCTTGCTGTTGCCCGTATCCGGCGCGCTGCCAAAGCAGCAGCTCACCGTCTGCCTCTCGCTGGCGTTGACGTATCATCTGGATCGGCGGCTCAGGAACGCGCGGTAAAAGCCGCGGACCTGTAGCCCGGATGGAGCGAAGCGAAATCCGGGGCCGTCATCGCTTCTGGCACGATTCCCGGATTACGCTTCGCTCCATCCGGGCTACGAGACTGCGTCGGTCCGGCGCGCAGCTTCGATCCGCAAGATTGCCGGTCTCGTCTCAATTGCCGCGTCAGCGTTTGGAGTCCCGTCGGGCCTGCGCCCGCTTGTTGGCCTGCGAGACCCTTCCGATTTTTTCCGGTGGAAGTTTCTTGATCCGGCGGCGGCTCGGGATGGACCGCATGCCGTCATGCGAAGTTGGGGGCGTCTGCGGTCGCGCAAACTGACGTGCCCGGCGAAGTGCCAGCGCCCGTCGCGCCGCTTCCCCGAGCTCCCGTCGTGCCTCAAACTTCCGGATGCGCCTCAGCTCGTTCTTGACGCGTTTGATGGCGGCAGCGAAGACTGATTGGCGCCGGTTTGCGTGCTCTGCCGTTCCGGAGAAGCTCTTGCCGCGCGGGTCGGCCGTCCCCTTTGTTTCGCGGCGTCGATGCCGCGACAATGTACGCTCCCTGTCGCGCAGATCCCGTAGCCGGTCGCGAAGGCCCTCAAGTCCATCGCGCTCCATTTCTCCAACCACGGGATGGTGCGTATTCAAGATGACTTCGCGCTCGTCCTGGTTCAGAAGGCTGAGCTCGGATTTGCATGGAACTGACATCGCACGCTCCCTTCCGGGTTATTCGCGCATTGCCACAATGCGCGCTTGGAAGGCGCGGCGATACCGGGTGATTACCCGTTGGAAGTGGGGGAATCCTCCTTAGTGCACATGCGCACCAGGCTTGGGCAAAATCCGTTCATCTGTCGTCACGGACATGCGAGCACAGCGCGTGCACGAGGCCGGGACGACACGGAGGATGTGGCGCTGTCAGGTCCGTGGATTGCGTCGCACCATCCGGGCTACGCGACGCTGTGTTCGTGGAAATACCGCTTCAGCGCAGCGCGGCGGTGCGCACGACGAAGGACGTCGTCTCGAGCTTTGCGGTCGCGCTGCCCGAGAAGCTGTCGCAGGACAGGCCCTGCATCGGATCGTCGGCAAAGCCCATCGCGATCACGGCCTGCGGCTTGACGAAATAGGCGCGCATCGCGGTCATGTCGAGCTCACCCATCAGCGTGACCGACATCGAGCGGCTGGCGCTCGGCGACAGCATCACGATCTTGAGCCAGATGCTCTCGCCCTTGGCCGCGGAGAGCCGGGTCGCGGTTGCGACCATGCCGTCGATGCTCTTGCCGACCACCGTGTTGATCTCGGTCGCGGGCGCGAGGTTGCGCGTCGCAGATGCAGGCCGTGCCGAGCGCGGGAGCGGGGCGGAGGCGGCGACGACATTGGCACGATCGACCGGCGAGGCGGCCGGCGCGTAGGCCAGTGCCTGGTAGGCTGCGTTGGAGACGCTTGCGGTCGGCTGCGGGTCGGTGGCGGCGGCGAGCGCCTGGCGCGCCTTCAGCGCGGCGACCTGCGCCGGTGTCGCCTGCTGCGGCGTGGCCGGGGTATCCCAGAAGCCGCGGGCGTTGATGATGTCGGCCGGCGTCTCCGGCTTTGCGTCAGCAGACTTGCCGGCGGCAGGCTTGTCAGCCACAGGCGCGGGTTTCGGTTTCGGCGGCGCAACAAGCTGCGCATCGGCCGAAGCGAGCTGGATCGTCGCGGCCATTGACGGCTTGGCGCGGGGCGTCGGCACCGGATCGGCCGGCTTGGCCGCGGCTGCGACCACGGTCGGCGCGCCGGGCTTCGCGGTCGCCGCAGGCGCGCCCTCGTCATCCTCGTCGCTGCTCGTGGCGGCCGGAGCCGTCTTGCCCTTGAACAGGGCGGCAAAGAAATTCGGCTTGCTGCCGGAATCGTCGCCGCTGCCGCGGCGCTCGATCTCGGCCTTGGCGAGCTCATAGCCCTTCAGCGGCGTGCCATCGGTCGGGACATGAACCGTGCGTCCGTCCGGGAAGACGCGGGCGAGCTGGTCATGCGTCATCCGCGGCCAGTGCCGGATGCTGCCGGTATCGAGATGCACGAAGGGCGAGCCGGAGGTCGGATAGAAACCGACGCCGCCGCGCTGGAGGCGCAGGCCGGCGAAGCGGATCTGCTCCAGCGGCACGCCCGGAATGTAGAAATCCATCGCATGCCCCAGCATGTGCTGGCTGAAGCGCGCCACACCGGAGGAACGGCGGCGCAGCATGGCGTTGGTGGCGGGGGAACGGTAGGAGGAGATGATCTGGATCGGCTGCTTGCCGTCGACGTCGCGATAGACTTCCCAGAGGATGTCGAACAGGTGACGGTCCATGACCGTCTCGTCCTGGGTGCGCCAGTCGCGCAGGAAGTGGTTGAGCTGTTTCAGGGCCGCTTCGTCGAAGCGCCCGTCGCGCTTGAAGGTGACGGTAAGATCTTCGCCGGAATGGGTGTGGTGGAACGAGAGCGTCTTGGTTTCGTTCAGCGCCGCGGCGTCGTGAACTGAACCTGCGGCAGCAAACAGCAACACGGAAGCGAGGCCGATCCGGGAACCGGCCCTCACTCCCGCATGGGACAACGACAGCACAAAGAATTGGCGTGCGAGACCAGTCAGCACGTTAGAGCCCACCCAGTCGACCAGCGTTCAAAATGGACTCTCCCGCCAACCCCGCTAGCGCGCGAAAGAGGATGAACGCTTTGTTAAAGCGAGAAGGTTAATTTGAGGTTGACCTTCCCGCCCCCAGAACCAAGTCAGAGTACCGACCTAAGCGGCCTAGTGTGGCGAAAAAACGCCCGCTGCCCGAGCGCGGGTGGAGAGTGGTTAACGTTAAACGGCCCCATCCGGGGGATGGGGCCGCTGATTTTATTGAAGAATTTCAGGAAAAGCGGCGCCGGGCTCAGCGGGTGAACACCCGCTGCTGCTGCGGCCGACGGCCGACCGGAGCCGGCGGCGGGGTCGGCGCCCCGAACAGCCGTTCGAAGAAGTTCGGACCGGACGAGCCGAAGCCACCGCCATTGTTGGCTATCGCCACGCCGGATGGCAGCGTCGTCGCCGGGCGCGAATAGCTCGGCTGCGAGTGCGCGACGACGTTCTCGAGATCCTTGCCGCGGCCGTTCTTCAGGATGTTGATCATGGTCGCGTCGCGGCCATAGACGTCCTTGCGGAATTGCAGCTTGCCGCCGTCGTCCACGAACGCGGTCTGGTAGGTGATGTTGACCGGGATCGGGGTCGGGAATTTCAGGTCGATCTCGCTCTTGCCGTACATGCTGCGCACGCGCTCCGGCGTGTACTTCTCGTTCGGCATGGTGATGTTGAGCAGAACGGAAGCGTACTGATCCGGATTCTGCACGCGCATGCAGCCATGGCTGAAGGCGCGCTCGTCCCTGGCGAACAGGTTCTTGTCCGGCGTGTCGTGCTGATAGACCAGGAACTTGTTCGGGAAGTTGAAGCGGATGCGGCCGAGTGCGTTGGCTTCACCGGGCGGCTGCGAGATATGGACCGAACCGTCGCGGTTCTGTTCGAGCTTGAGGCCCATGCGCTGGAGCACGGTCGGGTCCTGCTGAAGCGCCGGCAGATATTCGTTGTAGACGATCGACGGCGGCACGTTCCAGGTCGGATTGACCGTGATGTACTTCATCGTCTCGGTGAGCAGCGGCGTGGCGTGCTGGCCCGGCTTGCCGGTGACGACGCGGGTGGTCCAGACCTGCTGGCCGCGCTGCATTACCTTCAGCGTGTAGTCGGGAATGTTGAGGATGACATAGGCATCGCCCAGCGAGGGCACGCCGAGGTCGCGCGGCAGCCAGCGCCAGCGCTCCATGTTCACCAGCACGACGTCGATCTGCTTGTCGCGCTTCGGGCTGTTCAGCGCCTTGACCGTCTTGTCATCGAGGATGCCGGTCGCCTTGATCTCGGCGCCGTCCTGGAATTTTCGCACGGCTTCGGCGACCGCGGCATCGTAACGGGTGTCGCTGGCGTTCTCGGCGATGCCGAGCTTGGCGCGGAGCTGCGGCACGCGCGGATCTTCCACGACGATTTCAGCCTGCTTCTTGCCGCGGGCCGGGGTGTATTTCAGCGCGGGGCCGTCGGCGATCTCGATCACCGGGCCGTCGGTCTGGCCGCGCAGCTGCGCCAGCTTCGCCTTCAATTCCTTGTAGAGCTTCTGCGGCGGGTTGTAGCTGTCGAGCGCGGCGGAGGCATCGGTCGCGGTCGTGACCTTGGCGAGCACCTCGCTCGGATCGGTCGGATGCTCGGGATAGAGGATGTCGCCGCTGACCTGCGACCAGTGCATGCGGCCGCTCTGGGCCTGGCGCGCATAATCGAACATGCTGGCGGTGAGCTTGAGCTCGGCGTCGGCGAGCGCATCGGGTGTCGTCGCGGCAGCGAAATCCGGCACCGGATAGTCGGCGGGATTGAGGCCGTCGGAAGCCGCATCCTTCAGCCGCGCGATCACGCCCTTGGCGGCGGCGGTCAGGCTGCCGCCCTGGGTCCAGACCGGCGCGAAGTCGCGTGCGCCGTAAAACTTCTCGACGGCGGCGCGCTCGTTCTTGCGGTCGAGATAGCGCGAGGTCTTGGCGCCGATCATGTCCTTGAGCTTGTCGGCGACCGGCTGGTCGGCGGCCGGAACGTTGCTCGCGGCCTTCACCGGCTCGGCGGCGGGCGCTGCAGCGGCAGGTGCTGCCGGAGCGGCCGGCGTTGCCGTCGCAGTGTCGGCCTTGGCAGGCTCGGTCTTTGCGGGTTCCGTCTTGGCCGTCTCGCTCTTCGGCGCCTCGGTGGCGGGCGTGGTGGCGACGTCGGAAGGCTTGGTCTCGACCTTGTCGGGTGCCGGCGCGGCTTCGGCCTTGACGGGCTCCTTGGCGGGCTCCTTCACGGGTTCCTGGACCGTGGCGGTGGTGTCGAGCTTGATGTCGGCGGCGGTTGGAGGCGGGACGTTGGCGGGCTCGGGGCGCGGGATCGCGGCTTCGATCGCCAGCTCGGCGGCGCTGCTGCGCGCCTGATCCTGCGCCAGGGCTGAGCTGGCCGACACCGTGAGGAAGGTCGCCGCGACCGTCATCAAGACGCGGTCAAAGCCTGCACGGTGGTTCAAACAGTCACGCATTGTGTCGCACCCCTCGGGTGAACTGTCCCTTGTGGAACAGCTTTGTTATCGTCTTCAGCTTCGGCTAAACCGCGCCGGCCTCTCGAAAGTTGCACGCCTGCACGCAACGATTCCTACGCAGACGATATACAGGCCCCGATTTTGCAGCCAGCGCTACCGGGGACAACTCACGACAAACTGACTTCTAGGAAGCCGCTTTGCAACGGATTGTGCGCTTCTGCCACGCGCTTTTCCCTCTGTCTGTCACTTCCAAGTCACGGTTCAAAGTGCAGACGAATTCTGCCGTAATGCGAAGGGCTTGCGGCCACGCCGTCGGGTCAGAAAATCCCCCCTCGCATCAGGCTCAGTGCGTCTCCTCACCGCTTTTCCCGCCATGTCCCTGCACGCCGGCCTCGTCGAGCTTTCGATAGAGCGTCGACCGGCCGATTTTGAGGCGGCGTGCGACCTCGGACATCTGTCCGCGGTAATGCGAGATCGCAAAGCGGATGATCTCGTTCTCCATCTCCTCCAGCGGGCGGACATCGCCGGTCGCGGTCAGCATGGCGAGAGTTCCCGTCGAGGGGAGCGGAGCAATCGGTATTTCGTTACCTGAAACCATGGCCGGCATCGCGATCGGCTCGATCATCAGCGGTGCGGTCGGAATGTCCGTTGCGGCGTGCGGATGCGAGCCAAGCAGCGGGAAATCGCCGAGGCCGAGCTGGTCGCCTTCGCTCATGACCACGGCACGGTAAACAGCGTTTTCGAGCTGGCGGATGTTGCCGGGCCAGTCGAGCTGCGCGAGGTGCGCCACCGCCTCGCCGCTGATGCCGGCGATCGCGCGGTTTTCCTCGGCGGCGAAGCGCGCCAGGAAATGCCGCAGCAGATGCGGAATGTCCTCGCGCCGGGCCCGCAGCGAGGGGATCGTCAGCGGCAGCACGTGCAGGCGATAGAACAGGTCCTCGCGGAAATGGCCCTGCTTCACCCGCTCCAGCAGTTTGCGGTTGGTGGCCGAGATGATGCGGACGTCGACCTTGACCGGCTTGCGGCCGCCGACCGCCTCGACCGCGCCCTCCTGGAGCGCGCGGAGCAGCTTGACCTGCGCGGTCAGCGGCAACTCGCTGACCTCGTCCAGAAACAGCGTGCCGCCATGGGCCTCGACGAACTTGCCCATGTGCCGTTCGGTCGCGCCGGTGAAGGCGCCCTTCTCGTGACCGAACAGGATCGACTCGACGAGGTTGTCGGGAATCGCGCCGCAATTCACCGCGACGAACGGCTTTGCCTTGCGCTCGCCGCTGCCATGGATGGCGCGCGCGAACATCTCCTTGCCGACGCCGGACTCGCCCTCGATCAGCACGGGAATCGACGAGCCCGCCGCCTTCTGCGCGGTCCGCATCACGCCCGCCATCGCCTCGGCGCGCGTGACGATGTCGGAGAAGGTGAGCCGTCCCTCGCGGCTGTGACGGATGCGCTGCAATTCGCCCTTGAGTGCGGAGGCGTTGAGCGCGTTGCGCAGAGAGACCTGGAGCCGCTCCATGCCGACCGGCTTGACCACGAAGTCGGCCGCGCCCGCGCGCATCGCCGAGATCACGTTGTCGATGCCGCCATGGGCGGTCTGCACGATCACCGGCACGGTCAGGCCGGCCTCGCGGATTTTCGCCAGCACGCCCATGCCGTCGAGGCCGGGCATCACGAGGTCGAGGATGACGGCGTCGATAACAGGTCCGTCGGGGGCGGTGAGGGCGGCAATCGCGGCGTCGCCGGACTCGACGACGACCGTCTCATAGCCGCATTTCTGCACCATGTTCTCGACCAGCCGGCGGGCTACTGCGTCGTCGTCGGCGATCAAAATACTGGCAGCCATGGTGTTCCCCGCACGCTACTACTATCTGTCTCGAATCGGGGCACTCTGGCCGAAGCCGATTAACACACTCTTAAATCTTGATGACCCCGCCCGCCGCGTTTGTTGAACACAGGTTTCCAGCACAATGACTTCGCGCTCCACATCCGCCCTCCGCAAGCCGAACACCAAAAAAGCCGCCAAAGCCAAATCCTCCAAGCCTTCATCTGCGAAGCCTTCACCTGCGAAGCGTTCGCCTGCGAAGCCCGCGAGCAAGACCGCCAAGCTTCCGGAGTGGAACCTCGCCGATCTCTATTCCGGGATCGACGCGCCGGAAGTGGCGCGCGATCTCGAAAGGATGGATGCCGATTGCGTCGCGTTCGAGACCGACTACAAGGGCAAGCTCGCGACAGGGACAGCAAACGAAGATGGCGGAAAGTGGCTCGCCGGCGCCGTGCGACGCTATGAGGCGATCGACGATCTCGCCGGCCGTCTCGGCTCCTACGCCGGCCTCGTCCACGCCGGCGACAGCGTTGATCCCAAGATTTCAAAGTTTTACGGCGATGTGTCGGAGCGCCTCACGGCGGCGTCCACCCATCTTCTGTTCTTCGCGCTCGAGCTCAATCGTGTCGATGACGATATTTTGACCCGCGCGATGCAGGCGCCAGAGCTCGCGCATTACCGCCCCTGGATCGAGGACCTGCGCAAGGAGAAGCCGTACCAGCTCGACGACAAGCTCGAGCAGCTCTTCCTGGAGAAGGCGCAGACCGGCTATTCCGCCTTCAACCGGCTGTTCGACCAGACCATCTCGGGTCTTCGCTTCAAGGTCGGATCCAAGGAGCTTGCGATCGAGCCGACGCTCAATTTCCTGCAGGACCGCGACGGCGCCAAGCGCAAGGCCGCGGCGGAAGCCCTGGCCAAGACCTTCAAGGCCAATGAGCGCACTTTCGCGCTGATCACCAACACGCTCGCCAAGGACAAGGACATTTCCGACCGCTGGCGCGGCTTCAAGGACGTCGCGGATTCCCGCCACCTCAACAACCGCGTCGAACGCGAGGTGGTGGACGCGCTGGTCGCCTCCGTGCGCGCGGCCTATCCAAAACTGTCGCACCGCTATTACGCGCTGAAGGCGCGCTGGTTCAAGAAGAAGCGGCTCGCCTTTTGGGACCGCAATGCGCCGCTGCCCTTTGCCGCGACCGACACCATCGCCTGGCCCGAGGCGCGGAACATGGTGCTATCGGCCTATCGCGGCTTCTCGCCCGACATGGCCGACATCGCCGAGCGCTTCTTCACCGACCGCTGGATCGATGCGCCGGTGCGTCCGGGCAAGGCGCCGGGCGCCTTCTCGCACCCGACCACGCCGTCGGCGCATCCCTATGTGCTGATGAACTACCAGGGCAAGCCGCGCGACGTCATGACGCTCGCCCATGAGCTCGGCCACGGCGTGCACCAGGTGCTGGCGGCGAAGAACGGCGCGCTGATGGCGCCGACGCCGCTGACGCTCGCCGAAACGGCGAGTGTGTTCGGCGAGATGCTCACGTTCAAGCGGCTCCTTGCCCAGACCAAGAATGCAAAACAGCGCCAGGCGCTGCTCGCCGGCAAGGTCGAGGACATGATCAATACCGTGGTGCGGCAGATCGCGTTCTATTCGTTCGAGCGCGCGGTCCACACCGAGCGCAAGAACGGCGAGCTCACCGCGACGCGGCTCGGCGAGATCTGGCTGTCGGTGCAGGGCGAGAGCCTGGGTCCCGCGATCGAGATCAAGGCGGGCTACGAGAACTACTGGATGTATATCCCGCACTTCATCCATTCGCCGTTCTACGTCTACGCCTACGCGTTCGGCGATTGTCTCGTGAACTCGCTCTATGCGGTCTACGAGAACGCGGCCGAGGGCTTTGCCGAGCGCTACCTCGACATGCTCGCCGCCGGCGGCACCAAGCACTATTCCGAACTGCTGCGGCCGTTCGGGCTCGATGCCAAGGATCCTAAGTTCTGGGATGGGGGCTTGAGCGTCATTGCCGGCATGATCGACGAGCTGGAGGCGATGGGCTGAGGCGGGGGGAGCTCCTTCCGCGGGGGCGGTTGCCGTCGAAGCGTGCCGGAGCCGTCCGCACCGAGTGCGGCGCCGCAGGGCAAGTGCGGCGTCCGCGCGAGTTCCATGCGCGCCCGCCGAGGGACCGCCGCGGCATAGCCCAAACTTTTACTACGTGGGATTGAACGTTCGCGCAGCCCGCGAGACGAATCCAAAGATACTTGGAAAGTGAATTTCAACTGTTGATTGTCGATTGATCGATTTTTGCTGGGGAGACGCCCATGCTCGATCAGGGGTCCGCCACGCCCGTTCCGGAGTCGAAAAACGCTGCGGCGATCGACGAGGAAATTCCCTGGTGCGAAAAGCACCATCAGATCGTTCGGGACGAAATCGCGGCGATCAACACGCGGCGCGAGCCGGAGCGGCACCTCGATGCCGATGGCCTGGAACCCTGCCAGTTGCTCGACGTCACCGGGCTCGCATTGTCCGGTGGCGGCATTCGCTCTTCGGCCGTTTGCCTTGGTGTGTTGCAGGCGTTGAACCACCACAATTTGATCGGGCGGATCGACTATCTCTCCACGGTGTCGGGCGGCGGCTACATCGGCACCTCTCTCAGCGCCACAATGACGACGGCGCGGCGATTTGTATTCGGTGAAAGACCGGGCGGCGGGACTATCACGGCCGCCGAGATCAGCGACACGCCTTCGGTCGGACATCTGCGCAACTATTCGAATTACCTGATCCCTGCCGGCGCACGCGATCTCCTGACCGGAATCGCGATCGTCGTGCGCGGACTGGTCGCCAATATCGGGCTGACATTGCCAATCGTGCTGTTGCTGGCGGCCGTCACGATCTGGTCAACGCCTCTGCGGAGTTGCCTGACGGTTGCCAACATCTTCGGTCTCAGCCTCGCAAACAACAAGCTGTGCGAGTTGCACGATTTCAGCCTCATCGATCGCTACGGTTTCAGCACCTTCGGTGCGGCCATCGCCCTGGTCATGTTTCTGTGGAGCGGGCTTGCCTATCTCACCTCGCGCTCCGTCCGCTGGAGTGGCTCCAGCGTTGTCTTCGCCTATATTGGAGGTATCGCATTATTGCTGGGCGTTGCATGCGACTTCGCGCGCTTTCTCCAGGTCCAGCATTTTGCGCTGACCCTGTCGATCGCAATCATCGGCGTCGTGCTGTTTTTCGGATGGGCGCTCAAGCAGTCGTTTGCAAGCCCCGGAAAGCGGCAGGAATTCCGTTCGCATTGGCCGAGCATGGGCGCGACCGTCCTGGTGCTGCTGGTTGTCATGGCCTTCTTCGATTTTCAGCCCTTCATGCTGGGGCAGATGTTCGACGTCGCCGATAGCGACGCGATCGGTGGGCCGGCCGGCGCAGTCGCGATCACCTGGATCAAGTCGCTCGCGGCAGTGGCTGCTCCGATCGGTGTCTTCGTCACCGCATTCAGGCAGCAATTCGCGGAATTGCTGAAGGGCAACAGCGCATCCTCGCAGTGGGGGGCGCTGGTGCTCGCGGTCGTCGCCAAGGTCGCCCTGTGGATCGCGGGTCTCGCGCTTCCGCTCATCATCTGGGTTGCATACCTCTATCTGTCGTTTTGGGGCATCTCCAACGACCTGTTCGAGAAGTGTCCGGCATCGCTGGGGGCCGTTTCGCAAAGAGAGTGCCTGGCCAACGCCAAATCGAACGCGCCGTCCGGCAACCTGGCCGGCAAGATCCAGTTTGATGCCAGCACGGGGACCTTGTCGGCCGAGATCACGCCGAGGGCCGCACCGCCGGTCGTGGCAGACAACGAGCGCTTGACGCCTATTTGGCACGTTCCCGTCTGGCTCCGGTTCCTGGCCGAGAAAGCGGGGAATGCGGTTCAGGTTCGCCTTCCCGGTCTGTTCCAGGGCGAAGCTTCGGAACTCGCCTACTCCTACAGTCTTCGGATGGTCATCCTCTACACCTTCGCCGGCGTCCTGTTGTTCGCCATCTCGTTCTTCCTGACGCCGAACGCGAACTCGCTGCACCGCCTCTATCGCGATCGCCTGAGCAAGGCTTTCCTGTTCGATCCGACGCGTTCGGCCGACGGCGGCATCGCGCGCGCCGAAGCCAGCCTCGATCAGGGGCGCGATTTCAGGCCGCTCGATCGCATGAAGCTGACGGATCTCTACGCGGCTCCGGTCGAGTCGGACCGCATTCCGGGGCAATCGGCCGCGCCAAAGCTGCACGCGCCCTATCAGCTCATCAACACGGCATTGAACATCCAGGGGTCCGACTTTGCCAATCGGCGCGGCCGCAACGCGGACTTCTTCGTGTTCTCCGCCCTGAACATCGGCAGTGAGGCAACGGGCTATGCGCCCACCGGATTGGTGCAGGACGATGAACAGAGCCTCGACCTCGCGACCGCAATGGCGATCTCCGGAGCCGCGGCCTCCTCGAACATGGGCTCGAGCTCGATCAAGGCGCTGACGCCGACGCTTGCGCTCCTCAACGTGCGGCTTGGCTATTGGCTGAAGAATCCGCGTTACGTCGATGATCGGGTCCGGCCGCAGCGCCGCTCCACGCCGCTTTACTTCTGGTCCGAGATCTCGGGGCGATTGTACGAGAACAGCGACAGCGTCTACCTGACGGACGGCGGCCATATCGAGAATCTCGGCGTCTACGAGCTGTTGCGCCGCCGCTGCAAGGTGATCATCGCGGTCGATGCGGAGGCCGATGCGCCGATGAATTTCGGCTCCCTGATGACGTTGCAGCGTTACGCCCGCATCGATCTTGGCGTCAGGATCGACCTGCCATGGATGCCGATTCGCGAATGCACGCGCGCGCTGATGGCGCGCAATGCCGACAAGGCGGGCGATCCCGCGGCCCCCGACGAGCATGACGAGGCCGCGCGCGACCGCGTTCACGTCGCCATCGGTACCATCGACTATGGTGGAGATGACCAGGGCTATCTGGTCTATGTCAAATCGTCGCTGAATGGCGACGAGAACGACTACATAAGGGACTATGCGCGGCGAAACGATCGCTTTCCCCACGAGACCACCGGCGATCAGTTCTTCTCGGAGGAGCAGTTCGAGGTCTATCGCGCGCTCGGCTTCCACATGGCTCACGGCTTCCTGTCCGGCGACAATCCGGTGGCGGTCGGTCCCGGTACGGCCCCGCGCACGGCCCGATTCACCGAGGCGGGCGAGCCGGCGGTCGACGCCGTGCGCGCGGCGCTCGGCCTTGCGGTACCGCAGCGACAGAGAGCGAGCGTCACCGCCGCGATGATCGATCAAGGCTGAGCGGCGCGAGCGCCGGATTCCCGGCAATCGGAATTCCAAATGACCTGATTTGCAGGAAAACCGCGTCTGCCTGCCGTTGCCCTGCCCGGCGGTTTGCGGTATTGCCACCCAGGAATTCGACTTTCGACTGGGGACATCCATGGCTGACCATAGCGAAGTGGCGTACACCACCGCCGACGGCAACGACTACGTTGCCCACGAGCAGACCTATGAGGGCTTCATCAAGCTGGTCAAATACGGCACGGCCTCGGTCGCGCTCATCGTGATCCTGATGGCGATCTTCCTGACCTGATCCATCGCCTGCCGCACCGCCAGCGCCGTCGGTGCCCATAAAATTTGCATTCAAGCCGGTATCAAAACCGGTATCCAACGTTGCGGGAGTAACGCTAAGTTCGCGTGCGCGCTTTGTCCCGCGTCGCCGGAGGGCCTATGAAGATCGCCGTTGCCAAGGAAATCGATCCGTCGGAGCCGCGGGTCGCCGCTTCGCCTGATACGGTGAAGAAGTTCAAGGCGCTCGGCGCCGAGATCGCCGTTGAGCCGGGCGCCGGCCTCAAGTCGGGCCTGCCGGATTCCGAGTTCACCGCGGTTGGCGCCACCGTCAGCGCCGATGCGCTGAAGGACGCCGACATCATCATCAAGGTGAAGCGCCCCGAGGCCTCCGAGCTTGCGCAATACAAGCGCGGCGCGCTCGTCATCGCGATCATGGACCCCTATGGCAACGATGCCGCGCTGAAGGCGATGGCGGATGCCGGCATCTCGGCCTTCGCGATGGAGTTGATGCCGCGCATCACGCGCGCGCAGGTCATGGACGTGCTGTCGTCGCAGGCGAACCTTGCCGGCTACCGCGCCGTGATCGAGGGAGCCGAAGCCTTCGGCCGTGCCTTTCCGATGATGATGACCGCTGCCGGCACCATTCCGGCGGCAAAGGTGTTCGTGATGGGCGTCGGCGTCGCCGGCTTGCAGGCGATCGCGACGGCGCGCCGTCTTGGCGCGGTCGTCACCGCGACCGACGTACGGCCCGCGACCAAGGAGCAGGTGGAATCGCTCGGCGCAAAGTTCCTCGCCGTCGAGGACGAGGAGTTCAAGAACGCGCAGACCGCCGGCGGCTATGCCAAGGAAATGTCGAAAGAGTACCAGGCCAAGCAGGCCGCGCTCACCGCCGAGCACATCAAGAAGCAGGACATCGTGATCACGACGGCGCTGATCCCGGGCCGGCCGGCGCCGAAACTGGTCTCGGCCGAGATGGTCAAGTCGATGAAGCCCGGTTCGGTGCTGGTCGATCTCGCCGTCGAGCGTGGCGGCAATGTCGAGGGTGCGCGGCCCGGCGAGGTTGCCGAGGTCGATGGCATCAAGATCGTCGGCTACACCAACGTCGCCGGCCGCGTCGCGGCCTCGGCCTCCAGCCTCTATGCGCGCAACCTGTTCAATTTCATCGAGACCATGGTCGACAAGGCCAACAAGGCGCTGGCCGTGAACTGGGACGACGAGCTCGTCAAAGCGACCGCGCTGACCAAAGACGGCGCCGTGATCCACCCGAACTTCCAGCCGAAAGCCTAAGGAGAGCCGCCATGGAGCATGTTGCACAGGTCGTCGACCCCTTCGTCTTCCGGCTGTCGATCTTCGTTCTCGCCGTCTTCGTCGGCTATTTCGTGGTGTGGTCGGTGACGCCTGCGCTGCACACGCCGCTGATGAGCGTGACCAACGCGATCTCCTCGGTGATCGTGGTCGGCGCGCTGCTTGCCGGCGGTGTTGCGAATATTTCAAGCGGCTCGGGCTGGGCCCGCGCCTTCGGCTTCGTGGCGCTGATTTTTGCCTGCATCAATATCTTCGGCGGCTTCCTTGTCACCCAGCGCATGCTGGGGATGTACAAGAAGAAGTCCAAGTAAGCGTCACCTCGGGGTGAGCTGGCGAATGGGGACCTGAGATGAGCGCCAATCTGTCTGCAGTCTTGTATCTCGTGGCGGGTGTGCTGTTCATCCTGTCGCTGCGAGGATTGTCGAGCCCGGCGACGTCGCGCCAGGGCAATTTGTTCGGCATGATCGGCATGGCGATCGCGGTCGCCACCACGCTGGCCAATCATCCCCCGGCGGACAGCCTTGCCTGGCTCCTCGTCATCGTCGGCATCGCGATCGGCGGCGGCATTGGCGCCGTCATCGCGCGTCGCGTGCCGATGACCTCGATGCCGGAACTGGTCGCCGCCTTCCACTCGCTGGTCGGCATGGCCGCGGTGCTGGTCGCCGCGGGCGCGTTCTATGCGCCCGAGGCCTTCGACATCGGCACGCCCGGCAACATCCATGCGCAGAGCCTGGTCGAAATGTCGCTCGGCGTCGCCATCGGCGCGCTGACCTTCACCGGTTCGGTGATCGCGTTCCTGAAACTGTCGGCACGCATGAGCGGCGCGCCGATCATCCTGCCGTTCCGCCACGTCATCAACATCGTCCTGGCGCTGGCGCTGGTGTTCTTCATCGTCGGCCTGGTGCTGAGCGGCAGCGCGCTCGACTTCTGGCTGATCGTCATCCTCGCGCTGGCGCTCGGCGTGCTCATGATCATCCCGATCGGCGGCGCCGACATGCCGGTCGTGATCTCGATGCTGAACTCCTATTCGGGGTGGGCCGCGGCCGGCATCGGCTTCACGCTCGGCAATTCCGCGCTGATCATCACCGGCGCGCTGGTCGGATCGTCGGGTGCGATCCTGTCCTACATCATGTGCCACGCCATGAACCGGTCGTTCATCTCGGTCATCCTCGGCGGCTTCGGCGGCGAGACCGCGGCGGCCGGCGGCGGTACCGGTGAGCAGAAGCCGGCCAAGCTCGGCTCGGCGGACGATGCCGCCTTCATCATGAAGAACGCCTCCAAGGTCATCATCGTCCCCGGCTACGGCATGGCGGTGGCGCAGGCGCAGCACGCGCTGCGCGAGATGGGCGACATCCTGAAGAAGGAGGGCGTCGAGGTGAAATACGCCATCCATCCCGTCGCGGGCCGCATGCCCGGCCACATGAACGTGCTGCTGGCCGAAGCCAACGTGCCCTATGACGAGGTGTTCGAACTCGAGGACATCAACTCCGAATTCGCGCAGGCCGACATCGCCTTCGTGATCGGCGCCAACGACGTCACCAATCCGGCCGCCGAAGAGGACAAGACCTCGCCGATCTACGGCATGCCGGTGCTCCAGGTCTGGAAGGCCGGCACCGTGATGTTCATCAAGCGCTCGCTCGCCTCGGGCTATGCCGGCATCGACAATCCGCTGTTCTATCGCGACAACACCATGATGCTGCTCGGCGACGCCAAGAAGGTCACCGAGAACATCGTCAAGGCGATGTAGTCGCCGAGGGGGACGGGCCGTGGCCCTGAACAGGCAATGGCACCAGTCCCATCGCATGCCGCCCAAGGCGACGCGGGAACGGCGCATCGCATGGCACGCCGCCCATGCGGCGGCGTGCGGCTGCCGCGAGATCCCCTTGAGCATCCGGCCGGATGTCCTCAAATTGCTCAAGAGTCGTCGCAAGCCCTGAATTCCGGAGGGGCGGCACAGCGATGACATTCCTGAAATGGATCGCCATCATCCTTGCGGCCGGCTATCTCGCCGGTCTCGTCCTGCTCTTCGTGAAGCAGCGCGCGATGTTGTTTCCGATCCCGACCGGCGAGCGCACCGCGCCCGCCGCCGCGGGCCTTCCGGAGGCCGAGGAGCACGTCCTGACCACGTCGGACGAGGAAAAGGTCATCGTCTGGCATATTCCGCCGAAGCCCGGCCGTGCCGTGGTCCTCTTCTTTCACGGCAACGGCGATTCCCTTGCCGGGCTTGTCGGCCGCTTCAAGGCTGTCACGGCCGACGGCACCGGGCTCGTCGCATTGTCCTATCGCGGTTATGCCGGCTCGAGCGGCGCGCCGAGCGAGCAGGGCCTGCTGCGCGACGCCGCGGCCGCGTATTCGTTCGCGACGGCGCGCTATGACGCCGGGCGCATCGTCGCCTGGGGCTTCTCCCTGGGGACCGGTGTTGCGGTGTCAGTTGCGTCCGAGCATCCGGTCGGAAAGCTGATCCTCGAAGCCCCCTACACATCGATCGCCGATGTCGCGGCCTCTCACTTCTGGTATGTCCCGGTTCGCCTGCTGATGCGCGACCCGTTTCGCTCCGACGAGCGCATTGCACGCGTCACGGTGCCGCTCCTGTTCATCCACGGCACGGAGGACCTGACCATTCCGATCGCATTTGGCGAGAAGCTGTTTGCGCTGGCGCACGAACCGAAGCGGTTCGTGAGCATTCCCGGCGGCGGACACAATGATCTCGACAGCTTTGGCATCATCGAGATCGCGCGGCAATTCATCAATGGCGGCTGAGGGCTGACGGGCGCGATCTTCTCGCGCATAATCGATCGCCATATTGAAGGAATCGCCTGCATGAGCGCACACGGACCGATGCCGCGGTCGTCATGGATCTTCCCCGCTCTGGCGGTGCTGCTGTTCCTGATCGTGACCGCGACCGGCTACGGTTTCACCCTGTCGGTCGGCGGAGGCCTGTTTGCGATCATCCTGCTGGTGATCCTGTTCGGCACCGTGTTCGCGGCCGTTCATCACTCCGAGGTGATCGCGGAGCGGATCGGCGAGCCCTACGGCACGCTGCTCCTGACGCTCGCGGTCACCATCATCGAGGTCGCGCTGATCACCACGATCATGCTCGGCGACAAGCCGGCGCCCGAGCTTGCCCGCGACACCGTGTTCGCGGTCGTGATGATCGTCTGCAACGGCCTGGTCGGCCTCTGCGTGTTCATCGGCGGACTTCGTTACCGCGAGCAGGGTTTTCAGGTCTCGGGCGCCAACGTCTATCTCAGCGTGCTGATCGCGCTGGCGACCCTGACGCTGATCATGCCCAATTACACGCTGACGACGCCGGGTCCGTTCTTTTCGGCGCTTCAACTCGGCTTCGTCGACCTCGTGACGATCGTGCTCTATGGCGTGTTCCTGTATACCCAGACCGTCCTGCACAAGGATTACTTCGTCCACGAGAGGGCGGATGGCGAGGGCGGGGAGGCCCGCCTGTCGGGCAAGATGCTGGGTCTCAGTATCGCGCTGCTCCTGGTCTCGCTGCTGGCCGTGGTTCTCCTGGCCAAGAAGTTCTCGCTGGTTGTCGACGCGGTCGCCGTCAGGATCGGCGCTCCGCCGGCGTTTGCCGGCCTTCTGGTCGCGCTCCTGATCCTCTTGCCGGAGGGCGTCTCGGCGGTCGCGGCAGCCCGCAAGAACGACCTCCAGAAGAGCATCAACCTGGCGCTCGGTTCCTCGCTTGCAACGATCGGCCTGACGATTCCGGCGGTCGGGCTTGCCACCTATGCGCTCGACCAGCCCCTGGTGCTGGGCCTCAATCCCCAGAACACGGCGCTGCTGTTCCTGACATTCCTGCTGAGCATGCTGACCTTCGGAACCGGCAGGACCAATATCCTGTTCGGACTGGTCCATATGGTGGTATTTGCCGTCTTCGTGTTCATGGTTTTCGTGCCCTGAAGCGCGATCGCGCTTCAGATTATTGTTTGAGCATGATCTTTCCGGAAAACCGCTGCACACTTTGGGCTGACGCGGCCCTCCGGGTCCGGATCATGCTGCGAGGAGAAAGACGCCGATGCTTGCCGCCAAGTCCGAGGTTCAGATCGACAACGAAGAGGTCAGGGTGACCGAATGGCGGCTGGCGCCGGGCAGCGCGACCGGGCATCACACCCACGGGATGGACTATGTGATCGTTCCCGTCGTCGCCGGCGAAATGACCATCGTGGCGCCCGGCGGCGAGCGCTCCAAGGCGCAGCTTGCGGCCGGAAAATCCTACTTTCGCAAGGCCGGCGTCCAACATGACGTGCTTAACGAAACCTCAACCGAGATCGTGTTCCTTGAGATCGAGCTGAAGCCGTAAGGGACCGTTACCCTTTGCCATCGATCCGTCGCAGTTGATCCCTTACAATGCCCCAAAGTTCCCGCATCAGATCGCGCGGGGAGTGGCCGAGAAATGCTGAAATACATCGCTAAAATTTCGATGGATATCTTCCCCTCGGTGCTCGCGACGATCATCGGGGCGTACATCGTTAATCATTACATCAACGCCAAGCCGGCGGCGGATACGCCCGCGGCTGTGGTGGCGCCTGCCCCGGCCGGCAAGAACGGTAAGCCTGCAGACGTGGCCAATCTCCCGGCGCCCGGCGTCAAGGCCAAGGGCGTCTCGGAGAAGAGCGTGACGGACAAGCCGGCGGCCGAGAAGGCCGCCGACAAGCCCGTCGACCAGGCGGCCGCCGAGACCAAGGCTGCGGACCCCAAGGCCGCGGACTCCAAGGCTGCAGACCTGGCGCCGGCCGAGACCGCTCCGGCCAGCCCGCGCGGCCGGCCCGCTGCACGCGAGAAGGCGGTCGCCAAGTCCACCCCGGCCGTCACCGCTCCCGCGACCGCCGCCCCGGCGGTCGAGGCCAATTCGGCGCCGGCTGCAGCCGCTCCGGCCGCAACCCCCGACGCCAATGATCTGGTGCGTGCTGCCATCGAGCGGCTGCGCAAATCGCCTGAGGGCAAATCTGCCGAGACCAGGTCTTCCGAGACCAGGTCTTCCGAGACCAGGTCTTCCGAGACCAGATCTGCCGAGAGGTCGGCGGAGCCTGCGGCGCGGGAAGCCATCCGCACCCCCGAGGCCCCGCGTGTCGTCACCACGGAGCCGTCCGCGATCCGTCCGCTGCCGCCGCCGATCACGGTGTCGACACCCGCATCGGAGGCCTATGGCAATAGCGGCTCGTCGCAGGCCAACCCGCCCTATACCGCCTCGATCGGCAACGACGACCCGAACCGGATGACGCCGCCCGCCGACATCCCGGTCCCCGTGATCGCGCCGCCGCTCGATCTGCGCGCCGACGCCGGTGCGTCCATGCCGCGGCCGAAAAAGACCAACGTCGCCGACGAGATGCTGTCCGGCATGAAGTCGATGTTCCACTCCGTCCTGCCGAAGAGCTCCACCCCCGATTGAGATGGCGCTTGCGCCGCGCCGTCAGCCGCCGACGCGGGCAAGGCCGCTGCGCGCGGCGTCGTCGCGCGGGCGAAGCGAGACGGCCTTGGTGTAGGACGCCGCCGCCTTGGCCTTGTCGCCGAGCCGCTCATAGGCCTGGCCCCGCGTCATCCAGACCTGGGCATTGTGCGGATCGGCCTCGGAGGCCTCATCGAGATCGGCCGCAGCCTCCTTGACCTTGCCGATGGCGAGATAGCTGATGGCGCGGCCGAGCAGCGGCTCGGCCTTCTGCGGGTTCAGCCCGTTCGCTGCGCCGAAATCGGTGATCGCGAGTTCGTGCTCGTTGCTGCCCTGGTGGATCAGCGCGCGTCCATAGAGGGCCTGCGCATTGTAGGGATCGAGCGCCACGGCGCGATTGAACTCGTCGAGCGCCGCAACGGTATCCCCCGACTTCGCCAGGGCCTGGCCCTTGGCCGTATGGCCCTGGGCGTCGCTGACATTACCGGCGCTGACGGCCGCGTCGGTGGCCGCCGCCCTGGGCGCTTCCTGCGGCTTCTCCTTCTCGGGCATCAGCGAGCCCAAGTCGAATGAGCAGCCGCAGAGCGCGATCGACATCAGGGCCAGCGCAACCGGTCGCTGCCAGGTCCGGCATGCGCGTGCCAGGCTGAGCTCGGGGAAAGGGAGAGCCATCTACGGTTCGCTCGCGCTGGTGCCGCATCGGTAGTGCCCCGTCCCAGAAAAGGCACCTCTACAAACAATAACGCGGGCCCGGGGCCCGCGTCATCGAAAACTCAGTATCGAAATCTCAGTCTTGCAAATTCGGCAAAATCAGCGGGGGCCACGCGGACCGGCACCCGGGCCGCCACGGCCACCGGCGCCACGATCGCCACCGGGACCCGCGCCGAACACCGGCTTCGGCTTCATCGGCAGCAGGCCTTCACGCTGCAGCTTCTTGCGGGCGAGCTTGCGCGCGCGGCGCACAGCTTCGGCCTTTTCGCGAGCCTTCTTCTCGGAGGGCTTCTCGTAGTGACCGCGGAGCTTCATCTCGCGGAAGATACCCTCGCGCTGCATCTTCTTCTTCAGCGCCTTGAGGGCTTGGTCGACATTGTTATCGCGGACGAGAACCTGCACGCGGCATCCTCTTTGGTGGATCGGATTTGAATTCTGGTAAGTCAAAGGGGATGGCGAAAAGCCCGGCCCTTAACCTTGAGGGCGCGGATGTATCAGACAAAACCCGACATGTCCACCTGTGAAGCGGCCTTTCGGGCCAAGTTACGCCATTAAATGGGGCGAAAACCTGATGCGCGGGTCGCAATTTGGGTGGTTTGGCGCCAAAAGGCGGGCTGTTTTCCGGAAGTTGATCCGGAAATTCTTGAAATCAGGGGAGACGCCCACATGGACATGAAAAAATATGCCGCCGAGGCCATCGGCACGTTCTGGCTCACATTCGCAGGCTGCGGCAGCGCAGTGATCGCCGCCGGCTTTCCGCAGGTCGGCATCGGCCTGCTCGGCGTGTCCCTGGCGTTCGGCCTGAGCGTGGTCACCATGGCCTATGCGATCGGCCATATCTCGGGCTGCCATCTCAACCCGGCGGTCACCGTCGGCCTTGCCGCCGGCGGGCGATTTCCGGCCGGGCAGATCCTGCCCTATGTGATCGCGCAAGTGGCCGGAGCGATCGTGGCCGCGTGGCTCCTCTACGTCATCGCAAGCGGCGCTCCCGGATTCGACGTCGCCAAGGGCTTTGCGTCCAACGGCTACGACGCGCATTCGCCCGGCCAGTACAGCATGGGCGTGTGCTTCCTCACCGAGGTGGTGATGACCATGATGTTCCTCTTCATCATCATGGGCTCCACCCACGGCCGCGCGCCCGCGGGCTTTGCTCCGCTCGCAATCGGTCTTGCGCTGGTGATGATCCATCTCGTCAGCATCCCCGTCACCAACACGTCGGTGAACCCGGCGCGCAGCACGGGCCCCGCGCTGTTCGTCGGCGGCTGGGCGCTGGCGCAGCTCTGGCTGTTCTGGATCGCGCCGCTGATCGGCGGCGCGCTGGGAGGCGTGCTCTATCGCTGGCTGAGCGAGGAGCCCACCGGCGTCATCGCAGGCGCAAAGACGGCATGATCAGCGTGCGGGATCGCAGCTAATCGCCGCGGTCCCGTTACCTGCCCGTTGCCGGCCCGACTTCGGTGACGTGGCCCATCTTGCGGCCGGGGCGCGGCGCGCCCTTGCCGTAGATGTGGACGGTCGCGCCCGGGACGGTCAGCCACTTCTCGTAATCGTTGATCTCGTCGCCGATCAGATTGGTCATGGTGACGACCTCGCCGTGGCGCACGGGCCTGCCGAGCGGCCAGCCGGCAATGGCGCGGATATGTTGCTCGAACTGGGAGACGGACGCACCGTCGAGCGTCCAGTGCCCGGAATTGTGCACGCGCGGGGCGATCTCGTTGACCAGCACCTTCGGGCCGGTGCCGTTTGCGAGAACGAACATCTCGACGGCGAGCACGCCGACATAGTCCAGTGCGCTTGCGATCTTGCCCGCGATGCTGCGGGCTTCCTCCGCCAGCGCATCCGGGATCGCGGCTGGCGCCCGCGACACTTTCAGGATGTGGTCGCGGTGCTCGTTCTCGGTGACGTCGAAACACTCGACCTGGCCCGCGGCCGAGCGCGCGGCAATCACGGAGATCTCGCGCTCGAACGGCACGAAGGCTTCCAGGATCGCCTGCTTGGTACCGAGGCCGGTCCAGATCCTGGCGATGTCGTCGCCCTCGCGGATGATGGTCTGGCCTTTGCCATCGTAGCCGAAGCGGCGGGTCTTCAGCACGGCCGGGAGTCCGATCCGGACGATCGCCTCGCGCAACGAAGCGACGGAGGTGACGTCGGCGTAAGCGGCGGTGCCGATGCCGAGCCGCGTCACGAAATCCTTCTCGGCGAGCCGATCCTGGGTGGTCTCGAGGACCTTGCGGTTGGGCAGCACCGGGCGGCGCGCGTCCAGCACCATCGCGGCGGCCGCCGGTACGTTCTCGAACTCGTAGGTGATGACGTCGACGTCGTGGGCGAACATCTCCAGCGCCTCGACATCGGCGTATTCGGCGCAGGTCGCGTTCAGCACGACGTCGAAGGCCGGCGAATCCGGATCGGGCGAGAACACCTGGCAGCGCAGGCCCAGCCGCGCCGCCGCCATCGCCAGCATCCGGCCGAGTTGTCCGCCGCCGAGGATTCCGATGGTGTCGCCGGGCTTCAGCTTCACCGGTCTGGTGTCCGTCACGCCTTGTCCTCCGGGCGTTCGGCAACCGCCTCGGTCTGCGCCTTGCGCCACGCGGCAAGGCGCTCCGACAGGGCCGGGTCGGACAGCGCCAGCACGCTTGCGGCGAGCAGCGCAGCGTTGATCGCGCCCGCCTTGCCGATGGCCAGGGTGCCGACCGGGATGCCGGCGGGCATCTGGACGATCGAATACAGCGAATCGATGCCCTTCATCGTCCTGGATTCGACCGGCACGCCGAAGACCGGGAGTTCCGTCAGCGCCGCAGCCATGCCGGGCAAATGAGCAGCGCCGCCGGCGCCGGCAATGATGATCTTGTAGCCTGCCGCCTTGGCGCCCTTGGCAAAGCTAAACAGCCGGTCGGGGGTCCGGTGCGCGGAGACAATGCGGGTCTCGGCGGCGACACCGAGCGCTGCAAGCGTGTCGGCGGCATGCCGCATGGTGTCCCAGTCCGACTGGCTTCCCATGATGATGGCGATCGGCGCGGTCATGACGTCAATTGTTCTCGGGAAAACAGAAACATAGGCCAGATTAACGGTTCCGGCCGGCGGATCGCAAGGCGGTGGCAAGGAGAAGGGAATGCACTATCCTGTCTTGGTGAATCCCCGCAAGCCTTCATTGAGCAGGATGCCCATGAAGAAACCAAAAAGGGCGAGCGCTGCGAAGGCCAAAAAGGGCCGGAAGACCAGCGCGAGCCGATCCAAAACCGCCCCCAGGCGTTCCGCCGAACCAGCGCGGCGCGCCGCACCGGCCAATGACGGCGCCAAGGAAACGACCAAGGCGACGATCCGCGGCCTGCGGGCTGAGCTCAAGCAGGCGTTGCGGCGGGTCGCGGAACTCGAGGCCGCCGCCGACACCGACTTCCTGCTCGAGATTCCGAACCGGCGCGGTTTCGAGCGCGAGCTCACGCGCGCCATTGCCTACATGAAGCGTTATCGCGCCAGTGGCGCGCTGATCGTGCTCGACGTCGACCGCCTGAAGCCGATCAACGATTCCTTCGGCCACGCCGCTGGCGATGAGGTGCTCAAGGCGATCGCCGGCACGCTGACGCGGCAGATCCGCGCTTCGGATGTGGTCGGCCGGCTCGGTGGCGACGAGTTCGCGCTGCTGCTGTGGAATCTCAGCGAGACCGATGCCAAGGCGAAGGCTGCGATCTTCGAGCAGGCGGTCGACGAATTGTCCTTCGTCTTCCGCGGTCAGCGCGTGACTGCGGGCGCTTCCGCCGGCGTCGCGCTGCTCGGCCCGCAATCCGATGCAGGTCGTGCTCTGGAGGAGGCAGACGCCGCCATGTATGTCCGCAAGGCGCAGCGGCGGCATGAGCCGCGGATCAGGCTCGTCAGCAGCTAGAGCACGATCCGGACCCGGAGGGCCGCGCTAGCGCAAAGTGTGCAGCGGTTTTCCCGCGCGACAAACGCGGAACGCGTTTGCGCGGAGCTCATGCTCAAACACAACAATCAGAGCGTGGCGAGGTCTTCCGGCACGTTGCCGAATTTGCGCAGCAGCGTCGCGTCGCCGAATTCACCGGTCATGGGATCGCCGCTGCGGCTGAATGCGACTGCGCCGATGTGGCCGGCGCCGCGTGCCAGAATCTCGGCGCGCCGCAGCGCGGCCACCGAGGACTGACATTCCTCGGCCGCGCCCGCGACCGGCGATCCATCGTCATCGATCAGGAAGGGCATTGCAACGTAATAGGTCACGTCCGACATGGCGTTGCTCCAAGTGCTGAAGTCAGAAAGTGCTGAAGTCAGAAAGTGCTGAAGTCAGAAAGTGCTGAAGTCAGAAAGTGCTGAAGTCAGGCGGCGCTGCTCTTGCTCCGCATCTTGCTGCGTGAGGTCTCCGGAATGCAGCCGGCCGAAATCGCCGCCTGCAATTCCTCGAGTTCGGCTTCCAGATATTCGTTGGCCATGATCAGCGCCTTGATCGTGCTGCGCAGATTGCCGTCGCACATCGCGATCGCCTGATCGCAGGCTTGTTCATAGTGACTGTTGTCGAAGAGAACGGTTGCTGACATGGGCGTCTTCCTGGGCGTTTGCTGGGCGTCTTCTTGGGGAGCGGCTGGGCTGAAATGTTCCTATTTTGTTCTTTTCGAGTCAAGCGGATTCCGGCGCGGCGGGCGGCCGCACGAGGCCCTGGCTGTGGATCAGGCGATGATGTCGGGCGTGATCTGGTCTTCGATGAACGCAATGCGGTCGCGCAACAACAGCTTGCGTTTCTTCAACCGCTGTAACCGCAATAGGTCGGGGGCAGGCGATTGATGCAGTGCATCGATCGCCGCATCGAGATCTCGGTGTTCCTGGTGCAACCGGGCGAGCTCGGATTCGAGTTCGCGCGCATCTTCATTGGTCATGTCTGCGGTGGCCGAAAAACCGATAGGCTTGAGATTAAGGCTGTGGATGCCCTGTGGAAATTATCGTCCTTGCGCGGCTTGATCGCAAGCGATCTCGGACCGTCGCTCACGGATCTCCCGCAAGATATTTTCCGTGGATCGCGATCGCGCCGCGCAAGCGCATTGATATCATGGATTTTTCCAGAGCGGTTCCATTACTCACGCTTCGTTACATATGAATTTTCAAAAATGACACTGCGACGACGGATACCCATCGACAGAACGAATCGGTGATGTACACTTCGCTGTCCGGATCGAATCCAAGGTCACCCCTACCGAGGAGGTTTCGAATGACAATTCAGGCACATCTGGTTGAATTGGAACGGAAGCACAAAACTCTCGAAAACGAATTGCACGAAGCTCTCGTGCACCTTTCAACAGACGACCTGCAAATTGTTGAGTTGAAGCGCCGGAAGTTGATGGTCAAGGACCAGATCGAGCGTCTGAAGCACACCGGCGACACGCTTCACTAGTAAAGTAACCCCCGTATCAGCGTAGAGTTTGATCGCACCCTTTCACGCAGGGATGAGAGCTTTTGCGCTCATCCCTGTTGCAGGGTGCGCGATCATTGTTGCGCGGTGCCTGGAGCCATTCCCGTTCCGATGGAATCGGAACGGGAATGGCTCCAGATTCTTGTTTGGACGCGTTTTCTTTTTCTTTACGCGAACCGGTATCCACTTCGCTCGAAAACGCTTTAGATGCCTGCGAACTCGGCGACGTGGTCCGCGATCGCGAGCGACGACGTCAATCCCGGCGATTCGATGCCGAACAGATTGATCAGGCCTTCGACGCCATGGTCGCGCGGACCCTGCATCAGGAAATCCTGCGTGGCGACGGCCGGCGGCACGATCTTCGGACGAATGCCCGAATAGCTCGGCATCAACGCGCCATCGGGCAGCGTCGGCCAATATCTGCGGATCGCCGGATAGAATCGCTCGGCGCGCGAGGGATCGACCGCGTAGTCGATCGTCTCGATCCACTCGACGTCCGGGCCGAAACGCGCCTGGCCTGCCATGTCCAGCGTCAGATGCACGCCGAGCCCGCCGGGCTCCGGCACCGGATAGATCAGGCGCGAGAACGGCGCCTTGGCGCTGCAACTGAAATAATTTCCCTTGGCGAGATAGGCCGGCGGAATCCGATCCAGTGGCATGCCGTCGATGCTGCGCGCCACCGTCGTCGCCGAGAGGCCGGCCGCGTTGACCAGCAGGCCGCATTGCAAGGTCATCGGCGCTTCGCCGCCGGCGTCGATCTCGATGACGCCGCCCGCCGCCTTGGCGCGGATCATCGGCGTGTGAAACGCGAAGGCCGCGCCCGCCGCCTCGGCCTCGCCGCGCAGCGACAGCATGTAGGCATGGCTGTCGATGATGCCCGTCGAAGGCGAGAGCAGGGCGGCGTCGCAGGCTAGCGCCGGCTCCAGTGCGCGCGCCGCTTCCCCCGGGAGCAGCTGCATGTCGAGGACACCATTGGCCTCGGCATGCGCCTTGATCGATTGCAGCTTCTCGGTTTCCCTGGCACTGGTCGCGACGATCAGCTTGCCGCAATTCTTGTGGGGGATGCCGCGCTCGGCGCAGTAGCGGTAGAGCGCGTGCTTGCCGTCGACGCACATGCGCGCCATCCAGCTCCCGGCGCGGTAGTAGATGCCGGCATGGATCACCTCGCTGTTGCGCGAGGAGGTGACGGTGCCGATGGCCTCGGCTTCCTCGAGCACGATCACCTCGCGGCCGGCCTGCGCCAGCTTTCGCGCCACCGCGAGCCCGATCACGCCGGCTCCGATGACGACGCAGTCGACCCTATCCATGGTTGTACAGGATATCCGCTGGAACCGCCGATGGCATCCGAGCCTCGAAGCGGGCGCCAAGGCCGTTTTCCGTTAAGGAAGCATTTATCATGTCAGGCCAATTGCCGTAGTTGACGTCACATTTTTCTGTTGCGCGTACAGGCGTTTACCCGATCCAAACCGGCGAAGCCAGACAATCCCGTATTGAAATCGCGGGTGGCTGATGGCTGAGAAGAACTGGCATGTGGGCAGCACGCTTCCGATTGCTGTGCAGGCCGTCGTGTGCCTGGCCAGCGCGGTCGCGCCTGCACGCGCCTCTTCCCTGTCCGAACGACTCGTCCCCGTAAGCTATCTCGGCAGCCTCGATCCCAATCTGGTCTGGGAAGCGCTGATCGGCGGAATTGCCGTCTGCTCGCTCCTGGCGGCGATCGCGCTGTGGATCCATTCCGCGGTGGGCCGGGCCAAGCGGGCGCAATTGCGCCGCAACGCTTTCGTCTCCTCCGCCATGAACAATCTGAACCAGGGCGTGGTGATGACGGATGCGCAGCGGCGCATCATCTTCTGCAACGACCGCTATCTCGACATCTACGGCCTGTCGCGGTCGGATCTCTGGGCCGACATGAACGGGCATGACCTCCTCAAGCTCCGTCGCGACCGCGGCATGCTCGATTCCACCGACAATGAATTCTACGAGAAGGCGGCAAGCCTCAACGGCCTGATTACCGAACTGCCGGACGGACGCGCCATCCTGACGAAATATTTCGTGCTGCCGAACGGCGGCTCGGTGGCGACGCATCTCGACGTCAGCGACCAGCGCAAGCTGTCGCGGCAGCTTGCCTCGACCAAGCAGTTCCTGGAAACCGTGCTCGACAACGTGCCGGCATGCGTCGCGGCGAAGAACATCGAGGATGGCCGCTACATCTTCGCGAACAGCGCCTATGAGCGGTTCTGGGGATTTTCGCGGGACCACGCCGTCGGCAAGAATGCGCGCGAGCTGTTCGCGCCCGTCTCGGCGGCCAGCATCGAGGCGACCGACCGGGCGGCGCTCAACGCGCCGGGCGGCCAGTTTCGCAACGAGTTCGAGGTCGAGCGCGGCGCGGCCCGGCGCATGGTTGCCTCGATCCGGATCGTGGTCCGCGACGAGAACAACCAGCCCGAATTCCTGCTGGTGGTGTTCGAGGACATTACCGACCGGCGTTCGTTGTCGCAGGAGCTGGAGGGCACGAAGAAGTTCCTGGAGCTCGTGGTCGACAACATCCCGGTGGCGCTGATCGTGGAGCAGGTCAAGGACGGCCGCTATCTGCTCGCCAACCGCAGCGCGGAAACGATCCTCAACCGCAGGCGCGAGGAAGCCACGGGCCTGACCGCCGCCGATATCTTCAACGCCAAGGAGGCGAAGCTGATCATCGCGCGCGACGAAGCCGCGATCAGGAAGCGCGGGATGGTCACCGAGGAGCATCCGATCTCCACCAAGGACGGCTTGCGGCTGTTCCTCACCCGCCGCGCCACCGTGTTGAACGACGCCGGCGAGCCGCAATATCTGATCAAGACCCACGAGGACGTCACCGACCGCCGGCAGACCGAGTCGCGCATGGCGCACATGGCCTATCACGACGGCCTCACCGACCTGCCGAACCGTGCCGCTTTTCTCCAGGCGCTGACCCAGATGATCGAGGCCTGCGAGGGCACCAGCGAGGAGTTCGCGGTCCTCTGCATCGATCTGGACGGGTTGAAGGAGGTCAACGACGTCTTCGGCCATGCGCTCGGCGACAAGCTCCTGATCGAGGTGGCCCATCGGCTCCAGGACGCCGCGCGCGGCGGCGTGGTGGCGCGCCTGTCCGGCGACGAGTTCGGCCTCATCATCGACGGCAAGCAGCCCGAGGCGGGCCTTGTGCTGGCGCGGCAGCTCGGCGACGCCGTTGCCCAGGAATTCCATATCGACGGCCGCGCGGTGCGCGCCGGAGTCACCACGGGCATGTCGATCTTCCCGCACAATGGCGCCGACGGCGCCTCGTTGCTCGCTAACGCCGGCGCGGCGCTGTTTCGCGCCAAGCAGAAGTCGCGCGGCACGATCGGCCTCTACCAGCCGGAGATGGACCAGCAGATCCGCGACCGCCGCGTGCTGCACCAGGACCTGTCGAAGGCGATCAAGAACGGCGAGCTCTCGCTTGCGTTCCAGCCGCAGGGCCTCGCGCGCCACAGCGTGGCCGAGAGCGACATCATCGGTTTCGAGGCGCTGGCGCGCTGGCAGCATCCGGTACGCGGCCAGGTCTCGCCGGCCGAATTCATCCCGATCGCGGAGGAGAGCGGCCTCATCGTCGAGATGGGCGAGTGGATCCTGCGCCAGGTCTGCCGCGAGGCGGCGTCCTGGCCGAATCCGCTCCAGGTCGCGGTCAATCTGTCGCCGGCGCAGTTCATGCACGGCGACGTGGTCGGGCTCGTTCACTCGATCCTGCTGGAGACTGGGCTTGCGCCCGGCCGGCTCGAGCTCGAAATCACCGAAGGCGTGCTGATCGAGGATTTCGATCGCGGCCTGGCGCTGTTGCGCCGGCTGAAGGCGCTCGGCGTGCGTATTTCCATGGACGATTTCGGCAGCGGCTACTCCTCGCTGAGCTATCTCCAGGCCTTCCCGTTCGACAAGATCAAGATCGACCGCGCCTTCATCACCAATCTCGGCCGCAACCCGCAATCGGCCGCGATCGTGCGCGCCGTGATCGATCTCGGCCACGGCCTCGAAATGTCGATCATCGCCGAAGGCGTCGAGACGATCGAGCAGCTCGCCTTCCTCGCCAGGGAAGGTTGCGACGGCGTGCAGGGCTATCTGCTCGGCAAGCCGCTGCCGATCGGGCAATATGCCGGCCTCGTCGGCCGCGCCGAGACGATGCAGCTCGCCCTCCAGACCGGCTAGAGCGTTTTCGAGCGAGTTGGATGCCGGTTCGCGCAAAGAAAGCGCGTCAAACAAGAATCTGGAGCCCCGTTCCGATTCCATCGGAACGGAAATGGCTCTAGTGATGGGAGCGCTTCCTTTCGCACTCCCTCGACGGCTTCATGGCGGATTACGACCTTGCGATCATCGGCGGCGGCCTGAACGGTGTCAGCCTGGCGCGTGATGCCGCCGGCCGCGGCCTGCGGGTCATCCTGGTCGAGCAGGGCGATCTCGGCGGCGCCGCGTCGTCGGCGACGCCGCGGCTGATCCATGGCGATCTGTCGGTGCTGGAACGCCGCGGCTTCTGGCGGGTGCGACGGGCCTTGTCCGAGCGCCGGACCTGGCTCCGGATCGCACCGCATCTGGTTCGGCCGATGCGCTTCGTGATCCCCGCGCATTCCGACGAGCGTCCGCCATGGCTGCTGCGCGCCGGACTGTTCGTCTATGACGGCCTCACGAACCGGAGCGGACTGCCGGCATCGACGACCCTCGACATCACGCATCATCCGGTCGGCGACGCCTTGAAGCGTCCGTTCGGCATCGCCTTTGAATATTCGGATTGCGTGGTCGACGATTCCCGCCTGTTGGTTCTCACGGCGCTGGATGCCGCCGAACGCGGCGCCGCAATCCGGACCGGGGCGCGTTGCGTGCGGGCGGATCGGGACGATATCTGGCGGCTCGCGGTGGTCGATCGCGGCCATCGCCGGGTGATCACGACCCGTGCGCTGGCCAATGCGACGGGCGGCTGGACCTCGATGGTCGCGGAGACCGTGTTGCGGCAGCCTGCGCCCCCGATGGCGGCCATGCAGATGAGCCAGATCGTCGTTCCGCGGCTGTTCGACACCGACAACGTCTATGTCTTCCAGAACAACGACGGGCGGCTGATCTTCGCAAGCCCGTTCGAGCGCGATTTCACGCTGATCGGCACGATCACACGTGCTTTCACCGGCGATCCGGCGATCGTCGCGATGCCGGGTGCCGATGTCAGCTATCTCTGCGAAGCAGCGAGCCGCTATTTCCGCGAGCGCGTCGCGCCGACCGACGTGGTGCGGACGGTCTCCGGCGTCAACCTGACGCCGCCATCGGCGCGCCGGCGCGACGGCACCACGCTGTTCCACGCGCGAAGGCGCAAGGCGCCGCTGATCACGATGTTCGGCGGCGACGTCACCACCTCGCGCCTGCGCGCGGAGCAGGCGGTGACGCGGCTGACGCCGTTCTATCCGATGTCGCCGCTCTGGACCGCCGGCGCCGCGCTGCCCGGCGGAGATTTCGCCTGGGATCGTTTCGACACCGAGGTCGACCTCGCGCGCGACCGCTGGCGCTTTCTGTCGGAGCCAGAGGCGCAACGCCTGGTCGGGGCCTACGGCTCGCGATTGCCGGCGGTGCTGGGCGAGGCGAAGACCCGTGACGAGCTCGGCCCGGCCTTCGGCCCCGAACTGGCTGGCGCCGAAGTGCGCTATCTGATGAACCACGAATGGGCTCGCTTCCCCGACGACATCCTGTGGCGCCGCTCCAAGCTCGGGCTGACGATGCCGGCGGCGGACCGTGACGCGCTGGCCGCGTTCATGGCGGGTGTGAGCTAGGCGGAGGCGTAGCCCGGATGGAGCGAAGCGCAATCTGGGAAAGTCTCACCGCTGCTGTACTGCCCCCGGATTACGCTCCGCTCCATCCGGGCTACGGGGCTGCAATGGAAGTTACCCCGAACCGGTTGAGCAAAGGCCGATCGGCCGCTAGCGTGCGACGGAATCGGGGTTGGCAGGGACCATGACTGACGAGTTGCCCAGAACAGACGCGGATGCGGCCCGCGGAGATGCGCTTTCCGCGGCGGGCCAGCCGTTGCTGCGCATCGAGGGCGTGGCAAAGACGTTCGGGACGTTCCGGGCTGTCGACGGCGTCTCGCTCGACATCAAGGCCGGTGAGTTCTTTGCGCTGCTTGGCCCCAGCGGCTGCGGCAAGACCACGCTGCTCCGCATGCTCGCCGGCTTCGAGGCGCCGGACGAGGGGCGCATCCTGCTCGGCGGCAAGGACATCGCGCAGGCGCTGCCGCATGAGCGCCCGATCAACATGATGTTCCAGAACTACGCGCTGTTTCCGCATCTTTCGGTGCGCGACAACATCGCCTTCGGCCTGAGGCGCGCCGGCATGGCGTGCGCCGACATCGCCACCCGCGTTGCGGAGATGGTCGCGCTGGTGAAGCTCGAAGGACTGGAAAAGCGCAAGCCCGACCAGCTCTCCGGCGGTCAGCGCCAGCGCGTCGCGCTGGCCCGTGCACTGGCGCGCCGGCCGCAACTTCTGCTGCTCGACGAGCCGCTCGCGGCCCTCGACAAGAAGTTGCGCGAAAGCACGCAAGGCGAGCTGATGGAGCTGCAGCGCCGGCTCGGCATGACCTTCATCATCGTCACCCACGATCAGGAAGAGGCGATGACGATGGCGAGCCGGATCGGGGTGATGAAGGCCGGCAAGCTCGCCCAGGTCGCTGGCCCCCGCGAACTCTATGAAGCGCCGCGCTCGCGCTGGATCGCGGAGTTCGTCGGCGACATCAATCTGTTCGACGCCGAGTCCAGATTGCGCGACGGCCATCGTCTGGTCATCGGCACGCGTGATGCGGGTACGCTGGTGGTGGCCGAGCCGCGCGAGCCGGTCGGCGCGGGAAAATTGTCGGTCGCGATCCGTCCCGAGAAGGTCAAGCTGTCGCGCCGCGGCCCGGTGAGCGAGGCCGGTCGCGAGACGGCAATCAACCGGCTGGACGGCGTGGTCGCGGACATCTGCTATCTCGGCGGCACCACCACCTACAAGGTGAAGCTCGATACCGGCGGGATGGTGCAGGCCTCCGTGGCCAACAGCGCGCGCCTCGACGTCGACGCCTATAGCCTGAACCAGCACGTCGTGGCCTGGTTCACGCCCGACGATTGCGTGGTGCTGCCGCCATGAGTTCGCGCCGCATCTTCGCGCGACCGGCGCGCTTCGCCGCGATCGCGCCCTATGTCTGGATGGTGCTGCTCTTCCTGGTGCCGTTCGGCTTCGTGCTGAAGATCAGCCTGTCGCAGACGGCGATCGCGCAGCCGCCCTACGAGCCGGTGTTCGACCTGGCCGCGGGATGGGTGTCGCTCAAGGCTTCCTTCACCGCGCTGTCGATCGACAATTTCAAGCTGCTCGTCTCCGACGACATCTATGTGTTCGCCTATGTGCGCAGCCTCACCGTCGCGGTCACCGCGACCGCGCTGTTGCTCCTGATCGGCTATCCCATCGCCTATGGCATGGCGCGGCTGCCAAAGCGTTGGCAGGCGGTGGCGATGGTGCTGGTGATCGTGCCGTTCTGGACCTCGTTCCTGATCCGGATCTACGCCTGGATCAACATCCTCCAGCACGACGGCCTGCTCAATCAGATCCTGCTGGCGCTGCATCTGGTCAGCCAGCCGGTGGTGTGGCTCTCCACCGACAGCGCGATGTATATCGGCATCGTCTATTCCTATCTGCCGTTCATGATCCTGCCGCTCTATGCCACGCTCGCCAAGATGGAGCCGGCGCTGGAAGAGGCCGCCTCCGACCTCGGCGCGCCGCCATGGCAGGTGTTCTGGCTCGTGACTTTCCCGTTGTCGCTGCCCGGCGTCGGCGCGGGCGTGCTGCTCTGCTTCATTCCCATTGTCGGCGAGTTCGTCATTCCGGACCTTTTGGCCGGTTCAAATTCGCTGATGATCGGCCAGACCCTGTGGCTCGAATTCTTCACCAACAAGGACTGGCCGGTCGCCTCCGCTGCGGCGATCATTCTCCTTGTGGTGCTGCTGGTGCCGCTGTTGCTGTACGAACGGCTGCAGAAGCGGCAACTGGAACAGGGGCGCTGAGGCGATGCGCAAGCTCTCCCGCCTGTCCCGCTTCAACATCGCCTCGCTGGCGCTGGGGCTGGCGTTCCTCTATCTGCCGATCCTCATTCTCGTCATCTATTCCTTCAACGCCTCGCGGCTGGTGACGGTGTGGGGCGGCTGGTCGCTGCGCTGGTATCACGAGTTCTTCAACGACCGCGCCATGATCGAGGCGGCCTGGATGAGCCTCAAGGTCGCCGTCTCCTCCGCGAGCATCGCCACGCTGCTCGGCACGCTGGCGGCCGTCGCGCTATCGCGCGGCGAGCGCTTTCGCGGCCGCACGCTGTTCTCCGGCATGCTCTATGCGCCCCTGGTGATGCCGGAGGTGATCACCGGATTGTCGCTGCTGCTGCTGTTCGTGGCGCTGAACGCCGAGCGCGGCTTCTGGACGGTGACGATCGCCCACACCACGCTGACGATGTGCTTCGTCGCTGTTGTGGTGCAGTCGCGCCTGGGCTCGCTCGACCGGTCGCTGGAGGAGGCGGCGATGGACCTCGGCTGCGATCCCGTCCGCGCCTTCGTGGCCGTCACGCTGCCGCTAATCGCACCCGCAATCGTCGCGGGCTGGATGCTGGCTTTCACGCTGTCGCTCGATGACCTCGTGATCGCGAGCTTCACCACCGGCCCCGGCTCGGCGACCTTGCCGATCCGGATCTATTCCGAGGTGCGGCTGGGCGTGAAGCCCGAGATCAACGCGATCTGCACGCTGGTGATCGCTTTGATCGCGGTCGTCATCGTCATCGCCTCGCTCGCCTCGAAACTGTCGAGCTCGCAGGGCGAGAGCGCGGCGCCGTTGTAGTCGTCCGACGCGCCGTGTGCGGTGCTTGGGCACCRCTGGAATCTAGGTTAACAATTCATATAGCTTATCTCGTTATCGTCGCGCCGCTTGGGGAAGAGGGACGATGAGGCGGCTTTATATTGGTGTGGCCAGCACTGTCCTGGCGTTGTTCTGTCTGGCCGTTCGGCCGTCGGCTGGCGCGACGCAGATGGTGTCGCTGGTGTACAACGGTTCGCCGCAGTCGCCGCAGCAGATTGGCTCTGACCAATTTCGCCGCAAGCTCGCTGAGATCGCACAGGGTCGTATCATCCTCGATGAACGCGCCGGCAACGCGATGGGCAGTGAGACGGCGATCCTTGCCGCCATGCGCAGTGGTGTGGTCGACATGGCGACTCTGTCGGGCTCGGTGGTCAGCTCCGCCGTTCCGGAATTCGGCGTCTTCGACGTGCCGTTCCTGTTCCGCGATGCCGCGCAAGCCAAGGCGGTTGCGGATGGGCCGGTTGGCGCCCTGTTCGCCAAGCATTTCGCCGACAAGGGGTTGGTGCTGCTCGCGATCGGCAAGCAGGGCTTTCGCAACGTCACCAATTCGAAACGGCCGATTCATTCGCCCTCAGACCTCAAAGGGTTGAAGATCCGCGTCCTGCCGAACGAGGTTTATCAGATGACCTTCAAGGCGCTGGGCGCCGAGGTCGTGCCGATGGAGTTCACGCTGGTGTATTCCGCGCTGAAGGACGGCCGCATCGACGGGCAGGAGAACCCGGTCATGACGATCGCCGCCAGCCATCTCGAGGAAGTGCAGAAATATGCGAGCCTGACAGGGCATTTCTTCGCGCCGATCGCCTTCGTCGCCAATCGCGACGTGTTCCAGGCCCTGAAGCCCGCCGACCAGGCCGCCATCATCGCCGCAGCCAAGGCCGGTGCGGAGGCGACCTGGCAGAGTGGCGTCGCGGAGGAGACGAAGAAGCTGGAGGAGCTGCGCAAGGGCGGCATGGAGATCATCGAGAAGGTCGATCGCCAGCCCTTCATCGATGCCGTGAAGCCCCTGGAACCCGAATTCGAGAAGCGCTTCGGCAAGGATCTGCTCGCCCGGATCCGGGCTACGCCGTAATTCTCCGGGAAACATCATGAACCTGTCATTGCTCCTGTCGCGCATCGGTATCCGCCCGCGCATCTTCGGCGGCTTCGCGCTGGTCCTGGGTTTCCTCTGCGTGCTGGCCCTGCTCGCCGTCCTGCGACTGTCCGAGATCGGCGGCACCGTCGGAGAGCTCGTCACCAGTGCGGATGGTGATGCCGGCATGGCGAGGGTGCATGCCGCGCTACTCTCGTCGAACGTCACCGTCGAGAAATTCATCCGGACGCGCAATCTGGGCGACCGCGATAGCGCCATGAAGGCGATCGACGGCTTTGGCCAGACCTTCGATCAGGTCGACCAGCAATTCGCCCGCCTTCCTGCGATTGCCGCCGGCCGGAGCGCGCTGGTGGACGCGCTCGGTACCTATCGAAAATCCTTCACGGCGGTCGCCGCCGCCGTCGATCGTCTGCGCAACGCGAGCACCAAGAGCGAGGCGCTCGGCGCCTCGGCGGGCCTCGCCGTCGGTGCGATCAATGTGACGCTCGCCAACCAGCCCGACCGTCTGCTCCAGCCGCTGCGCCTGGCCGGCACGGTGGATGCGATACGTGTTTCGATGCTGCGCTTCACCATCACCCAGGCCCAGGTCGACGCCGACGATGCCGGGCTGACGATCGGCTATGCGCTGGCCGCGGTGGCCGATAGTGAGGCGGAGATCGCCGATGTCGAGGCGTCGCGATTGAAGAATCTGATCGCGGCCCTGAAGAAGGTGCTTGCTGATCAATCGACAACGCTGACGGAGCTTGCTGCCGCGATCGGCGAGCTGCGCAAGGCGCAGGCCGATCTCGTCAAATCCAGCAGCGCGATCGACGCCAAGGCGGCCGAGATCAGCCGGGCCCTCGGCGCGATGCGCACCGAGCAGAGCCGGCTGACGGCTGGATCGGTCGATCAAACCCGCAATCTCGTGTTCACGGTGGCCGCGTTCGCGCTCGTCCTGGGCGCGTTGCTGGCCTGGCTGATCGGACGCAGCGTGTCGCGTCCAATCGGCCAGATGACCTTGCGCATGCAGAGCCTTGCGGCGGGTGAGCTCGATGAGGCGATCCCGGGCGGCGAGCGTGGCGACGAAATTGGTCATATGGCCGGAGCGGTCGAGGTGTTCCGCCAGAGCGCGCAGACCGTCCGGCGCATGGAGCAGGACGCTGCCGCGCAGCGTGCCGCAGCCGAGACAGAACGTGCGTCGATGATGGCTCAGCTTGCCGACCGCTTCGATCGCGGTATGGAGGGCGTCATTGGCGGCGTCTCAAGCCGTGCCGAGGAGATGGGACAGAGCGCCGGAAGTCTCGCCCGTATCGCCGAGCGCGGTCGCTCGCTTGCCGAGCAGGTCGCCGCGACATCGGCCCAGGCGTCCTCGAATGTGCAGACCGTTGCGGCCGCGACGCATCAGCTCGCCGCCTCGATCAAGGAGATTTCGAGCCAGGTCTCGCGCTCCGTATCGGTGTCGGATCAGGCGAAGGGCGAAGCGTCGCGTACCGAGGCGCTGATGCGCGCGCTGTCGGATTCAGCCGAGCGGATCGGTACGGTGGTCCAACTGATCCAGGCGATCGCGAGCCAGCCCAACCTCCTGGCGCTCAATGCCACGATCGAGTCGGCGCGGGCCGGCGATGCCGGCAAGGGCTTTGCCGTGGTCGCCAACGAAGTAAAGAGCCTTGCAACCCAGACCGCGCGCGCCACCGAGGAGATCGCAGGCCTCGTCGCCGAGATCCAGGGCTCGACCGGACAGTCCGTCGCTGCGATCGGCCAGATCGGCAGAACCATCGCCGAGATGACGGAGATCGCGACGACGATTGCCTCAGCCGTCGAGGAGCAGGGGGCGGCAACCAGCGAGATCGCGCGCAATGTCGAGCAGGCCGCGAACGGCACAGCGGCCGTGACCGACCAGATCGGCGCCGTCCGCACCGTGGCCGGCGAGACCGATGCCGGCGCTGAAGCCGCACTGACGGCCGCCTCGGCATTGCAGGGTCAGGCACGCGCGCTCAAGAAAGATGTTGCAGAGTTTCTGCAGACCGTGCGCAAGGCGGGATGATCAGCGCGACCGGGGCGCTCGTTTCGGGGCTTTTGCCGAACGCGACCGCGTCGCGGCGGCCGCAACGGGGCCCGCGTATCGCGCGCGCACTGCGCCCTGGACAGCGGATCCGAGTTGCCGCAGCGCCAGGCTGTCGAGCGGAAACTCCAGCAGGATGTGGATCAGGCTCAGCGCCAGCAGGAAGGTGAAGCCGAACGCGTAGTCGTAGAAGTACAGCGCGGTGGATGCGGCGCTGGCGGCGGCCATCGCCGCGAGCCGCGCCTTCGGCACCGCGGTCCAGCGGATCACGTCGGCTTTGATGAACCAGTTGAGGTAGTGATAGGTGTAGACGAAGGCGAGCAGGCTGGTCAGCCTGGTGTCGAGCACGAGGCCGGGCATCCCGAACAGCCGGCCCAGGGCCGGGCCGACATTGCCGAAATAGTCCTGCCCGACGCGGGCAAAGCTCGAGATCCGGATTTCGGCGGTCGGCGGCAGCAGCAGGATCGTGGCGATTGCGACGAGGTAGACCACCACCAGCGCGGCCTGGACGCGACTGCCCGACCTGTGAGCGCCGAGCACCATGAAGATCAGCGTGAACAGCGAGACGTGGATCAGGGTCGGGATCAGGATGCCGATGACGGCGAGTGACGACCCGCTCGAATACATGATCGCGGACAATGCGATCGCGACCATGAACAGCAGCATGCTCTCGATCGTCGAGACGGTCGCCGCCAGCATGGCGCAGACGACCAGCGCGCCCCACATCGCAAAGCCGAACCACGACGCGTTGTCGATCAGGGCCGCGACCACGGCGACGATCGCCAGGACAGCGGCAATCCCGCGGTGAGGCAGATAGTAGCTGCGGTCGTGCAGCCACGAGATCTCGGTGAAATAATGCGCCGGGCCGAGCACGACATAGGCCAGCAGCAGCAGCTCGAACGGCACCAGATAGGCCGCCGCGAGCGCCAGCAGCATCAGGCCGAGATGGATCGCGTCGTTGCCGCGCATGATGACGAGCCCTTGACAGGGCTCGAAGTTAGAGCAGGCGCGGACAACCCGCAATTGTCCACGTTGCCGCTCGTACGCCCTGCTTGCGGCGTCCCGATCCGTCCTATTGCGTCACGACTTCACCGCACCCGCCGTGAGCCCGCCCACCATGTAGCGGCGGAAGGCGTAGTAGATCGCGGCCGGCGGCAGCGCGTAGATGAAACCGGTCGTCATCAGCAGCTCCCAGGGTGAATCGTCGGCGGCGAGGAAGTTGCCGAGCGCCACGGGGAGCGTGATCTCGCGGTCGTTCGAGAGCAGCAGGAAGGCGTAGAGATATTCGTTCCAGGCGAGCAGCACCGCATAGGTGCCGATCGCGACCAGCGAAGGCATCATCAGCGGCAGGTAGACCAGGCGGAAGATCTGGAGCGTGGTGGCGCCGTCCATCACGGCGGCCTCGTCGAGCTCGACCGGCAGCTTGTCGGAGGCCTGCTTCAGCACCCAGATCGCATAGGGCGAAGCGATCGTGACCATGGCGAGGATCAGCGCCCAGTGATTGTTGAGCAGGCCGTAATTGCCCATGGTGCGGTACATCGGCACGGCGAGGAACGCCGCGGGGATGAAATAGGTGAAGAGCGCCAGGTTCATCACGATGCGTCCGCCGGGCACGCGCAGCCGCGAGATCGAGAATGCCGCCGCGGTGGCGATGAACAGCGTCAGCACACCGACCGAGGCGGCGATCACCAGCGAATTCCAGAACTGAATGTAGAAGTCGCGCAGGAAATAGTGCTGCTGCTTGAACACGATCTCGAAGTTGTGCAGCGTAGGATGGTCCGGCCACAGCTTGCCGGAGAACGCGTCCTCCTTCGGAGAGATCGCGAACAGGAACATGTGATAGATCGGCACCATCGTCCAGATGAAGACGGGAATGCCGATCAGCAGCAGCCGCGCTTCGGTCGCGACGTCGCGCCAGGAAAATTCACTTACGCCGGGAAGCTTCATCGCGACAACCGTTTCATCATGAAGTACACGAGCGGCAGGACGAACGGCATCGCGCAGACGATGGAGGCCATCGCGAGCGAGAGCTGGTCGAGCCGGAGATAGCGGATGCCGAGCGTCGCCAGCACGTGCGTGAGGTCGGCGGGTCCCCCGCCGGTCAGCAGATAGACGCTGTTGAAGTCCCCGAGCGTCCAGATCATCGAGAGCAGCGTGCAGGTGATATAGAGGGTCTGCATCGACGGCCACGTGATGTAGCGGAATTTCTGCCACCAGCTCGCGCCATCGACCTCGGCGGCTTCGAACAGATCGTGGGAGATCGCGAGGCGGCCGGTGATCAGGATCAGCGTCCAGAACGGCARSGACTTCCAGATGTGCACGCCGATCGCCATGGTGAGTGCCACGGTCGGGTCGTTCAGCCAGTTCGGGCCGTCATCGCCGGTGAAGGAGAAGATCAAGTGGTTGATCACGCCCCATTCGGGATTGAGCATGAAGCGCACCGACAGGATGGTCGGGATCGACGGCACCGCCCAGGGCAGGATGAAGATCACCGAGAGCCATTTGATCCAGGTGCGCTGCTGCGCGAAGAAGCCGGACAGGAACAGCGCGATCAGCATCTTGATGTTGATGCCGATGACCAGGAAGATCAGCGTGTTGACCGCGGCACGCGCGAAGATCGGGTCATTATACAGCGCGACATAGTTCGCCGGAGCGCGCGCCAGCCATAACCCGTAGCAGACGGGATAGACGACGAAGGCGAGGAAGACGAGCAGATAGGGTGCGAGCAGCGCGATGCCCCAGGCCTGCGCCGGGGTCAGCCGCGACGACAGAGGCGGCGCGGGAAGTGCCTGATCGCCAGAGAGCGTAATCGCCATTCTTTTCGGACTCTTCTCTCAAATCTTATACCTCTCCCCGCTTGCGGGGAGAGGTCGGAGTGCTCTCGGCGATGCGAAGCATCGTCCTGAGCACTCCGGGTGAGGGGGTACAGGACTCACCGCGAGCATTACTCGTGGATAGAGCCCCTCACCCCACCCTCTCCCCGTGAAGAACGGGGAGAGGGTGGGATACAGTTCAACCCGCGACCTGCTTGATGCGGACGATCAGCTCGTCGACGGCCTTGTCGACCGGAACCTTCTCGCTGACGACCCGGTTCATCGCCTTGGCCCACACGTTCTCGTTGTTGAGGATCGTGAACTTCCAGTTCTTGGTGAAGTCGAACGCGGCGGTGCCGCCGGTGAACTGGGCGTAGACCGCCTTGCGGTGCTTGTCGGCCTGCCAGAACGGGCTGGCCTGGCTTTCCTTGGTCACCGGGAACCAGCGGCCGAGCGCGCCCTCGATATAGGGGCGGACGTTCTCCTCCTGGAGCAGGAAGCTGATGAACTGCTTGGCCTCGGCCTTGTTCTTGGCCGCGGTGAAGACCAGCCCGGTCTTGACGTCGGAGCGGTAGCGGATGGTCGACCCGTCGGGCGCCTTCGGGAAAGAGGCGGTGACGATGTCCTGCTCATAGGCCTTCTTGCCGGCCTCGCGCTGTTCGGGCGTCAGCGCCTGGTTCTGCGAATCCTCGAACCACTTCGCCGCGATCGAGATCGTGAAATTGTGGGTCATCACGATCGTCTTGTTGTGGAAGGCGACGTTGTTGTCCGGATCCTTCCAGGTCGTGGACGAGGGCGGCGTGCAACCCTTGATGTAGGTGTCGGTGTAGTCCTTCATCGCCTTGATCAGGTTCTCGCGAACCTTGGGATCGTCGACCAGGAGCTTGCCGTCGTCGTCGACCAGCTTGACGTGATAGGCGTCCATGAAGGTGTAGAACGACTGGAAGGCGTCGGTGGATTCCACGCCCATCGGCTGGCCGACGCCGTAGATACGCTGGCCGCTGGCCTTGCGGATCGCCGGCTGCACCTTGTCGCACCAGAACGTCCAGTAGCCTTCCCAGTCGGTCGGGATGTCGGCGAGCTTGAAGCCGGCCTTCTCCAGCATGTCGTTCCAGATCTCGACATGCATGCTCTGCTGCTTCAGCGGGAAGCCGTAATAGGCCTTCTTCTTGGTGACGTCGTTATAGAGGATCGACGCATCCAGCGTGTTCTGCACGAAGCGATCCTTGATCGGCTCCATGACGTCGGACAGATCCTCGAGCTTGCCCTCATAGGCCCACTTGCCCTGCGCCTGAACGTCATACGAGTCGGAATAGGCGACATCGGGCACGGTGCCGGCATCGAGCGCAGCGACCGTCTTCGGAATCATGTCCTGGATCGCGTACTGCGACAATTCGACCTTGATGCCGGTCTTGGCTTCGAACTTCTTGATCGTCTCGATCAGCGCGTCGTCTTCGGACCGATAAAAGCCCTTGCCCCACCAGACCGTAATCGTCTTCTGCTGCGCAAAGGCGGGTGCAGTGGCCGCAAACAGCCCGACCGCAGCGACCGCCAGTGATACTGCGCCAATAACCTTGGATTTCACGTTTTTCTCCCTCAAGCCGCCGGTGTTTAACCGGTCGGGTAAAACACTAGCGCATGGCGGTGAGCCGATCTAGCGGCATCTTGTCAGACCTAGGTCGTGGGCCTTGCACCGGAGGAGATGTGCTTAAGGTGCGCATCGATCCAATCGCTGCATCAATTCGCGGCAATCAATTCGGGTTCTGCGTTCTGATCGCCTGACCATGTGCATCCGTACCTGCTCGCGACTGGCGAAGCCCGGCTTTGTAAGCGGTATGAGGACTGAACGCAACGCAGTCGGCCGGCCACACCACGGTGCTGCGGCCGGAGGACCCAAATGCCTCTGAAAACACGGCGGGGCTGATCCGAGGAACTTCCGGTTCGACAGGGGAACGGTCTTGCAGCGCTGCGCTGCCGAGCTATCAGCGTTTCCTCTTCAGGCCCGCCGAAACGGCGTTCGAACTGGCCTGAGCGGATCGGGGCTTCGGCTTGTCTTGCCCGCGCGCCCCGGAAGGCGTGTGCCACGCCTCGAGGAGCATCTTGAGAAACTGGCTCGCGTGGGGAGATAGCGTCGCCCCGTGCCTGCGCACGATTCCGATCGTCCGCGACACTTCCGGCTCGATCAAACGAACGGTGTGAATGATGGGGTGACCGGCCGCCGGCGTCGCGAGCCTCGGAAGCACGGCGATGCCGAGTCCCGCTTCGACGAGGCCAAGCGAACCGGAGAGGTGAGCGACTTCATAAGACCAGTTCAGCTGCAGGCCGTGTCGCGCCAGCGCATTGTCGATCAGCGCGCGATTGCCGCTGTTGCGACCGACGGTGATGACCCGGTGCGACACGATCTCCGACCAGCTGACCTGTTTGCGCGACGCCAACGGATGATCATGGCGGCAGGCCAGGACGAAGGGATCTTCAACCAGTTTCTCGAATTCGATCTCGGCATGCGACGCACCGATGAAATTGATGCCGAAGTCGGCTTCTCCGCGCGCGACCGCTTCCAATCCCTCATTGGCACCGATGTCCAGAATCCGGATGCGAATGCGTGGATACGTTTCGGCAAACCGGCCGATCGCGCGCGGCAGGAAATAGAACACCGCTGTCGGCACCGCAGCCACCGAGACGAGGCCCGAACTTCGCGCGCCGATATCGTGGATGGCGAGCACCGAGGTTTCGAACTCGTCGATGAGGCGGCGCACCTTCGGCAGGAAATCACGGCCGGTCATGGTGAGATTGACGTGACGCGTCGAGCGTTCGAGCAGCGGCGCACCGAGACTTTCTTCCAGCTTCTGAATACGTCGGCTCAGCGCCGGCTGCGACAGGTTCAGCGCCCTGGCAGTGCGGACGAAGCTTCCCGTCTCCGCCACGGTGATGAACGCCTTGAGGTCGAGAAGTTCTGCGTTCATGGCACGCTCCATTGTATCGATAATCGGAATAATACATCAGATATTTGCATTTCACAAAAGAGTTCGGTCGAGGGATGCTCCGGATCGAGCGAAGTTGTCGCGAACGGAACAGCACCATGAACGATCAGATTGCCATTCCCTGTGTAGTCATGCGCGGGGGCACCTCGCGCGGGCCGTTCTTCCTGGCCCGCGACCTTCCGGCCGACCCCAAACTGCGCGACGCGATCCTGCTATCTGTGATGGGAGGGGGGCACGATCTTGGAATCGACGGGATCGGCGGCGGCAATGCCGTTATCAACAAGGTCGCGATCGTTGGACCGGCATCGGTGCCAGGCGCCGATGTCGACTACCTGTTCGCCCAAGTGCGTGTTCGTGAAGGCATCGTCGATACCTCCCCGAACTGCGGAAACATGCTCGCGGGGGTGGGGCCATTCGCAATCGAAGCCGGCCTGGTCGCCGCCGCCGCCGCGGATCGCACCCATGTGCGGATTCACAATGTCAACACCGGCAAGCTGATTGACGCGACCGTTCCGACCCCCGCAGGGCGCGTGACTTACGACGGTGAGGCGCGGATCGACGGCGTACCGGGAACGGCCGCGCCGATCGAGCTGTCGTTCCCCAACGCGGCCGGCGCACGCACTGGTCGTCTCCTGCCCACCGGACGACCGGTCGATCGCATCGAAGGGATCGATGTGACCTGCATCGACGCGGCGATGCCCGTCATGCTGGTCCGCGCGGCGGATCTGGGGTGGACCGGCCGTGAGGCTCCCTCCGACTTCGCCGACGGCGGCTTTCGCGCGCGTCTCGAAACTCTGCGCATCGAGGCCGGCCGCCGGATGGGCTTTCCAAATTCCGCGACAATGGTGATTCCGAAGCCGGTTCTGATTGCGCGCGGAGGCGAGGCGACGTTGAACACCAGGTATTTCATGCCGCATGACTGCCATAACGCGCTGGCGGTGACCGGCGCTGTCGCGATCGCGACGGCGTGCGTCACGCCCGGGACGATCGCGGCAGAGATGGTCGGACCATTGGCGCCGCCGGTGCCGATCACCCTCGCCCATCCCTCCGGCCAGCTCGTGGTTCGGCTGGAGCCCGGCCCGGTTGCCCGGGTGCTGCGGACGGCCCGCCGAATCTTCGAGGGCCACGTCTTCGCCCGTCGATCGCACGTGCCTGATTTGGTGCTGGCGGCCTGAAGCCGGACTGCTCTTAAACCGCAAGAATAACACAAGGGAGAAACGAGAATGCAGATGCGAGCGCCAGCTGGGTCCGCGAGCAGCGAGCCGCGAAAGCCATTCTACCGTATTCTCTACGTCCAGGTGCTGATCGGTCTCATGCTGGGTGTCCTCACGGGCCATTTCTGGCCCGAATTCGGCGCCGCGCTGAAGCCCTTTGGCGACGGCTTCGTCAAGCTGGTCAAGATGATGATCGCGCCGATCGTGTTCTGCACCATCGTGAGCGGCATCAACAGCATCAGCGATTCCCGCGAGGTCGGCCGCACGCTGGTGAAATCCATGGCGCTGTTCTACCTGCTGACCGTGCTCGCGTTGCTGGCCGGGCTGATCGCCGTGTCACTGATCCAGCCGGGCGTTGGCATGCATGTGTCCGTCAATACGCTGGATCCGTCGGTGGCCGCGAAATTTACCAAGCAGGCAGGTGCGACCGGATTTGCGGACTTCATGCTGCACATCATCCCGCACTCCTTCTTTGGAGCGTTCGCCGATGGCGAAGTGCTGCCGGTGTTGCTCGTCTCCATCCTGATCGCCTTTGGCCTGAGCCGCACCGGCGATGGCGGCGTTGTGGTGACGAAGGCGGTCGAGTCGTTCTCACAAGTGCTGTTTGTGTCCTTCGGCTTCATCATGAAGCTCGCTCCGCTCGGCGCCTTTGGGGCCATGGCGTTCACCGTGGGGCGCTACGGCATCCGATCGATCGGCTCGCTCGGACTGCTGATTCTGACCTTCTATATCGCCTGCTCGGTCTTCGTTGTCGTCGTGCTTGGGACGCTGGCGCGGCTGAACGGCTTCAGCCTGTGGAAGACGATCCGCTACTTCAAGGAAGAGCTGCTGATCGTGCTCGGCACGTCGTCGTCGGAGCCGGCGCTGCCGGGCGCGCTGCGCAAGCTGGAGCAGCTCGGATGCCGGAAAGGCGTGTCAGGGCTCGTGTTGCCGATGGGCTATTCCTTCAATCTGGACGGCAGCGCCATTTACCTCACCCTGGCGTCCATCTTCATCGCGCAAGCCTGCGACATTCATCTGTCGTGGGGGCAGATCGCGGCGATGCTCGGACTGATGCTGTTGACGTCCAAAGGGGCGGCAGGTGTCACCGGCAGCGGCTTCGTTGCGCTTGTCGCGACCCTCTCCGTCATGCCGGATCTGCCCGTGACCGGCGTGGCGCTGCTCGTCGGCATCGACCGCTTCATGTCGGAGGCGCGGGCGCTGACCAGCATGATCAGCAATTGTGTCGCGGCCATCACCATTTCGCTGTGGGAGGATGCCTGTGATCGCGAGGTATTGGCCCGTGAACTGGGGCAGAGCCTCACGCGCGAGGTCGCGGCGGGGACGGCGATCGGCGGAGCAACAGTGGTGCAGGAGAACGAGGGCTGGATTTCGACGACGCAATCGGCCGCTTGAACCCGAAGAGAGCGACGCCAATCACCCTAGTTGGACTTCGCGCCCTCTTTGGCGTTCTCCGCCGTGGGCGATTCCGGCGCGGGGCGCTTGCCGCCACCGGTGATGCGCTCGATCGCGGAGCGCACTGCGTCGCCGCCCTTGCGGTCCTTCAGCATGTCGAGCAGGGGGGCCGAGGCCGGCGAGCGGCGGATCAGGCTTTCCGGATCGGGGAAGATCAGGGGATCGTCCCAGGGACCCTGCACCACGAAGGGCAATTCGAAGCCCGACGCGCTGTTGAGGCTCGCCACGCCCTTCATGTCGTATTCGCGCGTCGGTACCGAGGCGGTGCCGGTCATCGTGATCTTCGCGGCAGGTCCCTCGACGCGGATGTCCTCGGCGGTCGCGATCCCGTCGGCGAATTTCACCGCGATGGTGAGATTATCGTAGGGGGTCGAGCCGTTGCGGAAATTGCCGCCGCCCGACAGCGGCCGGCGCTCCAGCCGCTTCAGGAGCTGCTCGGCGTTGAAGCCCGCGATCGCGCCGTCGTGGCCGGTCACGTGGGCGCTGCCGTCGAGCGACTGCACGAGGCCGAACGGGCTCGACCCGGAGGCGACGAGCGACACGTTGATGGTGCCGCGGCCGGACAGCTTGTTGATGCCGAACAGTTCGGAGGCGCAGGCCTGGAGATCGACATCGATGAACTGGAATTGCGCCTTGACGTCGGCGACCGTGTCGGAGCGCGCGATGCCGAACGAGCCCTTGGCGATGCCGCCATAGACCTGAGCCTCGCCGACCGAGAGCGCCAGCGTGCCGTTGCGCAAACTCGCGCCGATCGCGGTGCGGCCGAGTTTCGACGGCCCGACCGTCAGCCGCGCCGCCGACAGGCGCATGTCGAGGTCGGTGGTCGACAGTCCATTCAGGTCGAACAGCTGCCTGTTCCAGTCCCGCGCGCCGCTCGCGAGCAGGCGGAAGGTCGAGATATAGGGCGTGAAGTCGAGCGCGTCGGCGGCGAGCGTGGCCTGGAGCGTCTGCCGGCCGTTATTGGCGTAGGTCATCACGCCCTCGGCGGCATTGCCGTCGAGCTCGACATTGACGTTGGTGAGCGCGATCGAGGCGCCCACGACATTGGCGCGTGCCTTCAGCGCGAAGCGGCCGAAGCCGCCGCTGCCGGGCTGCGGCTGGCCGGTCCAGCGCAGCGCGTTGCGCAAGGACGGGCTGTCGATGGTGAGGGTGCCTTCCATCATCGGGCTGGTGCGGTTGGCGACGCTGCCGTCGAAGGCGAGCTTGAGCGGCGCGCTGGCGATCCGCGCCTTCAATCCCGAGCGGTCGCCGGAGAGGGCCGCTACGAAATCGGAAAAGCTGATCGATCCGTCGACGCGCTCGCCGCGCCAGTCGAACTGCCCGGTCGCGGCAAAAGAGCGCGAGATCGAGGGCCACGCCAGCGACAGGTCGATATCGTCGAAATGCTCGGTGGCGTGCGTTGCGGCGTCCTCGTAATTGAGCACGCCGTCCTGGATCCTGATCTCGGAGAACGAGACCTGATTTTCGGCGCCGGGCTTCATGGTGCGCGCAATGGTCTGGATGAAGGGCGTCCAGTTGCTCTCGCCGTCCGGCTTCAGGCTGACATGGATGCGCGGCCGCAGCAGCGTCAGGTCGGCGATCTCGAACCTTTGCAGCAGCAGGGGCAGCAGCCGCAGATTGGCGGTGAGCACGTCGACATGGAGCGCGGGGTCGCTGGTGCCGCCACCCTTCAGGCCGACGTCGTGGAACGAGATGTAGCTCGCCGGCAGCACCGAGATGTCGATGCTGCCTGCGACACTGAGCTCGAGCCCGGTGACGGCGCGGATCTGCGCTTCCACCGCCTTGCGCAGCGCGTCGCGGTTGATGAGCCAGGAGGTCGCGATCAGGGCGATCAGCGCCACGCCGAGCAGCGCCGCGATCGGCGTCCCGAGGCGCTTCATTCCTTGGGCCATGGTCAATGGCATGTCCTGATCGGGTTGGTCGTTGGAGCCAGACGGGCGGACCGGGAAACCTGCGCGCCCACGCCCAAGCCTTGTTAAGTTACAAGTCCTGTTATGTTAAGTCGCGCAACTTGATGGGTTTTCTTGTCGCTTTCAAGGCCGGGGGCGGGTTTGCCCACGGCGTGGGCAGCTTCTATCACCGGGCCGCGGGGCGGAGAACCCCGTATGATTGACGGCCTCGGACGATTTCGCCTAATAATCGCCGCCAATAAGGCGCGACGCCTGCAAGCCGAAGGTTCAGTCGAGGGTTTTTGCATGAACAAGGTCTATCCCGACGCCAAGTCGGCGCTTGAGGGCGTTCTCAAGGACGGCATGATGATCATGTCGGGCGGCTTCGGCCTCTGCGGCATCGCCGAGGCGCTGTCGGATGCGATCCGCGAGTCCGGCGTCAAGGGCCTGACGGTGGTCTCCAACAATGCCGGCGTCGACGGCATCGGGCTCAGCCGCCTGTTGGAAACCCGCCAGATCAAGAAGATGATCTCGTCCTATGTCGGCGAGAACAAGCTGTTCGCCCAGCAATTCCTCGCCGGCGAGCTGGAACTCGAATTCAATCCGCAGGGCACGCTGGCCGAGCGCATCCGCGCCGGCGGCGCCGGCATTCCGGCCTTCTACACCAAGACCGGTGTCGGCACGCTGATCGCCGAAGGCAAGGAAGTGAAGGAGTTCGACGGCGAGAAGTACCTGATGGAGCGCGGCCTGTTCGCCGACCTCGCCATCGTCCATGCCTGGAAGGGCGACACCGCCGGCAACCTGATCTACCGCAAGACCGCGCGCAATTTTAACCCGATGATGGCGACCGCCGCCAAGGTCACGGTGGCCGAGGTCGAGCATCTGGTTCCGGCCGGCGAACTCAATCCCGACCACATCCACACGCCCGGCATCTTCGTGAAGCGCATCGTCGAGGTCGGTACGGCCAAGAAGCGCATCGAATTCCGCAACACTCGCCCGCGCACCGCCGCTTAAGATCAGGAGAGCCACATGGCCTGGACCCGTGAACAGATGGCTGCGCGCGCCGCCAAGGAACTGCGCGACGGCTATTACGTCAATCTCGGCATCGGCATCCCGACGCTGGTCTCGAACTACATTCCCGACGGGGTCGATGTCAGCCTCCAGAGCGAGAACGGCATGCTCGGCATGGGACCGTTCCCCTATGAGGACGAGGTGGACGCCGATCTCATCAACGCCGGCAAGCAGACCGTCAGCGAGCTGCCCTCGACCTCCTATTTCTCCTCGGCCGATTCCTTCGGCATGATCCGCGGCGGCCACATGGACCTGTCGATCCTCGGCGCCATGCAGGTGGCCCAGAACGGCGATCTCGCCAACTGGATGATCCCCGGCAAGATGGTCAAGGGCATGGGCGGCGCGATGGACCTCGTCGCCGGCGTCAAGCGCGTCGTGGTGGTGATGGAGCATTCCGCCAAGGACGGCGCCAAGCTGCTCAAGAAGTGCAATTTGCCGCTGACCGGCGAGCGGGTGGTCGACATGGTCGTCACCGATCTCGCCGTCTTCACCATCGACAAGCACGGCGACGGCGGCATGGCCCTGATCGAGCTCGCCGACGGCGTCTCGCTCGACGAGGTCAAGGCCAAGACCGAAGCCGAATTCCGCGTCGCGCTGACGAACACCTGAGATCGCGGTCGCGAATCATCGTGAATGGCCGGGCCTTCGTCCCGGCCATTTTCGTTTGATCATGTGGGGATGCGAGCCAGTAGGGCGCCACCACATTCTCGGTGTCGTCCTGGCGAAGGCCAGGACCCATACCGCGAGGTCTATCGCGTGCGGGTGGTGCTCATCCCGAACGACGAGCCTTCGCCAAACTTCTCCCTGGGATAATGGGTCCTGGCTTTCGCCAGGACGACATTGAGGGTTTGGGGCGGACTGCCTCCACATCGTCGTTGCGAGGAGCCCTTGCGACGAAGCAATCCAGCCTGTCTCCGCGAAACGATTCTGGATTGCTTCGCTGCGCTCGCAATGACCGAGAGGTCGCGCGAGCAACGCCATCATCGGCCAAACCCGGCGCCGGGACTTTGAGCGAGCGCAAAGTCATCTCCCCATAAACGGGTAGTCCAATGCCATCCGGGACCTGCCGCGACTTGCGCGGCATGAATTTACGAATGGGTAAGACATGAGGACTGATCTCGCAGCGAGCTACGGCGAGGAACGTCTGCCGCGCTACACGAGCTATCCGACCGCGCCGCATTTCTCGCCGGCGATCGGCCCCGAGGCTTACGCCGGGTGGCTGGCCGAGCTTGCTGCCGGCACCAGCGCCTCGCTCTATCTGCACGTGCCGTTCTGTCGCGAGATGTGCTGGTATTGCGGCTGTCATACCCAGATCGTCCGCCGCGACGAGCTCATCGCGGCCTATCAGCGGACGCTGCGCAGCGAGATCGCGCAGGTGTCTGAGACCATCGGTCGCCGCATCAAGGTCGAGCACATCCATTTTGGCGGCGGTACGCCGACGATTATGGCGCCGGAGGCTTTTGCCGAGTTGATGGCGGCGATTCGCCGCGCGTTCTTCGTGCTGCCTTCCGCGGAGATCGCGATCGAGATCGACCCGCGGACGCTGACCGCCGGCATGGTCGAGGCCATGCGGCTCTCCGGTGTCAACCGCGCGAGCCTCGGGGTGCAGAGCTTCGATCCCGTCGTGCAACGTGCGATCAACCGGGTGCAGAGTTTCGAGCAGACGGCCTCCGTCGTCGGCATGCTCAGGGGCGCCGGCATCAAGGGGATCAACTTTGACCTCATCTACGGCCTGCCGCACCAGACTGTCGCTTCCTGTCTTGACACCGTGCGGCGCGCCCTCGCGCTCGCGCCCGACCGTTTCTCGGTGTTCGGCTATGCGCACGTGCCGAGCTTCAAGAAGCACCAGCGCATGATCGGCAAGGGTTTCCTGCCCGACAGCCTGGCGCGCCACGACCAGGCCTGTGCGATCGCCAACGCGCTGAAGGAGGCCGGCTATGTGCAGATCGGGCTCGACCATTTCGCGCGGCCCGACGATTCCATGGCCGTGGCCTACGAGGAGCGGACGCTGCGGCGCAATTTTCAGGGATACACGACCGACAACAGCGCGGTCCTGCTCGGCTTCGGCGCCAGCGCGATCGGGCATCTGCCGCAGGGCTATGTCCAGAACGAGGTGCAGACCGGCGCCTATGCGCAAAACGTCGCTGCCGGCCGCCTGGCCACGGCGAAGGGCTATGGGCTCACCGACGACGACCGGCTGCGCGCCGACATCATCGAACGCATCATGTGCGAGTTCGGCGCCGATCTCGGCGACATCTGCGCGCGACACGGCGCAGAGCCCGAGGCGATGCTGACATCGGCACCACGGCTGAAGGCGCTGATCTCCGACGGCGTCGTCAAGCTCGACGGCGACCGGATCGCGGTGGCCAAGGACTCCCGCTTCCTGGTGCGCAGCGTTGCAGCCGCGTTCGATGCGCATCTCGACGGCGCGAAGCAGCTGCACAGCCGCGCGGTGTAGTTTCTCTCCGTCATTCCGGGCTCGCGCCAAGAGGCGCGCCCCGGAATGACGGAGAGGATTTTGCGCCAGCTTGCGCTTCGACAAAGAGGTCACCGCTCGCTCCGCTACCGTCTGATCGGAACGGAGTTATCCATGCCTTTCCGATCCGACGATCTGGTCGATGACATCATGCGCACGGCGCCGCATACGATCCGCGTGTTTCTCGCCTTCCGGATGGCCTGCGTCGGTTGTCCGATCGCAACCTTCCACACGGTGGACGATGCCTGCCGCGAGCATGGCATCGACCGCGACAAGTTCCTCGCCGCGCTGTGCGATTGCGTGCCGGCATGAGGGGGTTGGAATTCGCGCTGGGCGCGCGGATTCCCGGGTGAGGGAGAGTTTTCGCCGTAAGCGGAAGCGCCCCTCACCCTATCGTCTGAGGCGGAGGAGGCGCGGCAAGACGGCCTTCACGCCGCGCCGCGGTCCGGGTTCTGCTCCGTCAGCACGACGATCTTGTGCGGCTCACGCAGGATGATGCGCTGGCGGCCGCTCTCGACGAGTCCCTGCTGCTCCCAGCTGCTCAGGATGCGGCTCACGGTGTGCAACGTCGTGCCGGTCATCTGCGCGATGTCCTGGCGGCTGATCGGGAAGTCGATCTCGATGCCCTGATCGAGCTTCTTGCCGGATTGTTTGGCGAGCCGCAGCAGCGCATGCGCGACACGCTGCTCGACCTGTTGGGTCGACATTTCCAGGATGCGGGTGTGGCTCTCCTGGAGCCGCGCCCCGACGGTCTGAAGCGTGTTGGTGGCGAGCGCCGGAAATCGATCGGCCAGCCGCGGCCAGGCGGCGGTCGGCCAGATCAGGACGACGCTGTCGTCGACGGCGGTCGCGGTCGCCGGGTACTGCGCAAGGCCGATCGCCATCGCGAGCCCGAAGGTCTCGCCGGGCGCGACATAGCGCACCACGATCTGCTCGCCGGTCGGCGTGGTCTTGGCCGCGCGGACATGGCCGTGCAGCAGCAGGAAGAACGACTGCGCGTCCGCGCCCTGCTCGAAGATCGCGCTGTTCTTCGGATAACGCACCGAGCGGGCCTCGCGCAGGATCTCCTCGCGGTCTTCCGGCTTGATCTCCGCAAACAGCGGCAAATGCGCAACCAGCGATGTGTCGACCTTGGCCATTCTGCTCTGCCTCCCTGGCGCAGCGCTCGGGAGTGTGATGGCACCTGCAATCGTCCGGCAGTTTGCGATAGCGCAAAGCGGGCCGGCCGGACGGCAGTATTTTTCCATGTAACGGTCCGATTTCACTGGAGTGCCCCATGGCTGGTGCCCGATCCCGCAATTTTGAGGGCTGGCCGCTGTTTGCGAACAGCTTTCGGCCCTTCTTCCTGCTGGCCGCGATCCAGGCCGCGCTCTCGATCCTGGCCTGGCTGCCGACGTTCTATGGCGAACTGTCGGTGACATCGGCTTTTGCGCCGCGCGACTGGCACGTCCACGAGATGCTCTATGGCTTCCTGCCGGCGGTGATCACGGGATTTCTGTTCACGGCGATCCCGAACTGGACCGGCCGGCTGCCGATCCAGGGCACGTCGCTCGGGGCGCTGCTGATGGTCTGGCTCGCCGGGCGCGTCGCGGTGACCCTGTCTGCCGACATCGGCTGGGCGTTTGCGCTTGCCGTCGATGCTGCCTTCCTGGCGCTGGTCGTCGCCGCCGCAACCCGCGAGATCATCGCGGGCGGCAACTGGCGCAATCTGCCCGTGGTGGTGCTTGTGCTGGTGCTGCTCGCCGGCAATGTCGCCTTTCATCTGGAGGCGCATGATGACGGCGCTGCCGATGTCAGCATCCGCGTCGGCATCGGCGTGGTCGTGCTGCTGATCGCGCTGATCGGCGGCCGCATCATTCCGAGCTTCACCCGCAACTGGCTGGTCAAGTTCAATCCAGGCCGCCTGCCGGTGCCGTTCGGACGTTTTGACGGCGCGGTGATCGCATGCAGCGCGCTGGCGCTCATCTCATGGATCGCAGCGCCGCTGAATGTGGTCACCGGTGTCGCGATGGCGCTTGTCGGCGCGCTGCATCTGGTGCGGTTTTCGCGCTGGGCCGGCGACCGCACTGCGGGCGAACGGCTGCTCCTGATCCTCCACGTCGGCTATGCCTTCGTGCCGCTCGGCTTCCTATTGCATGCCCTGGCCGTCTTCGGCGCCCTGCCGCCGAGTGCCGGCATTCACGCCTGGATGGCGGGCGCGGCCGGCATCATGACGCTCGCGGTGATGACGCGTGCGAGCCTCGGCCATACCGGACAGGCATTGACGGCCTCGCCCGCGACGCAAGCCATCTACCTTGCGATCATCGTCGCGGCGCTGGCGCGCGTCGCTGCGGTGGTGTGTCCGGGGCAAAGCGATGTGCTGCTGCATGTTGCGGCCCTCGGCTGGGTCGCCGCGTTCCTCGGCTTTGCGATTGCCTTCGGCCCGCTGCTCGCCGGCAGCCACCGGCGCGCTCTCGCCACGATGGGCGCGGCAGCGCCGGCGCGCTAGGCCGCGGCTGACTTCTCCAGCGGCCGCGTGCCCTTGCGCCATTCGGTGATGGTGCAGCCGAAGCGGCCTCGGAACCAGCGCGCCATGGCGCTTTGCGCGGAGAAGCCGAGCTGCACGGCGATATCCGCCAGCGGCCGGCCGGGGTCGTCGATCAGCTGGGTCACGAGATCGGCGCGCTGGGCGTCGAGGATCGCCGAGAAGCTGGTGCCTGATGCGGCGAGGTGGCGGTGGATGGTGCGGCGGGTGCAGGCGAGATGCTCGGCCACCCGCTCGACGGTGCAGTCGCCGCTTGCGAGCAGGATGCGCACGACCTCGTCGACCTTCTCCTCCCAGCTTGCCGGCCGGGTCTCGATCGCCTCGATCCGCTTGCGCAGATAGCTCGCGATCAGGGGATGTGCGCTCGGGATCCGGCGCTCCATGTCGTGCGCCGACAACAGGATCGCATCGTCTTCCGCGTTGAAGGTCACACGGCAGCCGTAGAACTCGCGGTAGCGCTTGCGGTCGTGCGGCGGCGGATAATGCAGGTGCACCTCCTGTGGCCGCCAGTCCTGGCCGAACAGCGACTGGATGATGCGGTGGACGCTGCCGAGCGCCATGTCGATCGACTGGCGCGGCGCGGTCGGCTGCCGCCCGCGCAGATGCAGCGTGACGGTCACGGTCTGCTTGCTGCGCGCGACGTCGAGCCGCATGCCGTCGTGATGGATATGGATGAAGCGCGAGAACGCCTCGATCGCCTCGCCGACGGTGGCCTGTTCGCGCACGATCAGGCCGACTGCGCCGAAATTGGTCAGGCCGCCGCGCTCGGCGAGCCTCAAGCCGAAATCCTCGGCACCGGAAGCCTCTGCCGACAATTCCAGCAGGCGGCGAAGGCCTGTGACGGCAATGGGCGTATCGGGCTTGTCGAGGCAGGCCAGCGGCAGCCTGACCTTGCGCATCATCTGTTTGGGGTCGAGCCCGACCGACCGGGCGACCTCCGGATAATAGCTCAAGCCTGCGCTGCGAATGAGGTCGGTCATGCGAACCGTTCCTGCCAGCCATTCCCGCAGATGTCCCGAAATGTAAAGTTTCTGTCCCGATCCGTCAAATCCGGGAACAGCGCGGAACATACATAAGGAGAACCGAAGCACGGGCGTGAATGCCGTGCTCATGACGGCGCGGCTGGGCGATGAGGCCCGCTTCCGTCTCGGATCATTTGACCAAGACATTGCTGGATCGGGATTATGCCGGGGAACATGCTTTCCAAGGGTGAGGTATTCGTCATCGATACTGACGCCGCCTCCCGCGAACAACTTTCAACGGCGCTTCAACAGCGCGCCTATGACGTGATCTGCTTCGCCGACGGTGCGTCTCTACTGTCGGAAGCAAAGGCGCGGATGCCGGCCTGCGTGCTGCTGGAGATGCCGCCCGATCGCTCCGGCCTCGACGTGCTCAAGCGGCTGCGCGAGGAAAACTGCATGGCGCCGGTGCTGGTGACCTCGGCCAACGGCAGCATCGCCATGGCGGTCGACGCCATCAAGAGCGGCGCGGCCGATTTCATCGAAAAGCCGTTCCGCACCCGTGACATCGTCGACCGGATCGATGCCGCGATCGACGAGTTCGCGCAGCCCGGTTCGAACCGGCAGCGCTGGCTGCCCGGCTGCGAACCCCTGACCGGGCGCGAAGGCGACGTGCTCGAGCATCTCGCCGCCGGCCTGACCAACAAGGAGATCGCCCGGCGCATGCATCTGAGTGCACGGACGGTCGAGGGCTACCGTGCCGGCATTCTGAAGAAGGCCGGCGCCAAGAACGTGACCGACCTGCTTCGGCGCATCTTCGGCCAGGGTTCGCCCGGCCCGGTCTGAGGCAGATCCGCCGCGGCGCGCCGATGCGTTCCGCGGCCTTGGTACCGCCGCAGCGGTGCCCCACGGAAACCCCAATCGAACCAGTTCCTTCGCTGCCGCGTCCAACCATGTTGGCGAGGCATTTTGATCGCGCGTCCGGCTGGCGGCGCGGCGATATCGGCAGGAGGGACTTTATGCGCATCACCGCAAGATGTTTGGCAACGACGAGCCTGGTTCTGGTGACCATGGCGGCGGCATCACCGTCATGGGCCGCTGATCTCGACGCCAATTCGGCGATCGACACCGTCACGGTTTATCCGGACGGCGCCACCGTCACCCGTATCATCACGGTCGACTTGCCGCCCGGCGACTCGACGCTGGTTGCCAAGGATTTTCCGCTTGGTCTCGATAGCTCCTCCATCCGGGTGGAGGGTGAGGGGAGCGCAAAGCTCACCATCGGCACGATCGACGCGCGAACGCCGCGCGCGGCGCCGGTCAACCTGCCCGAGCTGGAGAAGCGCATCCAGGCTCTGAACGACCAGCGCGCCGACCTGGGAGACGCGATCGACGCGCTGAATGCGCGACGAAAATTTGCGGAGCGCTTTGCAGAAGCCTCTCCCGCTGGGATCGGCGACAAAGGAGAGGCGAGGCCGGTCGCCGAATGGCGCGCGGCCTTCGCAGCAGTCGGTGAGGAGGTCGCTGCCGCGAACACCGCCGTCCGCGATGCGACGCGCAAGGTGCGCGAGATCGATCGGCAGATTGCCGAGCTTGAAGCCGAGCGCAAGGCTAAGCCGACGACAAAGCTCGAGGTGCGTATGGACGTTGTCGCGCCCGCCGCGACCAAGGCGACGTTGCGGGTGACTTACAATGTGCGCAACGCGCGCTGGCTGCCGCTCTACGACGCCCGGCTCGACACCGGCGCCAAGGACCGCAAGCCGCAGCTGGAGCTGGTCCGCCGCGCCGAGATCACGCAATCGACCGGCGAGGACTGGTCGAACGTCACGCTGGGCGTCTCCACCGTCCGCATCGGCCGCGGCGGTAGCGCGCCGGAGCTGAACACGCTGGCTGTGAGGTATCCGCAACTGCCGAAGCCGCTGGCATTGGGCGCGGCGTCGGACATGGCGATGCCCGCGCAGCCGATGACGCGGCAGGCGCAATCTCCGGCGATGGCGAAAGCGGCGGAGCCCGAGCTGCGTGAGCGCGCGGACGAACAGCAGGCCAACGCCGAGATCGGCGATTTCCAGGCCGTGTATCAGATCAGCGGCCGCGTCAGTCTCGGCGCCAATGAGGGCGCCAAGAGCCTGCTCATCTCCTCCATGACGGTGACGCCCGACCTCGCCATCCGCGCCGCCCCGGTCGTGGATCCAACTGCTTACCTCGAGGCGTCATTCAAGCTTGCCGAGGATACCAATCTGCTGCCCGGTAAGGTCGCGATCTTCCGCGACGGCACGTTCGTCGGTCGCAGCAAATTCTCGACCGCCGCGCGGAACGACGCGATCCGGCTTGGCTTCGGTGCCGACGACAAGATCAAGATCGAGCGCACCGTCATCAGGCAGAACGAAGGCACGGCCGGCGTGATCGCGTCCTCCAAGACCGACACGCGTTCGTTCCGCACCGTCGTTCGCAACGGGCACGACTTCCCGATCCGCATCGCGCTCGAGGATCAGCTTCCGGTCAGCGAGAACGAGGATATTGGCGTCGAGATGCTGTCCTCGACCACGCCGCCCACGACCACCAATCTGCGCGACAAGCGCGGCGTGCTGGAATGGGCGTTCGACGCAAAACCCGGCGAGATCAAGGAGATCAAGTTCTCCTGGCGCATCCGCTGGCCGAAGGACAAGAGCATGGTGATCGTGCCGGCGGGTTGAAGTTTAGTCGCCGCGAAGGAAAGTGCGCTCCCTCTCCCGCTTGCGGGACAGGGCTGGGGTGAGGGCTCTCTCCACACCGGGACACTCCCCGTGTGGAGAGAGCCCCACCCGGCGCTTCGCGCCGACCTCCCCCGCAAGCGGGAGAGGTGCAGCCAGTCTGCGGCTACATCGATCGCCCCAAAGTCACTACACTCTAGAGAATTGGCCGCGGCGGCAGTTCGGCTTGCCCCGCCGCCCGCATCGATTGCGGCAGCACGTAAGGCACGCCGTCGTCGGTCTGGTGGACGACGGCGTCGATCTCGAAGATGTCGCGGATGGTCTCGCGTGTGACGACCTCAGTGCGCGGGCCGTCGGCGGCGAGACGGCCGCCGTTCAGCACGACGAGCCGGTCCGCAAAGCGGATCGCAAGATTGAGGTCGTGCAGGATCGCGATCACAGCGGTGCCACCGGCCGCGCGGCGGCGGGCGGCTTCGACCAGGTCGATCTGGTGGCGCAGATCGAGGCTCGAGGTCGGCTCGTCCAGCAGCAGCAGTCCCGGTCCGTGCTCGGCCTCGCCGCAGGCGAGCTGCACCAGCACGCGGGCGAAATGAGTACGCTGCTGTTCGCCGCCGGATAGCGTCGGCAATTGCCGTTCGCGAAAATGCGCAAGGCCAACCTCGTCCAGCGCGGCGTCGACAAGCGGGCCTGCATCGCGAAGGCTGCGATCGCCCGCGCCCATCAGCACGATTTCCTCGACGGTGAAGGGAAAGCTGACATTGATGTGCTGGGACAGCATCGCGCGGCGCGCGGCGAGTTCGCGCGGCGTGAAGCTGCGGATGTCGCGCTGCTTCAGCCGCACCTCTCCCTCGCTCGGGCGGAGATCGCCGGACAGCAGCCGCAGCAGCGTCGATTTGCCGGCGCCGTTCGGGCCGATGATGGCGACCATCTCGCCGGCTGTGACAGCAAGGCCGACGCCATCGAGCAACGTCGCGCGGCCGGCGCGTTTGCTTAAAGCCCGCGCTTCGATCACGGCGCTCATAGCGAGCCGAGCCCGCGCTGCCGCAGCAGGATCCCCAGGAAGAACGGCGCGCCGACCGCGGCGGTCAAGATCCCGATCGGCATCTCCGCCGGCGCCACGATGGTGCGCGCCAGTGTGTCGGCGCCAACCATCAGGATGGCGCCGAGCAGCACCGAGGCCGGCAGCAGCAGGCGATGCGTCGGTCCGATGACGAGGCGCAACAGATGCGGCACGACGATGCCGGCGAAGCCGATGACGCCGCTGATCGACACCGCGACCCCGGTCATCGCAGAGACCATGACGATCGAGATCCGCTTCAGGCGTTCGACGTCGACGCCGCCGTGAAAGGCGTCGGCTTCACCGAGTACCAGCAGATCGAGGCCGCGCGCGATAAAGGCGCAGGCCGCAAGCCCGAGTACGAGAACCGGCGCGAGTAACGCCGCTTTGCTCCAGGTCGAACCGCTCATCGAGCCGAGCAGCCAAAACGTAATGTCGCGGAGCTGGCGGTCGTCGGCGATGAACACGAGCAGGCCGATGCCGGCATTGGCGATGGCGGTGATGGCGACACCGGCGAGCAGGAAGATCGCGATCGAGGTTCGCCCGGCACGGCTGGAGATGCCGTAGAGAATCGCGGTCGCCGTCAGCGATCCGGCGAAAGCCGCGAGCGGCAACAGCTCGGTCTGGAGGAAGTGCAGCGTCTGGCCGAAGCGCGAATCGGTGAAGACGATCGCGCTTGCGGCCGCGAGCGCGCCGCCGCTGGAGATGCCGACGAGTGCGGGGTCGGCAAGGGAATTGCGAAACAGCCCCTGCATGATCGCGCCGGCGGCTGCCAGCAGGCCGCCGACCATCGCGGTCGCCGCGATCCGCGGAATGCGGATCGACCACAACACGAGCTGGTCGCGGGCCGTCACTGCATTCGCGGCGCCGTCCGAGACAAGCCCCAACGCGGCGGGCAATCGTGAGAGCGGAATGCCGGCTGCGCCGACGGTGAGCGCAATGATCGCGGTCGCTGCGAGCGCCGCAAGGAGCACCGGAATTGCGATCGATGCGGAGCGCCGCCCTGCGCCGGCGCGTCGCCGCGCGTCCGTCCCGATCGCCACGCTCATTGCCGGCAATTCGCCGCCGACAAGGCCGACGTGAATGCGCCGCCGCCCCCGTCGGCCAATGCCGGATAGAGCTTAACGGACAGATCTCGCGCTGCTGCGGCCGTGCGCGGTCCAAAGCCGAGCAGGTAAAGCCCGTCCATGGTGATAAAGCCCTTGTTGGCTGCGACGGGCGTCAGCGCAAAGCCGGGATGGGTGTAGATCGCGTCGGCCTGGAGCGTGTCCTTGCTTCGCTCGATCGACAGAACGACGTCGGGTTTGGCCGCCACGATCGCCTCGTCGCCGATGTTCTTGTAGCCATCGTAGTCGTCGACGGCGTTGGTGGCGCCTGCGAGTTGGATGATCTCGTCGGCGGCGGTCTTGTGACCGGCGACCATCGCTCGCCCGTTCACAAGCGACATCACGAACATCACGCGCACCGGCTTCGTCACCTTGGCGCGCAGTGCGCGGAGCTGCGCGAGATCGGTGCCGACTGCGGTCGCCAGGCATTCGGCGCGCGCATCGACGCCCATGGCGTGGCCGACCAGCCTGATCTTTTCGATCAGGCCTTCCTCGGAGAATGTCTCGGGCACCAGCACCAGCGGCACCTTCGCCGTCTCCAGGATGTCCATGGTTTCGCGCGGGCCCGACCCCTGGATCGCCAGGATCAGCGTGGGGTTGAGGCCGAGCACGCCCTCGGCCGAAATCTGGCGCATGTAGCCGACATTGGGTTTGTCGTGCAGCGCTGCCGCCGGATAGAGGCTCGTGGTGTCGACGCCGACCAGGCGGCTCTCGAGCCCGAGCGCATAGAGGATCTCGGTGATGGCGCCGCCGATCGAGACCGTGCGCGCGATATCGCCCACGGCAACGTCGCGGTTGCGGGCGTCATGCACGGTGATGCCGGCGGCGTGCGCAGTGGACGCGAATGCGATCGTGCCGGTGAGCAGGAGTTGGGTGAGGGTGCGACAAAATGTCATTGCAGGTTACTTCGTCAGGAGCAGCTTGTTCTGCGAGGTCAGGCGGAGGCGATAGGTTTCCTCGCCATGCGCGATGATGATCTCGCGCTCGGCAGCGAAGAGTTCGCGGCTGTCGATCCGGCTCCCGCGCATGGTCAAGGTTCTCGTTGTTGCAGAAGGGCTTTCTGCCGGCCCCGCCACGCCGCCGAATTTGTCTTCGGACGCTGCTGACATTGTTGGTGTGATGCGCTTTCGAAATTGCAGATGCTGCCTGCTTGTATAGGTGGCAACAGGCGCATTCCAACGGCGGCAATTTACAATCGATATAAACTGCAACCTAACGTCATTGACCGTCGAACTGTTGCCACGTAACCAATTATGTCAGCGGGGGAACTTGCCCGCGTCTTGAAAAAATCAGCCAGCCAGTCGTTCGCGTTGCGAACGCACGCCAGCCAACAGACTCCAAAACWAAAGTGAAGTGCAGGCTGGGGTGATATGGCTGACGGGGCTAGGTATTCGCGCGCCCTGATTTTGGGCGCGTCGGTGGTTTCAATCGCGGCATTGGCGACGGAGAGCGGTCTTGCGCAGACCGCATCGCCGCAAGCCGAGCACGCGTCGCCGGAACGGCCGAAACAGGCCAAGCGCAAGCCGGCCAAGCCGCAAGTCGCGCAGCAGGCGACACCCGAGGCGATGAACGCCCGCGCCCAGGCCGGCGGCACCGCACCCGTACAGACGCTCGACACCATCACGGTCGCCGCAACCAAAACCCCGGAGCGCGCGATCGATGCGCTTGCGCCCGTCAGCACCGTGACGCTCGACCAGATCCAGGGTCTCCAGCCGAACCGGCTGTCTGATATCTTCTACGCCGTGCCCGGCGTGTCGTTCCAGGAGCGCGGCGACGATCCTGCGACCGTCATCAACATTCGCGGCTTGCAGGATTTCGGCCGCGTCGCGGTAGTCGTCGACGGTGCGCGGCAGAACTATCAGCGTACCGGTCACAACGCCAACGGCTCCTTCTTCCTCGATCCCGAGCTGATCGGCGGCGTCGACATCGTGCGCGGTCCGACCGCCAATATCTATGGCTCCGGCGCGATCGGCGGCGTCGTCTCGTTCCGGACCAAGGACATCAACGACGTGTTGCGGCCCGGCGAGCGCTGGGGCGTTGATCTCTCCGGCTCCTATGGCTCCAACACCAATCGCGGCCTCGGCTCGGTATTCGGCGGCGTGCGCGCCACCCCCGACGTCGATATCTTTGGCGGCGCGGTCTACCGCACGCAAGGCAATTACAAGGACGGAAACGGCACCGAGATTGGCAACACCGGCAACCAGGTCGAGGCCGGGCTGATGAAGCTCACGGTGCGCCCCGCGATCGGTCACGAGGTCAAGTTCGGCGCGGTCTTCCAGGACTATCAGTACGATATCGGCCAGTTCAATCGCGGTCCGACGACGAGCCAGGCGTTGATTGCGCTGAATCGCGGTTCGTCGGTCTACGCATCCGATGCCAAGAACTACACCGGCACCATCACCTGGAACTACTCGCTGCCGAGCGACAATTTGTTCGACTGGCACATGTCGGTCTACGGTAACCGCACCGACAACGATCAGACCAAGACTTATCACTACGGCACGACCACCTCGGTTTTTTGCAACGGCGGCTTCGGAAACAACGTTTCGGGCTGCGTCGGCGACAAGCGCGGCTATGTACTGGATACGGTCGGCTTCGATGCCAACAACACCACGCGCTTCAATGTCGGCGACTGGCGCAACGCGGTCACCTGGGGCGTCGATGCGTTCCAGGACGATGTGAAGACCACCGACAGTCGCGGCAACTCCAACATCACTACGCCAAGCGGCATCCGTACGGTGTCAGGCGGCTTCCTCCAGTTGAAGCAGAACTACAGCACATGGTTCGAGGCGGTGAGTGCGATCCGCTACGACCGCTACGACCTGGACTCTGGCAATACGCACGCCGGTGGCGATCGCTTCTCGCCGAAGATCACCCTCGGCGTTACTCCGGTGGCGGGCTTCCAGCCCTATGTCAGCTATGCCGAGGGTTATCGTGCGCCGTCGATCACGGAGACGGTGATCTCCGGCGCGCATGCGACCGGCGGCGGACCGGTTTTCTTCCCCTGTCCTGATGGGACCAGCGGCCTGTTCTGCTTCCTGCCCAACCCGAACCTTCGTCCCGAAGTCGGCAAGAACAAGGAAGTCGGCTTCAACTTGAAGTATGACAACATCTTCTCAGCGTCCGACTCGTTCCGCGGCAAGATCAACCTCTTCCGCAACGACGTCAGCGACTACATCGACCTCGTCGCCTCGCCGCTGGTGGCGACGCCGTTCGGCCCGGCGAGCCAGTACTACCAGTACCAGAACATCGCCAATGCCCGGATCGAGGGCTTTGAGGCGGAGACCATGTACGATGCCGGCGGCTGGTTCGTCGGTGTCGCCGGTCACTACATCAAGGGCAAGAACGTGGCGACCAATATCGGGCTCGCGACCATCACCCCCACCAAGGTCGTCACGACCGGTGGTGTCCGCCTGCTCGACCGCACCCTGATCCTGTCGGCACAGTGGGCATCCTTCGGCCCCAACAACGACGTGCCTGTCGGCTACGTCCCGTCGACCGGTTACGATCTGGTCAATCTTTACCTGACCTACAACGCGACCAAGGACATCGTGTTTTCGGCCTCGATCGACAACCTCTTGAACCAGTACTACCGGCCTTACGCCATTCCCGGCAGCTCAACCGACGGCACCACGCAGAACGACGTGCTCTGGTCGAGCCCGGGACCGGGCAGGGTCTACAAGGCCGGCCTGAAGATCCACTTTGGAGGTGCGTGAGCCCAGGCATCGCAACACCATTAATCTCCGCCGGGCCGCGTTGATGCTCCAGCGCGGCTTCGGCGCGTTTTCGTCTTGATCAGAAGGAGAGACTTTATGTTCATCGCTATGAATCGCTTCCAGGTGAAGAAGGGCGCGGAGACCGCGTTCGAGACCGTCTGGGCCACCCGCGAATCCTATCTCGGCACCATGCCGGGCTTCGTCGAGTTTCATCTGCTCAAGGGCCCCGAGGCCGAGGACCACACGCTGTACTCGTCGCACACCACCTGGGTCGACAAGGCGGCGTTCGAGGCCTGGACGCGCTCGGAGGAATTCCGCCGCGCCCACGCTCGCGCCGACAACAGGACCGGCGAGAGCCTCTATCTCGGCCATCCCAAGTTCGAGGGCTTTGAGGTGATCCAGAGCGAGCGCAAGGCCGCAGCCGCCTGAGGTGGCGAGCACGAGAGGAGCCGGACATGCCGAGTACCGATCTCGCCGATCTCAGGGCGCATATGGCCGACAATCCCGGCGCGGTGATCGAGGACGTTGCGCGCGAGCGCAAGGTCTCGCCACGCGCGGTGATCGAGGCGCTGCCGCCGTCCATGGTCCGCATCGGCGCCGGCGAGCATTTCGCCGCCGCGATGCAGGACATCGCAGAGTGGGGCGAGGTGACGCTGATCGTGCACACCGATGATGCGATCTTCGAGTTCACAGGCAGCATCCCCGCGGGCGAGATCGGCCGCGGTTACTTCAACCTGACGCAGCCGAAGGGACTGCACGGCCATCTCCGGCACGAGCGCTGTGCGGCCGTGGCTTTCGTCGAGCGTCCGTTCATGGGCAAGACCTCGGCCTTCGTCGCCTTCGTCAATGCCGACGGCGGCATCATGTTCAAGGTCTTCGTCGGTCGCGACGAGGCCCGCGCGTTGCGCGCCGACCAGCTTGTGCGGTTCCGTCAGCTCGCGGACCGGATCGCGGCGTAGTTTCTTCTGTCTGTCGGGAGATCAGGATGCAAAGCAATTCCAGGCTTCGGCACGTGATCGTAACAATCGCGCTGGCGCTCGCGCCGGCCCCGGCCTTCGCGATCGACGAGGCGCTGTTGCCGCGCAATCTGTCGCCCTGGGGCATGTTCGTCAGCGCGGACATCGTCGTGAAAGCGGTGATGATCGGGCTCGCCGTCGCCTCGCTGGTGACGTGGACGGTGTGGCTCGCCAAGACCATCGAGCTGCGCCGCAAGAGCGCGCTCGCTGTGATGCGCACGCGCGCGCTTGAAGGCAACATGAAGCTCGCCGAGGCGGCAGAGCGGGCCGGCGATGCGCATGATGCGGTCGCCCAGCTCATCCAGTCCTGCGCCAGGGAGGCGGAGCTCTCCGGCGGCGTCCTCGACGACGGTCTCCAGGAGCGCGTGGCGCTGCGGCTGGAGCGGGTCGAGGCGGCGATGTCGCGGCAGATCGCGCGCGGCACCGGCGTGCTCGCGACCATCGGCGCCACCGCGCCGTTCGTCGGCCTGTTCGGCACGGTCTGGGGCATCATGAATTCCTTCATCGGCATCTCCGAGAGCCACACCACGAGCCTCGCGGTGGTCGCGCCGGGCATCGCGGAGGCGCTGCTCGCCACCGCGCTCGGCCTCGTCGCCGCGATCCCGGCGGTGGTGATCTACAATCACCTCGTCCGCGGCATCACCAACTACCGCGCGCTGCTCGGCGACGCCTCGGCGCAGCTCATGCTGCTGGTGAGCCGCCAGCGTGACCATCGCGATTTCCGCCTGGCGCGGGCGGCGGAGTAGGCCATGGCCGCGAAGCTCGGCGGACGCTCGCTATCGGGGCTCAGGTCGCGCGGCGACCCCGGCGATCTCGACGTCACGCACGAGATCAACGTCACGCCGTTCATCGACGTGATGCTGGTGCTCCTGATCATCTTCATGGTGGCGGCCCCGCTCGCCACCGTCGATATCGGCGTCGAGCTGCCGGCGACTGCCGCCGAGCCGGCGCCGCGGCCGGACAAGCCGGTCTTCGTCACCGTGAAGCCGGACCTCTCGATCGCCGTGGGCGAGGACGTCGTCGCCCGCGACGCGCTTGCCACATCGCTCGACGCCGCCACCAAGGGCCGCAAGGACGAGCGCATCTATCTGCGCGCCGACAAGGCGGTCTCCTACGGCGATCTGATGGAGGTGATGAACACCTTGCGCAATGCCGGTTATCTCAAGGTCGCGCTGGTCGGCCTCGACGGACGTAGCTGATGGCCGCGAACGCCTTTGCCCTGCACGAACCGCTTGGCGAGCGCGAGGGCATACGCTGGGGCGTGTCGGCGGCGATGATCGTGGCGTTGCATATTGCCGCCGCGCTGCTTGCGATGAGCTGGCTCAGGTCACAGCCGGAACAGGGCGTCAGCCTGCCCGCGATCATGGTGGACATGTCACCCGTGACCTCGGCGCCGCAACCGACCCAGGACAACGTCGCGCCGGGACCGCTGATGCAGGAGGCCGACGCCTCGCCGCCGGAGCCCGTGCAGCAGCAAGTCGTCGAGGACACCATCGCGCCGACGCCGCCGCAGGAGAAGCCGGAGGTCGTCGCGCCGCCGGAGCAGAGGCCGGAGCCGGCACCGGCCAGGCCCGAGGCTGCGAAGATCGTGCCGGTCGAAAAGCCCTTGCCTGCGAAGCCGAAACTGGTTCGCCGTGAGGCCAAGAAGCCGTCGGAAGCGACGCCCGCGCCGCGCACCAGCGCGCCGTCGCGCGCCGAGCGCGAGGCGCCGATGGCTTCCGCCATGAGCGCAGGTGCGGTGGCTTCAGTGATCGCGTCCTATAATCAGCGCGTCCGCGCGCATTTGATGCGCTTCCACCAATATCCGTCCGGTGGCGGCGGTCAGCGCGGCGTCGCGCGGCTGAGCTTTACGCTGAGCCGGAGCGGGCAGGTGACGTCCAGCCGTCTCGGCGGCTCGTCGGGCGTCGCCGCCTTCGATGCCCAGGCCATGTCCATGATCCGCCAGGCGCAGCCGTTTCCGCCGATCCCGCCCGAGATCACCAACGGCGCGATGAGCTTCACGATTCCGGTGGAGTTTACGGTGAGGTAGGGGGCTCTTCACCTCGCCCCGCTTGCGGGGAGAGGTCGGATCGCATCGCAAGATGCGATCCGGGTGAGGGGGACTCTCCGCGAGTCCAACTGTCACCGTTTTCGTGGATAGAGCCCCTCACCCCAACCCTCTCCCCGTAAGAACGGGGAGAGGGAGAGGAGAGAGCGTCAGCCTACTTCGCCTTCAGGAAGTCCGCGACCTCGAGCAGCATGAACTCGTCGTCGTCGGCCTTGTTGGGATCGCGGCTGGACGAGAACGGCAGATTGTTGTCGTTGCCGACGATGATGTGGGTGTCGTCGACCCGGTCGACGTTCTCGATGGTGAAGAACGGGAAGGTGTAGACGCCGTCATTGAGCGGTTTCCGCGCCTTCTTGTCGGGGTCGCGGATCTTCATGAGGTCGATATAGCCGATCTTGCGCACGGGCTTGCCGACATTGGCGTCGGTCAGCTCGATCTTGTAGACGCGCTTGAACTTGGCGATGTCGGGGAAGCAATTGTCGCCGCGGGTGCCCTGCGGACAGGCCTTGTCGGCGGTGCCTTCGCCGTTGTCGCGTTCGATGATGAGGCCGCTGCTCGGATCGATCATGTTGAAGTCGCCGATGGCGTTGCCGTTCTGCTCGAACACATACTGCCAGTAGCGGCCGGTGAACTTTTCCGCGGCGACGTCGAATTCGAGGATGCGGGAGGCCTCCTTGCCGTCGACCTTCTCCCAGTCCTTCTTGTCGGCATCCCACAGCGGACCCTCGAGCAGTCCGTAGAGGAATTTGCCGTCCTTCGACGAGGCAAAGCCCTCAAAGCCCTTGGAGCGGCGCAGGTTGACGTTGGTGTAGGTCGCGCCCGGCGCGCCCGGGGTCGCCACCGCCCAGTTGTCGGGCGAGCGCACCGGCTTGCCGTCGGCGACCGTCTCGAACACGCCGAGGATCTTGCCTGATTTGTCGGCCTTCAGGATGTAGGGGCCGAACTCGTCGCCGATCCAGAAGGTGTCGCCGATGATCTGGAAACCTTCGGTGTCGAAATCGGAGCCGGTGAGGTAACGCTTCTGCGTGTCTTCATGGACGATGCGGAACGGCACCTTCTTGTCCGGATCGTGCAGGAAGACGGTCTCCTGGCGCTCGATCTTGCCGCTCGCCCAATCCATCTTGTAGCGGTTGAGATACAGCATCGAGTCCGGCGAGTTGGCGCGCGCGCCCATGCCGTTGTCGGTGATGACCCAGAAGGTGCCGTCGGGCATCGTCTTGATGCCGGAATGGCCCTGGAGCGGCTGGCCCTTGAACGGCAGCGAGACGCCGGTCGAACGCTCAAAGGACTTGCCCATCACGGTGCCGAGCGCGTCGACGCGCTTGCCGGTGGTGTATTTGCCGGAGGTCTTGAGATCGGCGGGCGCATCCGCCGGGGCGTCGATGAACGACTCGGCCGGCATCACCACGTGGCCTGCGAGCTTGGCCGGGAATTCGCCCTCGTTCTCGGCGAGCGCCGTGCTCGCGGTGAGAATGATCGTTGCGACGGAGGCAAGAAAGGTCGCGCGCATGTGCGTCTCCTGTTAGCGGAAGCACGCCTTATGCGGATCGCACATTGCAGTTTTGTGAACCCGGGCCAAAGGCCGCAGGCAAAGCCCCGGCGCGATGCCCGGGGCTTTGTTCACCCGTCGCTGCGCGTTATCCGCCGTAACACGGTTTGCCGGCCATCTGCATTGCGCGGCTGCATCGGGGCAGATTTTTCGCCTGTGGCGGCTTGCTGCTCTTTTTGGTCGCGGTCGAGCTTCCGGTCTGAGCCTGCACGCTGGATGCGGCAGGGACGAGCAATAGAACAGCGGCGACGATCAAGGCCAATGTCTTCATGTCAAATGCTCCAGAAAATAAAAAACAACAATGCTCTGGAGCCTACGCAGCAGACCGTCAGGTGTAAAGACGTCCGAAAACGCGATTTGGGGGCGCTTCGCGCGCGCCGATCGGTCACCTCACATGCTTGAATTCCTCCCACTCTTACCGCGCCGGTGCGGGCGCCGGGTTTGGATGCTGCGGAATCTCGAAGCTGACCATCTTGCTATCGATCACGCGGTGCGTGGGATCGGCCAACTCGAATAGCACCTTGTGCGGGCCTGGATTCAGTCCGACCACGATTACGGTCTCGCCACTGGCATCGACAAAATGCCACGGCGCGTCGTCGACCGTGACATGAACGTGGCCGATACGCGGCGATACGTCGAGCGCGCCCTTGCCGAATACCGGCACGATACGCAGGTTTTCCGTTGCGTACTGGATGAAGACGAGGCCCCGCGCCAATTGGTCGGCAAGCGGCGGATCGACGATCAGCCGGGCGGGCGCCTCGTTCTCGATCGCGACCAGCGGGGAGGGGCCACGCACGTCCCTGGCGGTTTGGGCGACGGCAGCCGCTGCAAACAATGTGGAGACCGCCAGAACGGCCATGCAGTCGAGGGTGGCATACATGTCCGTTCCTTCCGAAATGATCAGGCGATCTTGCGGGCGAGGAAGTCGCGGATCAGGGGAACCATTTCGTCGAACTTGTCCTCAAGCGCGAAATGGCCGGTGTTGATGAGGTGAAATTCCACCTGCGGCAGGTCGCGCTTGTAGGGATGGGCGCCGTCGGCGGGGAAGATGAAATCGTTCTTGCCCCAGACGATCAGTGTCGGGGGCTTGTGCTTGCGGAAGTAGGCCTGCACTGCGGGATACAGCGGCAGATTGGTCCGATAGTCGTAGAACAGGTCCATCTGGATTTCGCTGTTGCCGGGACGGTCGAGCAGCGCCTGATCTTGGAGCCAGTTGTCAGGCGAAATACGGCTCACGTCGGACATGCCATCGGTGTACTGGAATTTCGTCGTCTCCAGCGTGACCAGCTTCATCAACGCCTGCCGGCTCGTCTCGGACCCGTCGGCCCAGTATTGCTTGATCGGATTCCAGAATTCCTTCAGCCCTTCGTCATAGGCATTGCCGTTCTGCACGATCAGGCCGCTGATCCGCTCGGGATGCTTGAGCGCCAGGCGCCAGCCCACGGGAGCGCCGTAGTCCATCACATACATCGCATAGCGGGTGACGCCGAGCTGACCGAGCAGGCCGTCGACGAGCTCACCGAAGCGGTCGAACGTGTACTTGAACGTCGCGCGCGGCGGCATGTCGCTCTGGCCGTAGCCGGGATAGTCGGGAGCGATCACGTGGTAGCGGTCGGCCAGGGCCGGGATCAGGTTGCGAAACATGTGCGAGGAGGTCGGGAAGCCGTGCAGCAGCACCACCACCGGTGCGTCCTTCGGACCCGCTTCGCGATAGAATATCTTGATCCCATCGACGGTCTTGGTTCGATGGTAGACGACCGGATAGCTGGTGCCCTGCGCGTCCCGTTGCGGCTTGGCTGATGCACTCGACGGAGCAGCGGCTACAGTCATTCCGGATAGTCCGAGAACGACGCGGCGACGGTCGATGCGGGTTGTCGGGGGCGCGATGTCTGCGATGCTCATGTCGATTTTCCTGTCAAAACAGATGGTTCACGAACGTCAGCCGTTCGCTTTTCAAACACCCTGGTAGACCAGTCTGGTGAAGAAGCCGGGATCGATCACGAACTGCCCCCATTTCGCGTCGAAGGCCGCCGTCGGTTTGGCGGCGACGCTTTCGTCCCGCGTTCGTCCTTGTGCCTTCAGCCGGGCGACGTTGTCGCGGATCGCGACAAGCATGTCGCGGAAGGCCTGAAGCTCGTTTTTGTTGCTGACCGGCTGGCCATGACCGGGAATGATGATCGTATCCGCGTCGGTCGCGGCGAGATTGGCGTCCGATGCCGCGATCATCCCGTCAATGCTGCCGCCGGTCGAATAGTCGATGAATGGGTAGATGCCGTTCCAGAAGGTGTCGCCGACATGAACGACGTTGGCTTCTGCGAAGGTAACGGAGATGTCGCTGTCGGTGTGCGCGGGCCCGTAGTACTTCAGGCCGATCGAGGCTCCGTTGAGCCGGAGCTCGTGGCTGCCGGAGAATGTCTCGCTGGGAATTCCGCCGGGGCCGAGCGGAAGGAAGTTGTAGTCCCAGTCCTCGACGCGCTGAACGCCGAGGAGGTGCTTTCGGGTGTTTTCCTGCGCGATGATCCTGGCGCCGGCGGAATTGAGCCATTCGTTGCCGTCGGCGTGATCGAAATGCCAGTGAGTATTGACGAGATGGGTGACAGGGGCGTTGCCGAGATCGGACAGCGCCCTGGTGAGTTGGGTACGCGAGACGCGGATGCCCGCGTCGATCAGCAGCTTGCCGTCAGGCCCGGTGAGGACGGCAATGTTGCCGCCGGAGCCTTCCAGCACCGCAATGTTGCTTCGGAGCTTGTGCGTGACGATCGGGGATGTCGCAGCACTGTCCTTGATCAGGCTGACGAGGCCTCGCGCTTCGGCATAGGCCTGGCGCGGCGAAAGCCAGCCGTTGCTCGCCCCGATTGCCGTGCCGGCCAGGCAGCAGAGGCAAAAGTGACGGCGCGACAGCAAATCTCTCGTGTCCAATCCCATGGCGTCCTCGGTTGTCAGTCGGTCGACGGTATGCAAACCGGGCGGCGCGTCGATTGATCGTTTTTCAGGCAACCATCCAACCGTCGCATTCCCAAGGCCCCACCCAAGGCCCCAGATCGTTTCCGACGTAGCTGATTGCTGCGGAATGGAGCAGCCGGTATGGTCGAGAACCAACTTCTCAATATCTGGAAAGACAGGTCTGATGGACCGCTTGGAGGCGATGTCGGTGATCATCGCGGTCACCGAGACAGGAAGCTTTTCGGCTGCCTCGCGGCGTCTTAAGACGCCGGTCGCGACCGTCAGCCGCAAAGTCGCCGAGCTTGAGGCGCGACTGAAAGCCCAGTTGTTTCAGCGATCGTCACGTCAGGTGACACTGACCGATGCCGGGCGATCCTATATCGAGGCCTGTAAGCGCATCATCGAGCAGGTGGACGACGCCGAACGGGAGGTCTCCGGCGAGTACAGGGCGCCCAAGGGCGATCTCGCAGTCACTTCGCCGTGGGGACTGGGGCACATGCACCTCCTGCCGATTGCGCTCGAATTCATGGAGGCCTATCCCGAGATCGCGTTGCGGCTCGTCCTGACCGACCGCATCGTCAACACCGTCGAGGAGAACATCGATATTTCGATTCGGATCGGCAATCTCCCCGACAGCAACCTGATAGCGACCCGGGTCGGCTCGGTCCGGTTCGCGCTCTGTGCGAGCCCCACATATCTCGCCAAACACGGGCGGCCAAGTGCGCCCGCCGATCTTGCAGCTCACGACTGTATCAGCATCGACAGCGTCGCGGCTCAGCGTAACTGGAAGTTCGTCATAGGCGGCCGCGAAGTTGCGACCCCGATACGATCGCGGTTGACGGTGAGCGACTCCGAGGCGGCGGTCGAGGCCGCGGTTGCGGGTGCCGGCATCGCGCGGGTGATGTCCTACAAGATGGAGACCGCGCGGCGCGCGGGGAAACTCGTTCTCATGCTGGAAAAATTCGAGCAGGAACCGTGGCCGGTGCATATCGTCTATGCGGAGCGCAAGCCCGTGCCACTCAAGCTCCGCGCCTTTCTCAGCTGGGTCACGCCGCGCCTCAAGGCACGGCTGGCTTAGCTCTTGCTATTCCTTGACCGCGCCGGTGAGTGAGGACACGTAGTAATCCACGAACAGCGAGTAGAAGATCGCAACCGGCAGCGAGCCGAGCAGCGATCCCGCCATCAGCGCGCCCCATTGGTAGACGTCGCCGGTGACGAGCTCGGTCAGGATCGCGACCGGCACGGTCTTGTTGGCGCCGCTCTGGATGAAGGCGAGCGCGTAGATGAATTCGTTCCAGGACAGCGTGAAGGAGAAGATGCCGGCCGAGATCAGGCCGGGCACCGCCAGCGGCAGCGTGATCCGCCGCAGGATCTGGAGCCTTGTGGCGCCGTCGACCAGCGCGCATTCTTCCAGCTCGTACGGGATCGACTTGAAATAGCCGATCAGCAGCCAGGTGCAGAACGGCACCAGGAAGGTCGGATAGACCAGGATCAGCGCCATCGGGCTGTCGAACAGGCCGAACTGCACCACGACCGTGGCGAGCGGAATGAACAGGATCGACGGCGGCACCAAATAGGCGAGATAGATGCCGAGGCCCACATAGGGACTGCCGCGGAAGCGCAAGCGCTCGATGGCGTAGGCCGCGAGCGTGCTCGCGATCAGCGACAGCGTGGTCGAGCCGATCGCAACCAGCATCGTCGTCTTCAGCCAGCGCGGATAGGCGGTGTCGAACAGCAGATGCTTGATGTGGGCGAGCGTCGGCGAGGTGATCCAGAACGGGTTGTGTTCCCTAAAATTCATCAGCTCTGCGTTCGGCTTGAACGACGTGATCGCCATCCAGTAGAACGGAAACAGCAGGATCAGCACGAAGCAGCCGAGCGGCAGGTAGATCATCATCAGCCGCCGCAGCCCGGAATCCCAGGCCATGGTGTCCGGCGGTGTGGTGGCGACGGCGGCCGGTTGCGCGGCGGTATCAGTCATTGCTCTCTCCCTGCTGCCATTTGCGGCGCGCCAGGCCGAAATAGGAGAACAGCGTCGCGAACACCAGGAACGGGATCATCGACACCGCGATCGCGGCGCCTTCGCCGAGCTCGCCGCCGGCGATGCCGCGCTGGAACGCCAGCGTCGCCAGCAAATGGGTCGAGTTCACGGGGCCGCCACGGGTGATGGCGTAGACCAGCTGGAAGTCGGTGAAGGTGAAGATGATCGAGAACGTCATGACGATGGCGAGGATCGGCATCATCATCGGGAAGGTGATGTAGCGGAAGCGCTGCCAGGCGCTGGCGCCGTCGAGCATCGCGGCCTCGTAGAGCGACGGCGAGATGGTCTGAAGGCCCGCCAGCAGCGAGATCGCGACAAAGGGAATGCCGCGCCAGATATTGGCGACGATCAGCGAGAAGCGCGCCGGCCAGGGCGAGCCGAGAAAGTCGATATTGGTCGACCGCCAGTGCAGCACGTCGACCAGCAGGTAGGAGATGATCGAGAACTGCGGATCGTAGATCCACCAGAATGCCAGCGCCGAGAGCACCGTCGGCACGATCCAGGGCAGCAGCACGATGGCGCGGAGCAGGCTCTTGAACGGGAAATGGTTGTTGAGCAGCAGCGCGAGCCAGAAGCCGAGCGCGAATTTTCCGAAGGTCGCGACGCCGGTGTAGAACACGCTGTAGAACACCGCGTTCCACCACAGGGGGTCGGTGAGCAGGTACTGGAAATTCTCCAGGCCGACGAAGACGCCGCGCCGGCCGATCGTGGTGTCGGTGAAGGCGAGCCAGATGCCGAGGCCGAGCGGATAGGTGAGGAAGACCGCGAGCAGCCCGAGCGCGGGCGCGAGGCACATCACGATCAGGAACGGCTTGTAGTCGAACAGCCGCACGATCCAGCCCGGTTGCCGGACCGCCAGGGCGGGAGAGGAGAGTGTGGTCACGGACATTGGGTCGCTTGTCCTGTTTTGAATGTCACCACACCGTCATTGCGAGCGAAGCGAAGCAATCCAGTCTGTTTCCGTTGTTACAGCCTGGATTGCTTCGTCGCTTTGCCCCTCGCAATGACGGCCGCGCCTTTCGGCGTCACTTGGCCGCCTGACGCCGGAAGTACCGCTTGCAGCGCTGCTCCGCTTCCGCGGCCGCCGCCTCCGGCGTCGCGGCGCCGGTCGCGACCGAGGCGAACATCTGCACCGTCACGTAGTCCGCGCGAACAGCCCCGGTGGCGGTCGAGATCGGACCCTTGTAGCCGGCGTAGTAGTTGCTGTTCATGGTGTTCTTGAAGATCGCCACCTTGGGATCGCCCTTCCACACCGCCGCATCGGCATAGGCGGCGAGCGGCTGCGACCAGTAGCCGCTGTTGGCGTTGAGCCACGGCTCGTACTGCTCCTTCTCCAGCATGAACTGCAGGAAGGCCTTCGCGGCATTGGGATAGGGGCTGTGCTTGAACACCATGGCGTTCAGCGTCAGTCCCGACATCGGCGAGATCGGTGCGAGACCCTTCGGCAGCAACTGGTGTTCGGAATCCTCGGCGATCGCGGCGGTCGCCGGATCGTTCTTCAGCGAGAAGTACAGCGAGACGCCGTTCGCCGTCAGCGCGATTTCCTGCGAGGAATAGGCGCGGTTGTTGCTGACGTCGTTCCAGGACGGTGTGCCGGCGATGAAGGTCGGATAGAGCTCCTTGACGTAGTTCAGCGCCGCGATGGTCTCCTTGCTGTTGATGGTGACATTGCCTTCTTCATCCAGCAGCGCGGCGTTGTGCGACCACATCATCCAGTCCGCAAAGCCGTTGCCGTCGCCGACGGCATTGCCGAGCGCAAAGCCGGCGGGCTTGCCGGCTTTTTGCAGCTTCTTGCAGAGATCCAGGAACCCGGCATGGTCGTCCGGCGCCTTGTCGAATCCGACGGATTTGAGGACCGACTTGCGGTAGATCAGGGGACCGGCGGTGGCGCCGAACGGGAGGCCGATCCAGGTATCGCTCTTGGCCTTTTTGCCGTAGGCCTTCGCGAGGTTCTGCCAGCCGCCGTACTTCTTGCCGAGATAGTCGGCGACGTCGGTGAGCTCGATCAGCTTGTCGACATAGATGTGCGGGGCGTCGGAGAAGCCGATGATGATGTCGGGGCCGGCGCCGGAGTTCGAGGTCACCGCGGTCTGCTGGTTGATGTCCTCCCAGCCGACGAAGTCGACCTTGATGTCGACCCCGGTCTCCTTGGTGAAACTTGCCGCGTTGGCGCGGAACACGTCCTCGTCGGCCTGGACGAAGCGCACCGGCCGCAACATGCGCAGGCTCGCGCCCTTCTCGATGGCGAGCTTGGGCGCCGCGACGTCGGCGGCCTTGATCTGCGATCCCGCAGTTTGCGCTGCAGCACCAGTGGCGGCGAATGCCGTAGCGGACAGGCCCAGCGCCAAGGCATCACGACGTGTGATGTCGTTCCTCATCAGTTCCTCCCTTGATGTCTCCCTTCCCGGCGTTGATCGCCGGTGAAGGGCCTTTGCGGTTTCCGGCGCGTTTTGCGCCGGCCGCCTAGCTGTTCGGCCCGCGGTCCATGCTGACGGGCTGCCAGCGGCGGAGCGCGGTGCTTTGCAGCACCGACGGGTTGACGCAGCTTACCGGCCACATGCCCTGCAGCACCAGTGACAATTCGTAGCCCACGCGGCGCTTGCGCGCTTCGTCGAACCGTGCCGAGGCGGAAGCGACATGGGCAGTCAGGGTGACGTTCTCCATGCCGAGCAGGGGATTGTTGTGCGACGGCGGCTCCTTTTCCAGCACGTCGAGCGCCGCATGCGCGATCCAGCCCTCCTGCAGCGCCTTGATCAGGCTCTCCTCGTCCACCGTGGCGCCGCGGCCGGTATTGATGAAGACCGAGCCCTTCTTCATCTGCCGAAAATGCTTCTCGGTCAGCATGTGGTGCACCTCCGGCCGGGCCGGCGCGTGCATCGAGACGAAGTCGGATTGCGACAGCACCTCGTTCAGCGTCGCCGGGATGACGCCGTGGTCGTACATCAGCGTTTCCTGGATGAAGGGATCGTAGGCCATCATGCGCAGGCCGAAGGGCGCCGCGCGCTTCGCGACCGCACGCGCGACACGGCCGAACGAGATGAAGCCGAGGGTCTGGCCCATCAGCCGCGGGATCTTCAACAGCGCGGGCCGCCCCTCCGCCCAGCGTCCGCTGCGCACCATGCGGTCCTGCTCGACCAGGCGGCGGAAGCCGGCGAGCAGCAGCATCATGGCGTGGTCGGCGACCTCCTCGATGAAGGTGTCGGGGATGTTGGTGACGGGAATGCCGCGTGCGGTCGCGGCCTTGACGTCGACGCTGTCGACGCCGACCGAGCCGAGCGTAATCACCTTGCAGCTCTCCAACGCGTCGATGATGGTCTTGGTGATCGGGATGCCCTTGGCGTAGATGGCGTCGGCGGTCTTCGCTGCCGCGATGAACTCGGCCTCGTTGGCGGGCGCCTCGACGATCTCGGCATCGATCGGATCGAGCGCCTCACGCTCGTAGGAATAGTCGCTGCCCGCGACCGTGAAGCTCGCGCCCTTCGGCGTCACCACCCTGTATTTCGGCATGTCCTGCTCCCGATTTGGTTTGTCGGTTCTTGTTGCGGCCCGCACCTGTGGGCGGGCCTTTGCGTCTTTTACGCGAAATCACCGAGGGTGCGTACAATTCCCGGTTGTCGGATGCGATGGATATTGTCGGTTTTCGCTCTCCGGTCAGGGCTTCTACGGGCCCGTCGTAACAGGTTGCTAATGGGTCCCACACTAAAAGTTGATTCAATTTCGATCGAGTCAGTCGCGCGCCCGTATCCCTTTATCTCCATCTCCGGAGCCATCCAGTGAAGTTGAGCAACCTGAAGATCGCCCCCAAGCTCGGCATTCTTGTCGGCGTCACCTTGTTCGGCCTGTGCGTGTCCGGCGTTCTTGCCGGCTACTTGATGAAGCAGGAGATGGTGAACGCGCGCATCGATCAGACCAAGGCGATCGTCGAATTGGCGCGCAACTACGCCGCCACCTTGATGAAGCGGGTCAGCGCCGGCGAGATGACCAAGGATGCCGCGTTCGCGGATCTCCGCCGCTACGGCAACGCGATGACGTATGACAAGAATTCCGGCTACCTGTTCGGCACCAGCTATGACGGCATCACGCAGCTTGCGCCGGATCCGAAGGTGATCGGCCAGAACCGCATGGACGTCGAGACCAATGGACGCAAGCTGTCCCGCGAGATCATGGACGGGGTCAAGGCCAATGGCGAAATCCTGCTGTTCTATGAATACATGAAGCCCGGCCAGGACAAGCCGATCCGCAAGCTCGGCTACGCCGTCGCCGTTCCCGGCTTCGACATGTATCTCGGCACCGGCGCCTATCTCGAGGACATCGACGCCAAGATGGGCCCGGTCTACTGGCTGCTCGGCCTCGCCATGCTCGGCATCGTCATTGTCGCCGGCAGCGTCGCCTGGATGATCGGCCGCAGCATCAGCCGTCCGCTGGCGCTGCTCGGCACCCGGATGAAGGATCTCGCCGACGGCAAGCTCGAGGGCGACATTCCCGGCGTCGGCCGCGGCGACGAGGTCGGCGCGATGGCTGCCACCGTCCAGATCTTCAAGGACAACGCGGTCCGGATCCGCGACCTCGAGCAGACCGAGGCCGTGGCCAAGGAGCGCGCCGCGGCGGAACGTCGCAGCGCGATGGAAGGCATCGCCAGCGACTTCGAACGCAGCGTCAACGGCATAGTCCGCTCGGTCTCCTCGGCCGCAGCCGGCATGCAGACCACGGCGCAGTCGATGACCGCGACCGCCAGCGATGCCTCCTCGCGGGCCGCGACCGTCGGCGCGGCGTCGCAGAAGGCGTCCGGCAATGTCGGCACGGTCGCCGCCGCCGCCGAGGAGCTGTCGAGCTCGGTTGCGGAAATCTCCCGCCAGGTGACGCGTTCGACCGAAGTGGCGAGCCGTGCGGTCAGCGATGCCGAGCGCACCAACGCCACGGTGCAGGAGCTGTCCACCGGCGCCGAGAAGATCGGCGAGGTGGTCAAGCTGATTCATTCGATCGCGGCGCAGACCAATCTGCTCGCGCTCAACGCCACCATCGAAGCGGCGCGCGCCGGCGAATCCGGCCGCGGCTTCGCGGTCGTGGCCTCAGAGGTCAAGGCGCTCGCCAACCAGACCGCAAAGGCGACCGAGGAAATCTCCGCCCAGGTCGCGGCGATGCAGACCTCGACCAGCGATGCGGTCGCGGCGATTGGCGGCATCACCCAGACCATTGCCGAGATGAGCGAGATCACGGCGGGCATTTCCGCGTCGATCGAGCAGCAGGGCGAGGCGACCCGCGAGATCGCGCGCAACATCCAGTCGGTCGCGGCCGGCTCGAGCGAGATCAATGCCAATATCGGCAGTGTCACCTCGGCTGCGCAAGCGACCGGCAGCGCGGCGAGCGACGTGCTCTCCAACGCCCGCGAGCTCGACACCCAGTCCGGCGCCCTGCGCAGCGCGGTCGATGGCTTCCTCGCCAAGGTGCGTGCGGCGTAAGCCTCGCTGTCATGCCCCGCGAAGGCGGGGCATCCAGCGGAATTCGTAGGGTGGGCAAAGGCGCGCGAGCGCCGTGCCCACCTCTTTCTTTTTGGGTTCGGTATGACTGGTGGTGGGCACGCTCCGCTTTGCCCACCCTACGACTGTCATGCCCCGCGACGGCGGGGCATCCAGTACGCTGCGGCCTCTCGGCTTGAGCACGGCCGCCTCTGGAATACTGGATCGTCCGCCCCAGTGCGCAATTGCGCACAAGGCGGACGATGACAGCTTTCCAGGAGGCTCACTGCTTCTCGATCCCCGCATTCGTGATCAGCTTCTCCCACAGCACGAGCTGCTCGCCCACGAACGTGCCGAGCTGCTCCGGCGTGCCGGAGAAGGCGTCCATGCCGAGGGTGGCGAGCTGGGCCTTGATCTCCGGCTTCTCGACGATCTTCCGGATCTCGGCGTTGAGCCGCGTCACGATCTCCTTCGGCATGCCGGCCGGGCCGAAATAGCCCTGCCAGGAGGAGATGTCGAAGTCCGGCACGCCGGCCTCCTGCATCGAGGGCAGCTGCGGCACCAGCGACGAGCGGTCCTTGGTGGTGACGGCGAGCGCGCGTAGCGCATTGCCCTGGACGTGCGGCAGGCCGGTCAGGATGTCCACGAACATCATCGAGACGCGGCCGCCCATGACGTCGTTGAGCGCCGGCGGCGAGCTCTTGTAGGGCACGTGCAGCAGGTCGAGCCCGGCATTGTGCGCAAAGGTCGCACCCGACACGATCGCCGACGACGAGCCGGAGGCGTAGCTCAGCTTGCCCGGATTGGCCTTGCCATAGGCGACCAGCTCGCCGACGGTTTTCGCCGGCACGTCCGGATGAATGACCAGCATGAAGGGCAGGTCGCCGGTGCGCGCGATCGGGGTGAAGTCCTTGACCGGATCGTAGGTCAGGCTCTTGAGCAAATAGGGATTGGCCGAATGCGTGGTGTTGGTGGTCACCAGCAGCGTGTAGCCGTCGGGGGCGGCGCGCGCGACAAAGGTCGCCGCGATCATGCCGTTGGCGCCCGCCTTGTTCTCGATGACGATGCCGACGCCGAGCGCCTGCGCAAGATGCTGCGAGATCAGCCGCGTCGTGGTGTCGGTGCCGCTGCCGGCCGCGAACGGCAGCACCAGCGTGATGTTGCGGCTCGGATAGTTTTGCGCCAGGGCGGGCGAGGCGGCGGCGAGACACAGCGCGACCGCGCCGATGGTGCGAATGCCCCGGATGAGCGATGACAGCATGTTTGGACGTTCCCTCTTCTTGATTGGCAGGGAACCTAGCGTTTCCGCGTTGAAACCGGAAGGCGTGAGTTTGTCGCCCGCAGCATCCGCCGCGCGGAATTATTTCACCGTCGAGGCCTGACGCGACGCGATCACGACGCCCGCAAGCACCAGCGCGTAGCCGATCAGGTGAAACGGCTGGAGCTTTTCGCCGAGCAGCAGGATCGCCATCGCCGAGCCGAACACCGGCACCAGATGGAAGAACGGCGCGGCCCGGTTCGGTCCGATCAGCGCCACGCCGCGGTTGAAGAAGAGATAGGCGAGCGTCGAGGGGAAGATCAGGATGTAGCCCAGCGTCGCCAGCGTCACGGTATCGAATTGCATGACATTGCCGCTCCAGGCCTCCCAGACGGCGGTGGGCAGCAGCATGATCGCGCCACAGCAGGTGGTGAAGGACAGGAAGGAGAGCTGATGGACCTTGGGCCGGCGCGGGATGAAGGCGGAGTAGAGTCCGAACGCCACCAGCGAGGAGGCGAACATGATGTCGCCCCTGTTGAAGCTGATGCTTGCGAGCGCCGCCAGATCGCCGCGCAGGATGATGATCAGGACGCCCGCCAGCGAGATCGCGATGCCGGCAAGCTGCGCGGCCGTCAGCCGTACGCCGAACAGCACCAGCGACCACAGCGCCACGAACAGCGGTCCGGCCGACTGGATCAGAAGCGCGTTCAGCGCCTCGGTGTATTGCAACGCCCAGTAGGAGATCGCGTTGTTGAAGGCAAAACCCACCAGCGACAGGAACAGCATCAGCGGCAGGCTCGCGCGTAGCGCCGGCCAGTCGCGCTTGAGGTGCGGCCATGAGAACGGCAGCAGGATCAGGAACACGCCGAACCAGCGGATCGTGGTCACCGTCAGCGGCGGCACATGAGCGCCGACATGGCGCGCAAGCACGATGTTGGCGGCCCAGAACAGCGAGCTCAGGCTCAACAGCAGATAGGGCTGGTTATTGAGCCAACTGGCCGCGAGGCTGGCGGCGGCGACGAAGCGATCTTCATTGGCGTCGGTCTTGCGCCGGTTTCCCGCCGTGACACAAGTCACGCCGCCGCAATGCTACAATGCAGGCATGACCCGAGGAGGTGCCATTGGCGGTCAATATGTTGAACATCGAGGGCCTGGAAGGGCTCGAGCGGCATGCGCCTGTGGTGATGCTGAACCTCATGCGCTTCCACGCCCGTTCGCGCGACGGCGACGGTTCGGGCTGGGACGCCTATCTTCGTTACAGCGCGGTCACAGTGCCCATGATCAAGGCACGCGGCGGCACGCTGCTGTGGACAGGTGAGGCCAAGGCGGTCGCGCTCGGTCCGCACGACGGCAACGCATGGGATTTCGTCGCGCTGGTCTCCTATCCGTCCGTGGCGGCCTTCCTCGACATGATGACGTCGGAGGCCTACGCGCGAGAGGCCGATCCGCATCGCGTCAATGGCTGCGCCGAACACGTCATCATCGCGACGCGCGAGGCCTACAGCAAGTTCAGAGCGAAGTAGCGCGCGCTTACGCTCCAGGGGAGGGTGAACGGGGGAGCAATCACTTCTTCCGCTCCTGCGTCACCGCATGCACCGCGTCACGGCAGGCCGTCTGCAACAGGCGGCAGACCTCCTCGGTCGATCGCTGCGGGCTCAGCGCTGCGAAGGTCGGGTAGCTCGTCAGGACGAAGATCAGGTCGACCGCGTCCTGCAAGGCGCGCTTTGCCGCGCGTTTCTCCGTGATGCGCGCGACCAGCCCTGTCAGCAGCTCGCGCCGCCGCGCGTTGCGCGCGACCAGCGCCTCGCCGAATTCGGGATCGGTCGCGATCGCCTGGTTGAGCCCGCCGATGGCGGGGTCGTGCGCCCAGAACGTGCAGAAGATCGCGACGACGCGGTCGAGCGCGGCGCGCGGATCGGCCATCGCCATCACCTCGGCCAGCTCGAACAGCCCGCCCTGACGTGCGATGTCGTCGAACACGGCCTCCAACAATCCGCGCCGCGATCCGAACTGGTTGTAGACGGTCAGCCGCGTGACGCCGGCCGCCTTCGCCACCACGTCGAGGGAGAAGTTCGCGATGCTCGCGTCCTTTCGCAACAGCCGGGCACCGGCCGCGATGATGCGTTCGCGCGTCTCCGCCGACGCGGAGGCCCGGACCGAACTCACATAGCTGCGCTTCGGCATGCCGTTGCCACTCTCTTGACGTATTGACTATACATATTGTATATCTAATTTAGAAGCCGGTTTGGAGCTTGCCATGCAGACTGCCCTCGTGATCGCCCTCTCGCTTCATGTGTTGTCGTCCGTGTTCTGGGCGGGATCAAGCTTTGCGCTGGCGCGCACCGGCGGTGCCGGTGGGGAGCAGCTCGTCTTTCCACAACTCGGGGCAGCGACGATCGCGATCCTGACCGGGGCCTATCTCGGCCATCTCGTCCACGCTGGCAGTTTCGGCACGCCCGAGCAGGTGCTGGCGCTCGGCGCGGTCTGCGCGTTGATCGCGGTCGGCGTTCAGGCGGCAATCGGCCCCCGCGCGGTCCGCGCCCTGCGCCGTGGCGCGGGCGATTCAGCGGCCATGCGTTCACGCATTGCGACCGCACAGCGCGTGGCGGCGGCGCTGCTCGGCATCACAGCGCTCTGCATGGGCGCCGCGCGCTACATCTGAAAGTGAACGTTGAGACGATAATGCGGCGTCCAGCCGTTTTTTGAAGGAAAAGCGATGTCCAAGATGATTCTGGTGAACCTGCCCGTACGCGACCTCGCCGCATCGACAGCGTTCTACGTGGCGCTCGGTGGCGTGGTGAATCCCCAATTCTCCGGCGCAGATTCGACCTTGCTCATGTTCACGGACGTGATCGGCGTGATGCTGCTGACCCACGACCACTATCGCCAATTCACCCAGCGCAGGATCGGCGACGCGCGGCTCGACAGCCAGGCCATGTTCGCTCTTACGGTCGAGGACCGCGATGCCGTCGATGCAACGCTGGCTCGCGCCGTGGCTGCGGGCGGTCGAGCCGATCCCAACCCGGCACAGGACCTTGGCTTCATGTACAACCGGCACATTGAAGACCGAGATGGCTATGTCTGGGAGCTGGTATGGATGAACCCATCGGCGAACGCTTGATCGCAGACGATTTCAATCCGGCGCATCCGCGCCGTCGAAAGCCGATACACATCACTCATGGCGGGGCCTTCTCGTGCCGCCATGAATCAAGTCCCAACACGCGCTCCGGAGACTAGGTCGTCTGCTTCCTTGACGCCACGAATACGCCCGACAGCACCAGCGCGAAGCCGATGAAGTGGAAGGCCTGCGGGTGTTCGCCCAGGAAGATCATGGCCATGATCGAGCCGAACACCGGCACGACGTGGAAGAACGGCGCGGCGCGGTTGGCGCCGATCAGCCTCACGCCGCGGTTGAAGCAGAGATAGGCGAGCGTCGAGGGGAACACTGCGACATAGAACAGGGTCAGCAGGTTCGGCCCGTCGAGCTTCATCACGGGACGCGCGTAGAGCTCCCAGATCTCCAGCGGAATGAGACAGGCGGCGCCGCAGCCGAAGGTGAAGGCGAGGAACGACAGGCCATGCATCGCCGGCCGCTTCAGGCTCAGCACCGAATATAGCGCGAAGAAGATCAGCGCGACGATGAAGATCAGGTCGCCCTTGTTGAAGTCGATGTTTGACAGCGTGGTGAAATCGCCGTGCAGGAGAATCGTCAGCACGCCGCACATCGAGAGCAGAACGCCGAACGCCTGCGCGCCCGTGAGCCGGACGCCGAGGATGGCCAGCGACCAGAGCGCCACGATCAGCGGCGCGGACGACTGCAACAGCAGGGTGTTGAGCGCCTGCGTATGCTCCAGCGCCCAGTATTGCAGGGTGTTGAAGGCGCCGATGCCGGTGATCGAGAGGGTGACCATCAGGCCGAGCTTGCTGCGGATCGCGGGCCAGTCCCGCGCGAGATGCTTCCAGGCGAACGGCAGCACCAGCAGGAAGGCGAAGAACCAGCGCAGGAAGGACAGCGTCACCGGCGGGATGTGGCCGGCGGCGAGCCGGCCGACAATGGCGTTGCCGGCCCAGCACAGCGCGGTGATGCTGAGCAGGAGGTAAGGCTGGTTGGCGATCCAGTTGTGGCCGGGTGTGGCGGCGCCCGTGGTCTGGTCGGTGGCGGACATTGTGATTGTTATGGCCCCGCGTCATGCGCCAAGGCCCCGGCCCGGCGGCACCCGGGCCGGTTCAGACCCGGCCCGTTCAAAGACACGGAAATCGCGGTTGCATCAACGGGGGGCGGATGCATCGCGACCATGCAACCGCGGATGCGGTTTCTGAGGCTTTGGTCGAAGCCATGGCGCCGGCCCCGAAGGTTGCAGGATTTTAAGGGGATATCAAAGGCTTGGACTGCCTTCCCGACCTCGAAAAAGCCCCCTTCTTGCTTGCCTAGAGGGGCCGCTTCCTTTATCCGGTTGGGCTGCCTCGCATGCGAGCGGCCGCGGCCGTGACTTGGGCTGGGCGCAGGCATGATCCCGGAAAAGTGGGCACCCGTTTTCCGGGAGGATCATGCCGCTTAGAGACAGTTTGCATAGGGATTACCCGCGAATGGCCAATGTTGTCGTCGTCGGCGCCCAGTGGGGCGACGAGGGAAAGGGCAAGATCGTCGACTGGTTGTCGGAGCAGGCGGACATCGTCGTCCGCTTCCAGGGCGGCCATAATGCCGGCCACACGCTGGTGATCAACGGCAAGACCTACAAGCTCGCGCTGTTGCCCTCCGGCGTGCTGCGCGACCAGAAGCTGTCCGTGATCGGCAACGGCGTGGTGTTCGATCCCACCGCCTTCCTCGACGAGGTGACCAAGCTGCGGGCGCAGGGCGTCGCGATCTCTCCGGACAATCTGCGCGTCGCCGAGAACGTCACCCTGATCCTGCCGCTGCACCGCGAGCTCGATGCCTTGCGCGAGTCCTCCAATGCGGCGACCGCCATCGGCACCACCCGCCGCGGCATTGGACCGGCCTATGAAGACAAGGTCGGCCGCCGCGCCATCCGCCTGATGGATCTCGCCGATCTCGACACCCTGCCGCACAAGATCGACCGGCTCCTTGCTCACCACAATGCATTACGCCGCGGGCTCAACCTGCCGGAATTCGACGGCAAGGATATCCTGCGCGAGCTGACCGCGCTGGCGCCGCAGCTTCTGCCCTATGCCGAGACGGTGTGGAGGCTGCTCGACATCAAGCGCCGCGAAGGCAAGCGCATGCTGTTCGAAGGCGCGCAAGGCGCGCTGCTCGACGTCGACCACGGCACCTATCCCTATGTCACCTCGTCCAACACGGTGGCGGCGCAGGCCGCGACCGGCTCCGGCCTCGGACCGGGCGCCGTCGGCTATGTGCTCGGCCTGTGCAAGGCCTATACGACCCGCGTCGGCCAGGGGCCGTTCCCGACCGAGCAGGACAACGCGATCGGCCGCAAGATCGGCGAGCGCGGCCGCGAGTTCGGCACCAATACCGGGCGTCCGCGCCGCTGCGGCTGGTTCGACGCCGTGCTGGTCCGCCAGGCGGTCCGGACCTGCGGCATCAACGGCCTGGCGCTGACCAAGCTCGACATCCTCGACGGCTTTGATTCGATCGAGGTCTGCACCGGCTACAGACTCGACGGCAAGGAGATCGACCATTTCCCGGCCGGCGAGGGCGCCCAGGCCCGGGTCGAGCCGATCTACGAGACCATCGAGGGCTGGAAGGAGCCGACCGCGAACGCCCGGTCATGGGCGCAACTGCCGGCCCAGGCCATCAAATATGTCCGCCGGATCGAGGAATTGGTCGGGTGCCCGGTCGCACTGCTTTCCACCAGCCCCGAACGCGAGGATACTATCCTGGTGCAAAATCCGTTTGAGGCTTAACGATATCTTACCGGGACGTGCGCATAGTTGAGTTGAAATGGCTGATTACTATCCGCTGATCGCCCGCGCTATTGCCGCCCTGGATCCCAACGCTCCCGGCGAAAGCCGTCGCGCGCTCTATGAGCGGGCGCGCACGGCGCTGATCGCACAGCTCCGCAGCGTGCAGCCGCCGCTCTCCGAATCCGAGATCACCCGCGAACGGCTGTCGCTGGAGGAGGCCGTTCGCAAGGTCGAATCCGAGGCCGCCCAGCGCGCCCGCGAGGCCTCGCGCCCAGGCGGTGGCGGCGCCCGTAGCAGCGGCGGCAGCGGCGACGCCTTCCGCCGGGCCAGCACCCGCGCCACCGAGGGCAACCCGGCCGCGTCCCAGCCGGCGGCCCCGCCGCGCACCCGTCCGGCCCCGCCGCCCCCCCGTGCGGACCGCCCGTCCTTCAACGTCGACGACCAGGGCGACGCCCAGCGTCCGCCGCGGGCTCCGCGGTTCGACGCGCCGCGCCAGCCGGGTCCGTCCGCGCCGCCCCCGATGCCGGAGCCGCCGGCTCCACCGCCAGCCGGACGCGATCGCTCCGGCGGTCGCCGTCCACCGGATGTCGGACCGCCGCCGCCGCTGCCGCAATCGCCCGGTGTGCGCGGCTTCCGCGACATCACCGCCGACGTCAACGATCTCGGCGGCGCCGCCGCGCAGGCCAACCGCGCCGCGCGCCGCACCTACGCCAACGTGCCGTCGCCCTCGCCGGAATTCGACCGGCTGGAGCCGAGCCTGGAGAACCGGGTCGGCGAGCCGGACGCGCCCTACTCCTATGACGAGTCGATGGAGGAGGCCGAGCGCTACGCGCCGCCGCCGCAATCGCAGCGCCCGCGCATCGCGCCCGAGCGCGAGGCCAAGAAGCGCGCCCGCTCGCGCTCCATCTTCCCGTTCAAGAGCGCGATCGCCGTCGGCATCGTGCTGATCCTGGTCGGCGCCGGCATCCTCTGGGGCAAACAGCTGGTCCAGACCGTGAGCGGCCTGTTCAAGTCCTCGACCACCCAGGTGGTGGAAGCGCCGAAGGATCCGTCGCAGCCGCAGAGCAAGCCCAAGATTCCGGATCGTGTCGGCCAGCCCTCGAGCGATCAGCCGGTCGCGCCGGTGGCGCAGAAGGTCGTGCTCTATGACGAGGATCCGTCCGACCCGAAGGGCAAGCAATATGTCGGCTCGGTGGTGTGGCGGCTCGAGCCGATCAAGGCGTCGGGCAACCAGAAGGCCGACGTCGCCGTGCGCGCCGACATCGAGATTCCCGACCGCAAGTTCAAGATGACGATGTCGTTCCGCCGCAACACCGACTCGTCGCTGCCGGCGAGCCACACCGCGGAGCTGACTTTCGTCCTGCCGCAGGATTTTTCCGGCGGCAGCGTCTCCAACGTGCCGGGCATCCTGATGAAGTCGAACGAGCAGGCGCGCGGCACCCCGCTCGCGGGGCTCGCGGTCAAGGTCACCGACGGCTTCTTCCTGGTCGGCCTCTCCAACGTCGACGCCGACCGCGCCCGCAACGTCCAGCTCCTGAAGGAGCGCTCCTGGTTCGACGTGCCGCTGGTCTACGCCAACCAGCGCCGCGCCATCATCGCCATCGAGAAGGGCGCCCCCGGCGAGCGCGCCTTCAACGAGGCCTTCGCGCAGTGGGGCGATTAGTCCTGCTCACCTCTCCCCAGCGGGGAGAGGTCGGATTGCGAAGCAATCCGGGTGAGGGGCCGCAGCATTTGGTGAGACTGTAACCCCTCACCCGGATCGCATCTTTCGATGCGCTCCGACCTCTCCCTGCGGGAGAGGTGAAGTGCCAGCGGCGATCTAATCGAAATCGATCCGGCGCTTACTGCGCCGCCGCTTCCCGCTTGCGCGATGCTGCGTGCTCGCGGTCCATCACGGCGCGGCAGCCGGGACTCACATTCGCCTTGTTCCGCACCATGCAGGCTCTGACGCGCGGGATGTCGGGAATTTCGCTCGAGCACAGCCGCATCGCATCACCTGTGCACATCTGCTGTGCTTCGGATGAGAAGGCGAGGCCGGGCGAAGTCTGGAATGCGATGGCGGTGGTGGCGAAGGCGAAGAGTGTGGCGATGGTCTGGTAGCGTGTCATGAGAGATGCGTCCCCGAGTTCCACGGATGTGAACCGCTTGATTATTGGGGCGCCGCACGCAGCTTGATTTGCCGCATGTCGCAACCATCACGCTGGGAATTAAATCCCGCATGTGGTGCTCGATCTCTCGTGATGTTCGAATCGAAAAGTGCTGCGCCGCCCGAGCGAAGTATGCGCCATTGTCAAAGAGCTGCAATGGGCGGCGCGAATGAATTCGCAATTGTTGCGCGTTCGTCACGCAAAATGCGGACGTGCATCACATGCCGTGACTCGCGAACACCTTGCTGCAGGATTTCGACAGCTTGGCCCGGTTTGCTTGCAGGCAGCTCTGCACCGCACCGTCATTGCCGAGGTCCTTGCGGCACAGCCGCGAAGCATCGCGCGAGCAGGCCTGCTGCTCCTGCGACGTGCCGGCATGGCCTTGCGCGAAAGCGGGCGCGTTCGACAGGCCGCCCAGGGCTGTCAGGGTAATGGTCGCCAGGAACAACAGTTTGCGGGACATCGGTGGCTCCAAATCTGACGGGTGAATTTCAGGTCCTGTCTGAACTCGTCGCTTTGCCGCTTGTTCCCCCGGCGGGCATAGCCCGCTGCCCGCTATTCAAGGTTCCCGCGGCGCTGCTATAACGGCGGCGAAGGATGAGGGTACTTGATGAAACGCTATCTGGTGTTTGCGCTCGTCGGTCCGTTCGTAGGCGGGTTCCTGCTGCTGCTGACGACGACCTATCAGTCCGGCTATTGGGCCCAGACCAGTCTCGGCGAGGTCGGCAAGCTGTTCGTGGTGTTCTTCAAGACCCTGCAATACAGCTATTTGTTCGGCTTCCTGCCCTCGCTGATGATCGGCGCGGTCGACGACATCCTGATCCACATCAGGCGGATCGGCCCGGTGCTGCGGATGCTGCTGGTCGGCGCCTTCGCCTTCATCCTGGCCTCGCTGACCTACAGCTCGCGCGGGCCGGATTCCGGCGCGGTGCAGTTCATCCTCTACGGCCTGGTCGGATTTGTGCCGGCGGTGGTGTCATCCTGGCTCGTGCACAAATATGTCGAGGAGCCGCATCCAGCCGCGGCCTCGACCTGAGGGCGCGACCTTCGACCGCGCCGCGGCAACCTCCGCCTCGCTGGCGCGTTCCTTGAAGGCCATGACCATGTCCGACGACGACATTCTTGCTCCGCGCCGATCCCGCTCAGGGAGCCGCACGACCTCCCCGGGCGCCGAGGCGCGCGGGCCGATCATCGACCAGGAAGGCCACGAGATCCGTCCCGAAACGCTGGAGCAGGGGTTTCGCGAATTTCGCTTCGAATTCGGGCAAGGCAATCCGTTCGGCAATCTGACGCGCGAGCAGCGGATCGCGCGGATCGAGGCGATCGCAAAGCTGCTCGACGTCGCCTTCATCGTGCCCGGCACCAATATCCGCTACGGCATCGACGGCCTGATCGGGCTGATCCCGGTCGTCGGCGACATCATCACGACCGCGATCTCGCTGTGGCTGGTGCGTGAGGCCCGCGCGCTGGGCGCCCCCTGGTACCTCACGGCGCGCATGCTCGGGAATGTCGCGGTCGACGGCGTGGTCGGCATTGTGCCATTCGCGGGCGACGCCTTCGACGTCATGTTCCGCGCCAACATGCGCAACGTCCGCCTGTTGCGGCGCTGGCTCGACAAGCAGCCGCGCATGTAGAAGTGGAGGCCTTCTTTCTTCGCCTCTCCCCGCAAGCGGGGCGAGGGAGAAGGAAGAGCACGGGCCAGAACCGCAAAAAGCGCGACAGCCTTTCGGCCATCGCGCTTTCTGCGCACATCGGAGGCTTGCGAAAAACTTACGCCGCGTCGGCGTCGGTGTTCGTCTCCGCCGGCTTGCGGCGGCGGGGCAGCGGGAAGGCTTCGCTCTCATAGAGCGAGCGGATGCCGTTCTGGTCGAAGCGCGCTTCCTCGACCTGCAGATAGGCGCCGTTCAGCGAATCCGTCGGCAACTGCTCCATCGCGAACTGCACGGCTTCGGCCGCGGTGCCGAACCGGCGATAGGTGAAGCCCGCGCGCTTCTTCTTGCGGATCGCGGCGGGGAAGAGTTCGGCGGAAGTGTTGAAGTTGAACGGACGCAGTGGACGCATGGTCAAAGACCTCGTGATCTTCTCTGGGGCTTTAAGCGCGTGGGGTTTGGGGGCGAAGGCCGCAATCGGGCGGGCCCGCCGTGCCTGTCATTTTCGCTCTCTAATATAGGCTGTTTTGACAAAATTGCGACCCCTGCGAACGGAGATGATGAATCCGCGCATGGCAGCCCCGCAATCAAAATAAACGAAGCAATTACAATTACTTAAATGGTTTACAGTTTGCCGAGGAGCAGCAGCACGAGCAGCACCACGAGCACGACGCCGCCGATCCCCATGCCGGAATGGCCCATCCCATAGCCGTAGCCGCCGACCCGGCCCGACAGGCCGCCGACGAGATAGATGATCACCAGGATGATCAGGATGGTCCCAAGGGTCATGGCATCCTCCCTGGCGGTCGCCGAAATGCGCTGATCGGCCGCGCCGCCAGAGAAGAAAAGCACATCGCGCCCCCGGGTTCCATGGCGGAACCCGGCGGCGCGCAACGTTTATTTCGGCTCGAGCTTCAGCGCCGCCGAATTGATGCAGTAGCGCAGGCCGGTCGGCCCGGGGCCGTCGGGGAAGACGTGGCCGAGATGGCCGCTGCACTTGGCGCAGAGCACCTCGGTGCGGATCATGCCGTGGCTGACATCCCGCTCCTCGTCGATATGGCTCTCGGCGGCGGGCTGCGTGAAGCTCGGCCAGCCGCAGCCGGAATCGAACTTGGCGTCGGACTCGAACAGCACGTTGCCGCAGCCGGCGCAGACATAGGTGCCGGCGCGGTGGTCGTGCTCATACTCGCCCGAGAAGGGACGCTCGGTCGCCTTTTCCCGCAGCACCGCATATTGCATCGGCGACAATTCCTGCCGCCACTGCTCGTCGCTCTTGATGACCTTGTCGTCCGTGGTTTTCGTCTTGGTGTCGGGCATGGCTCTCCCGTTGTTGCGATGATCTCGCGATCAGTTGGTGGCCTTGCTGGCACTCACCAGCGTCGGCTTGTCAATATAGTTATCCGCGAACAGTTTCTTCAGGTTCTCGACCTTCGGAATGTCGTTGTAGGCGATGTAGGGCTGGTTCGGGTGCAGCGTCAGATAGTCCTGGTGATAGGCTTCCGCCGGGTAGAACGCCTCCAGCGCGCCGACCTTGGTCACGATCGGCTTGTTGAAGACCTTGGCGCCGTTGAGCTGGGCGATATAGGCCTCCGCCACCTTCTTCTGCTCGTCGGAGGTGGTGAAGATCGCCGAGCGATATTGCGTGCCGGTGTCCGGGCCCTGGCGGTTGAGCTGGGTCGGGTCGTGCGCCACAGAGAAGTAGATCTGGAGGATCTTGCCGTAGGAGATCTTCTTCGGGTCGTATTTGATCTCGACCGATTCCGCGTGGCCCGTCGTGCCGGACGAGACGCTGCGATAGTCGGCGGTTGCCTTGCTGCCGCCGGCATAGCCGGAGACCGCGTTGACGATGCCTGCGGTGTGCTGGAATACGCCCTGCACGCCCCAGAAGCAGCCGCCGGCGATCACGGCGGTCTGGATCCCGCTCGCGGGTGCCGCATCCATGGCGGGGGCGGGGATCACGACCGCATCCTCCGCGGCCCGGGACGGCAGGGCAAAGGCCAGCGTCAGTGCGGTGGTGGCGGCGAGCAGGGTCAGGAGGGCGGGTCGGCGCATGGCGGATCCTCTTTCGAAAGGTGTGACAAGTCTAGGGCGGTTGGGGTCGGGCGAACAGCCTGCCCGGCCGCATTTCCGGTCATCTGAGATACGGGCGCGGCCGGCGATTGTTACGCCGGGACGGACACGAGGCTGTGAAAAGCGCCGGTCAAATAGCCGGCTTGGCGGGGCCGGGATCTCCGGGCTAGATGAACCCGCGCGATCGATGATCGACTTAGAAATGTGGTGGCTGGAGCAGATCCGACAACATGCTGCGCGTCGTTCCCCTGATACTCCTCGCCCTCGCCGCCTGCGTCTCGATCGCCGCGGCCGATCCCCAACCCGACGATCTCGCCCTTTGCCGCGACCGCCAGGCGGACATGCAGGCCAGGGCGCCGGCCTGCGACAACCTGCTCAACGCCGACCGGCTCGCCGGCAAGGACAAGGCGATCGCGCTCACCGTGCGCGGCAATACGCTGGTCAACAAGCGCGACTACGCCCACGCGATCGAGACCCTGTCCATGGCCGTCGATCTCGATCCCGACAATGTCGTGACGCTCAACCTGCGCGGGCTCGCCTACGAGCGCAAGGGCCAGGACGACCTCGCGATGGCCGACTACAACCTCGCCCTCCAGAAACGCCCGACCTACGGTGTCCCCTACAACAATCGCGGCGTCATCCATCTGCGCCGGAACGCGCTGCAAAGCGCGCTCGACGATTTCAACCTGTCGATCAAATACGCGCCAAAGTTCCTGCTCGGCTACACCAACCGCGCGCGCGTGCGCACGCTGATGAAGGATTTCGACGGCGCGATCGCCGATTTCGCCGAAGCCGGGAAGATCGATCCGAACGCACCGCAGATCGCCGGCAACCGGTGCATCACCTACGGCATGATGGGTAAGTTCGACCTGGCCCTGGCCGACTGCAACGGCCTGATCGAGAAGCAGCCGAAAAACGTCTACGCGATCAACAATCGCGCCGATGTCARCATGATCAAGGGCGACCTCGACGCCGCGCTGAAGGACTACAATACGGCCATCCAGATCAACCCGAACAATGTCCGCGCTCATTCCGGCCGCGGCCAGATCTACGAACGCAGGAAGGATCTCGCCCAGGCGCGCGCCGACTATCGCGCGGCCGCCTATTCGCTGACGAAGTTCGATGAGCTCGACGTCGCGCGTGCCCGCGCCATCGCGCAGGAACGGCTCGCCGCGCTGACGCCGCAGGCGCCGGCCGGGGCGACCGGGCGCCGCGTCGCGCTGGTGATCGGCAACGGCGCCTACAAGAACGTCCATGCGCTGCCGAATCCGCCGCGCGACTCCAAGCTGATCGCAACCGTGCTGCACGATCTCGGCTTCCAGACCGTGATGTCGACCAGCGACCTGACCCGCGACAAGTTCTTCCAGACCCTCCAGGCATTTGCGGAGGAAGCGGAGAAGGCGGATTGGGCGATGGTCTATTATGCCGGCCACGGGTTCGAGATCGGCGGCGTGAACTATCTGGTTCCGATCGACGCCAAGCTTTCGGCCGACAAGGACGCCGAGACCGAAGCGGTGGCGCTGGAGCAGGTGATCGCAGCCGTGGGGGCAGCCCGCAAGGTGCGGCTCGTGATCCTGGATGCCTGCCGCGACAATCCGTTCGCGCCGACCATGCAGCGCACGCTGTCGCTCAAGCTGGTCGACAAGGGCTTTTCCAACATCGAGCCCGGTGCGGGGTTCATGGTGGTCTACGCCGCCAAGCACGGCGAGACCGCGATAGACGGCGACGGCGGCGCCAACAGCCCCTTCGCCACCGCGCTCGCTCGCGACATCAAGGAGCCGCGCGTCGAGATCCGAAAACTGTTCGACATCGTCCGCGACGACGTCTGGTCCGCAACCAAGCACGGCCAGCAGCCGTTCACGTACGGCTCTCCGCCGGGGCGGGAGGATTTTTATTTTGTGGCGGGGAAGTGACGAATTGAGTTGCAGAGCAACTCAACTCGTCATTCCGGGGCGATGCGGAGCATCGAACCCGGAATCTCGAGATTCCGGGTTCGGCTCTTCGAGCCGCCCCGGAATGACGGGGTAGGCAGCCTCACACCACAATACTCAATCTTTTCGCCGCGCGCGTGATCCCCGTGTAGAGCCACCGCGCCCTGGAATCCTGAAACGCAAAACTCTCGTCGAACAGCACGACGTCGTCCCATTGCGAGCCCTGCGATTTGTGCACGGTCAGCACGTAGCCGTAGTCGAACTCGTCATAGGGCTTGCGCTGCTCCCAGGCGATCTGCTCGATGCCGCCTTCGAAGCAGTCGGCGCGCACCGAGACCTTCGTCACCTTGTGGCCGAAGTCCTCATCCGGCGACAGCCGCATGCTGAGGATGCGCGATTTCGAGCGCGAGGTGTTGCGCGACTTCACGCGCCACAGGCCGCCGTTGAACAGGCCCTTCTTGCGGTTGTTGCGCAGGCAGACCAGCTTGTCGCCGGCGACCGGAAAAGTGTCCTCGAAGTTCTGGCGCTGGCGCACCCGCATATTGTACGCGCGTCGCGTGTTGTTGCGGCCGACCAGGACCTGGTCGGCGCCCATGACGCGGTCGGGATCGAGCTCCTTGCGCGACACCACTTCGCTCTCGCCGTAGCGGCCGATGTCGAGCTCGCGGCCCTCGCGGACGTCCATCGACATCCGCACGATCGGGTCGTCTTGCGCCTGGCGATGCACTTCGGTCAGCATCGCGTCGGGCTCGGTGTTGGTGAAGAAGCCGCCGCCCTGGATCGGCGGCAGCTGCGCGGGATCGCCCAGCACCAGCAGCGGGCAGTCGAACGACATCAAATCGCGCCCCAGTTCGGCATCGACCATCGAGCATTCGTCGATCACGATCAGCTTGGCCTTGGAGGCCGGCGCGTCGTCCCAGAGCTCGAAGCTCGGCTGCTCCTCGCCGGATTCGCGGGCCCGGTAGATCAGGGAATGGATGGTGGAGGCGTCGTCGCACCCCTTGTTGCGCATCACCAGCGCGGCCTTGCCGGTGAAGGCTGCGAACTTCACCTCGCCGTCGACGCCGTCGGCGATGTGCCGCGCCAGCGTGGTCTTGCCGGTGCCGGCAAAGCCGAACAGCCGGAACACCGGCGGCGTGCCGTTGCGGCCGGGTTTTGCCTTGAGCCAGTCGCCAACGGCTTTTAGCGCGGCATCCTGATGCGGGGTGAATGTGGCCATATCTGTCTTGAGAGGTGCGAAATCGACCGATTCGCCATCCCCCAAAACTAACCATTCGCCCCGCCGGTTCAAGCGCGGGGCAAGCGCATTTCAAGGCTGCTTCTCTGCGGCCATCCTTCGAGACGCCCGCCTTTGGCGGGCCCTCAGGATGAGGGCGGAGTGCGTGGCGGCAGTTTCGGCAGGCCAAGATGCCGCTGAGCCTCATCCTGAGCAGACCGCGAAGCGGTCGTCTCGAGGGACGAGGCGCTTGCTCGGACCTTGCCGACAGATCGCCCTATTGCCAGCCGGGAACGCCGCGCATGTCGGGCAGGTGGTGGGCGATGCCCTTGTGGCAGTCGATGCAGGTCTTTTCGCCCGTGAACAGGAAGCGCTGGTGCGCCACCGAGGCCCGCGGCGACTGTTTGGTGATGTCCATGGAATCGGCGCTGTGGCAGTTGCGGCATTCCAGCGAATCATTGGCCTTGAAGCGCGCCCATTCATGCGCCGCGAGCTCGAGCCGGTGATCGAGGAATTTCTCCCGTGTATCGATCGTGCCAAAAATCTTGCCCCAGACCTCCTTGGAGGCCTGCATCTTGCGCGCGATCTTGTCGGTCCAGTTGTGCGGCACGTGGCAGTCCGGGCAGGTCGCGCGCACGCCAGAACGATTGCTGAAGTGGATGGTCGATTTCAGCTCGGCGAAGACGTTGTCCTTCATCTCGTGGCAGCCGGTGCAGAATTTCTCCGTGTTGGTCAATTCCAGCGCGGTGTTGAAGCCGCCCCAGAAGATGACGCCGGCCGCAAAGCCCGCCAGCACCAGCACGCCGAGCCCGAACACCGAGCTCGGCCGGATCAGCACCTGCCAGAGCTCGCGCGCAAAGTCCCAGCTTCGCAGGACAAAGCTGCGCTTGGCTTCCACCTTTCCCTTGGGCTCGTCAGCAGCCGTCGTCATCGGCGGCCACCGGGGCTTGCGCGCGAGAGCAGCGTGTCGATGTCGGTGAAGTCGTTGCTGACGGGCGGCGTGGCGGTGTTCTGCGGCACGTGGCACTCGGTGCAGAAGAAGCGCCGCGGCGAGATCGATGCCAGGAACTGGCCGTCGCGATCCATGAAATGCGTGATCGAGACCATCGGCGCCTGCGATTCCGCGGTGCGCGCCCGCGCGTGGCAGGACAGGCACTTGTTGCCGTTGAGGTCGACCTGGTAGCCGTCGATCGTATGCGGGATCACCGGCGGCTGCTCCGGATAGTTGCGCACCTCCCGCTCGGAGGTGTTGCGGTTCGGCAGCATCGGCGGCGCCGGCCCCTCGTCATTGAGCGGGGCCGGGCCGCGCAGGCCCGATGTCACCGTCTGCGCGGTCAGCGAGCTCGCGCCGGCGGCAATCGCGACCGCGAGCACGGCAATTGCAAATCGTCTGGTCATGACAGGCCCACCCGCTCGATGCGCACGGCGCACTTCTTGAAATCGGCTTGCAGCGAGATCGGATCGGTGGCGTCCAGCGTCACCTTGTTGATCAGCTTGGATTCGTCGAACCACGGCACGAACACCAGGCCACGCGGCGGCCGGTCGCGGCCGCGGGTCTCGACGCGGGCCCGGATGAAGCCGCGGCGCGAGACCACCTTCACTTCGTCACCGCGCCGGAACTTTGCCTCCTGCGCATCGTCGGGATGCATGAAGCAGACGGCCTCGGGGAAGGCCTTGTAGAGCTCGGGCACGCGGCGCGTCATGGTGCCGGAATGCCAGTGCTCCAGCACGCGGCCGGTCGAGAGCCAGAACGGATACTCGCTGTCCGGCGACTCCGCCGCCGGCTCGTAAGGAAGCGCGAAGATGCGCGCCTTGCCGTCCGGATAGCCGTAGAACTGCACGTCAGTGCCCTGCTTGACGTAGGGATCGCTGCCCTCGCGGAAGCGCCACTTCGTCTCCTGGCCGTTGACGACGGGCCAGCGCAGGCCGCGCTCGCGGTGATAGCTTTCGAACGGCGCGAGGTCGTGGCCGTGGCCGCGGCCAAACGAGGCATATTCCTCGAACAGTCCCTTCTGCACGTAGAAGCCAAACGCCTTCGACTCTTCGTTGAGATAGCCCTGCTCGATCTCCGAGGCCGGGAACTTGTCGACCTGGCCGTTCCTGTAGAGCACGTCGAACAGCGTCTTGCCGCGAACGTCCGACTTCTTGGCGATCAGTTCCTCCGGCCAGACCTCCTCGATCTTGAAGCGCTTCGAGAACTCCATCAGCTGCCAGAGATCGGACTTGGACTCGCCCGGCGCGGTGACGAGCTGGTGCCAGAACTGCGTGCGGCGCTCGGCATTGCCATAGGCGCCTTCCTTCTCCACCCACATCGCGGTGGGCAGGATCAAATCGGCGGCGAGCGCGGTGACGGAGGGATAGGCATCCGAGACCACGATGAAATTGTCGGGATTACGGAAGCCCGGATAGGTCTCCTCGTTGACGTTGGGGCCGGCCTGGAGGTTGTTGTTGACCTGCACCCAATAGGCGTTGATCAGGCCGTCCTTCAGCATCCGGCTTTGCAGCACAGCGTGCGCGCCGGGCTTGTCGGGAATGGTGCCTTCGGGCAGGAGCCAGATGTGCTCGGTCTTGGCGCGGTGCTCCTTGTTGGTGACGACCATGTCGGCCGGCAGGCGATGCGAGAAGGTGCCGACCTCGCGCGCGGTGCCGCAGGCCGAGGGCTGGCCGGTCAGCGAGAACGGGCTGTTGCCGGGCGAGGAGATCTTTCCGGTCAGAAGATGAATGTTGTAGACGAGGTTGTTGCACCAGACGCCGCGGGTGTGCTGGTTGAAGCCCATGGTCCAGAACGAGACCACTTTTGTCTTCGGATCGGCGTAGAGCTCGGCAAGCGCCTCCAGCCGGTTGAGCGGCACGCCGGACATCTCGGCGGCCTTCTCCAGCGTGTACTCCGACACGAACTTGACGTACTCGTCATAGCTCATGTCGGTGGAGTCGTTGGCCTTGGCCGCGCCCGTTGCCTTCTTCTGCAGCGGATGCTCGGGCCGCAGGCCGTAGCCGATGTCGGTCTGGCCGCGCCTGAAGATCGTATGCGCGGCGACAAAATCCTTGTTGACGCGCCCGGTCTTGATGATGTGGTTGGCGATGGCGTTGAGGAGATAGAGGTCGGTCTGCGGCTTGAACACCATGCCGATGTCGGCGAGGTCGAACGAGCGGTGCTCGAAGGTCGAGAGCACGGCGACGCGGACATGCGGCGCGGACAGCCGGCGGTCGGCGAGACGCGTCCACAGGATCGGGTGCATCTCCGCCATGTTGGAGCCCCACAGCACGAAGGCGTCAGTCGCCTCGATGTCGTCATAGCAGCCGGCCGGCTCGTCGATGCCGAAGGTGCGCATCATGCCGGCCACGGCGGAGGCCATGCAGTGCCGCGCATTGGGGTCGATGTTGTTGGTGCGGAAGCCGGCCTTGAACAGCTTTGAGGCGGCATAGCCTTCCCAGATCGTCCACTGGCCGGAGCCGAACATGGCGACGCCGTTCGGCCCGCGCTTCTTGATCGCTTCCTTCCACTTCGTCTCCATGATGTCGAAAGCTTCGGTCCACGACACCGGCGTGAACTCGCCGTTCTTGTCGTATTTGCCGTTCGCCTTGCGCAGCATCGGCTGGGTCAGGCGGTCATGGCCGTACATGATCTTGGAGAGGAAGTAGCCCTTGACGCAGTTGAGGCCGCGATTGACCTCGGCCTTGATGTCGCCGTGGGTGGCGACCACGCGGTTGTCCTTGGTCGCCACCATCACCGAGCAGCCGGTGCCGCAGAAACGGCAGGCGGCCTTGTCCCATTTCAATTCGGATGTGTCGCGCTCGGTGACGAGATTGGCGGCGAGCGCCGGCGCCGGCATGCCCGCGGCGGCAGCCGCGATCGCGGCGGCCTCCAGCTTCAGCATCTGGYGGCGGTCGAGCTTGGGTGACGTCATGATGGCTCTCCCGGCCGTTAGGTCGTTTCGATGGCGTGAAAGACGAGCGCCGCGGAATAGACGTGCGGCAGCGAATGGATGGTGTTGAGCAGGGTGCCGAGGCTGCCGGCGTCGGGCGCCTCGGTCACGACGACGAGTTTTCCGCGCGCGTCGCGGCCGTGGATCTCGCAGCCCGGAAGCGCGGTGATCCCGGCTTCGACCTCGGCGAGGCGCTCGGGACGCGCCTGGACGATGATGCTGGCGATCTCGCAGCCCGGCGGCGGAACGATGCGCTCGGTGCTGAGCACCCGGCCGGTGATCAATGCGCGGCGGTTGAGTTTGGCTTTGTTGAGTAAGCCTTGGACCATGGTGCCTGTCTTTCGCTGTTCGGGGATCAATGCGGGGGTGGCGGACCGGGAGGCCCTGCGACCATCTGGTAGATCCAGACGGCGAGGCCGTAGGAGCCGACCGTTCCGACTGCGAGGACGGGCATCACGACCGCGGTCAGAAACAGGAACGCAAAAATCTCCATGCGCTTACGGCGCACGCGCCCAGTCGTGTCGTCAGGGGCCGACATATTCGGTCTCTTTGAAATGGTATGGGAATCGGGACGGCATCCGGGCCGTTGCCTTGCCGTACCTTAGATGCGTTCGAGCCGTTAACGCGTTGATCTGGATCAATTCATCGACTTGCAGCGGGGACCGCAGCAGTGGCCAAAGCCGCAAGTTTGGGTTGTGCATGCGCGAAGGCGATGCGAGAGTTGAGCTCTCGAATGGGGTTCCCAGGGTGTGAACGGGATGGGGCTCACGGCCATCGATCTTGGGCTGCGCGGTGCGACGAGCGGTGTGTTCCTGCTGATCATTCTCATCGCATTGCTGCGTCGTGCGACCGGCCAACAGGTTTTGCTGGGCATCGCGATGTGCGCAGGCGGCATATTCTATGCGATTGTGACCGCGCCCAACTTCCCCAAAATGACTTGGTGGTGGACGTTGCCGATCCTATCCGCCCAGCCCGCCGTATTCTGGTTGTGGGCGCGCGCGGCGTTAGACGACGATTTCGTGCTGAAGCGGTGGCACGGCGCCCTGTGGCTAAGCATCGTGGCCTATGGGTTCGCGATCACGCTGAGCTGGGCGCACTGGCCCGCTTTGGCTGGCGCAGGCGGGCGAGTCCTGGCGCTGGCTACCCTGGTGCTGGCCCTCGCTGCCGCGGTTCAGACGGTCAAGACCTGGCGGGCCGATTTGGTCGCACGGCGCCGCCGACTGCGGCTGGCGATGCTTGCGATCAACGTCGTGCTCATCGCGGCCGTCGCCGTCGCCGGCTTCGCCGCAATTCCCGTCGCGGTTCCCGGCGCGCCCGGCAGTCTCCCGACCGCGCTCGGCCTGTTCGTGGTGGCGATGCTCGCCGGATTGGGTGCTTTCGCCACCCAGCCGGCCGCCGCCGTCAACGACGCCACGTCGGCCATCGCATCCGGCGATGTGCGCGGGGCCGATCGTGCTCCCACGAGCCGTGTCGTCGTCGATCCAATCCTGTTGCGGCGCCTCGACTATCTGATGACCGTGGAACGAACCTACCGGCAGGAGGGTCTTGCGATCGGCGCGCTGGCGGCACGGCTCGACGTTCCCGAGCACCGGCTGCGCCAGGCCATCAACGAAGGGCTGGGCTATCGAAACTTCAACGCGTTCCTGAATCGCTATCGCATCGAGGATGCCAAGCTGGCGCTGTCCGATGCGGCGCAACGGGAGGTCCCGGTGCTGACCATCGCCATGGATGCAGGGTTCCAGTCGATCGGACCGTTCAATCGCGCCTTCAAGGCCGAAACCGGCGTGACCCCGACCGAATTCCGGCGCGAGGCGCTGACCCCGCCGGAAACCGACTGCGATCCCGGGATCAGCCAGCCGCGCCGAGAAATCGGCTAGCCGATTTTTGGATCGGGCGAGAGGGCCGCGCCCCGATTGGGCAGACTGTCCGGCGAGAAACCCCTCACCAGCCAGCATGAGCCCCGTCCATGTCACATACGACCGCCGTCGCCCCCGCATCGGAACGATTGCACGCCCTTGATGCGCTCAGGGGCGGCGCCCTTCTGCTCGGCATCGTCCTGCACGCGGCAATGTCGTTCGTGCCCGCCACGCCCCGGTTCTGGTTCATCCAGGACACCCATCCAAGCCTCCTCCTGGGCCTGCTGACCTTCACCATCCACGTCTTCCGGATGACGACCTTCTTCCTGATGGCCGGTTTCTTTGCCCGCATGAGTTTCCATCGCCGGGGGAGCTGGGGCTTTGTCAGGGACAGGTTGCAGCGGATCGGGCTCCCGTTCGTGATCGGCTGGCCGATCGTGTTTACGCCGATGGCTCTGGTGGTCATCTGGGCCTCCGGCTTTCCCAATGGCGGTCCGACTCCCGGCATGCGCAATTGGCCGCCGGTGCTGCCGAATTTCCCCCTGACGCATCTCTGGTTCCTCTATGTGCTGCTGGAGCTCTACGTTGCGATGCTCCTGCTGCGCGGCGCAATTGTCTGGCTTGATGCCTCCGCCACGCTGCGAACGGTCATCGACCGTGTCTTCGCTGGGATCGTGCGAAGCCCGCTGGCCCCCCTGCTTCTGGCGATCCCGATCGGCATCGCTTTCTGTCTCGACCAGCGCTGGATCAATGTGATGGGGGTGAGGACCCCGGATCAATCGCTCATCACCAACGCGCAGGCCTGGATCGGCTTCGGCACCGCCTTCGGGGTCGGCTGGCTGTTGCATCGGCAGGTCGATCTGCTGCGGCTGCTCGAGCGACGCTGGCTCCCGCATCTCCTGCTTGCGGTCGTGCTGATCCTGATCAGCTTCGTGCTCTCGGGTGTGATCCTGTCCGCGCCGGGTGCGCCGAACCTGCCCTTCAGCGCTGCCACGCTCAGGCTTGTCTCCGCGATCCTCTATGCACCGGCGATCTGGATATCGACCTTCGCGGCCATCGGTCTCGCGCTTCGCTTCATGTCCGGCTTCAGCCCGACCTGGCGCTACCTCGCCGATGCGTCCTACTGGCTCTATCTGATCCACATGCCGATCGTGATGGCGCTGCAGGTCGTGCTGTCGCAACTCGACTGGCCCGGGCTGATCAAGTTTGCCGTCATTCTCGTCGTCGCAATTCCGGCGATGCTGGCAAGCTATCATTGGCTGGTGCGCTTCACCTTCATTGGTGCGATCCTGAATGGCCGCCGCGCCGTGCGGCGTGTTCTCCCGCAAGGCGGAATTGCGACTGCGTAGACAGCGCCGCCCCGCTCATTAAGATGCCCGCAACAAGAATAAGCGGGAGAGGCGTCATGAAGTTCGGCATCTTCTACGAGCTGCAACTGCCGCGGCCCTGGGTGGCTGGTGACGAACTCAAGCTCTACCAGAACGCGCTCTCGCAGCTGGAACTCGCCGACCAGCTCGGCTACGACCACGCCTGGGTCGTCGAGCATCATTTCCTCGAGGAATATTCGCATTCGCCCTCGCCGGAATCCTTCCTCGCCGCCGCGAGTCAGCGCACCAAGAACATCCGGCTCGGCCATGGCATCCTTCAGCTCACCACCAACCATCCCGCGCGCGTCGCCGAGCGCGTCGCGGTGCTCGACCTGCTCTCGAACGGCCGCTGCGAATTCGGCATGGGGGAAAGCGCCTCCATCACCGAGCTCGAGCCGTTCGGCCGCGACATGGAGACCAAGAAGGAGGTGTTCGAGGAGGCCGTAGCCRCAATCTTTCCGATGTTCAAGGACGCGGGCAGCGAGCACCACGGCAAGTATTTCGACATCCCCTTGCGCAATGTCGTGCCGAAGCCGATGCAGAAGCCGCATCCGCCGCTGTGGATGGCCTGCTCGCAGCTGCCGACCATCGAGCGCGCCGGGCGACACGGTTTTGGCGCGCTCGGTTTCCAGTTCGTCAGCGCGGATGCCGCCCATGCCTGGGTGCACGCCTATTACAATGCGATGACCAAGCGACTCGCAAAGCTCGCCGACTACGAGATCAATCCGAACATGGCGCTGGTGTCGTTCTTCATGTGCGCCAGGACGGATGAAGAGGCGCGCGCCCGCGCCGACGGTGCCACCTTCTTCCAGTTCGCGCTGCGCTTCTACGGCGCATCGCAGAACCGCCAGCGGCCCGCGCCCTACACCGTCAACATGTGGGACGAGTACAACAAGTGGAAGCGCGACAATCCGGAGGCGCAGGAGGCGGCGCTGCGCGGCGGCCTGATCGGTTCGCCCGACACCATCCGCAGGAAGCTCAAGCGCTTCCAGAGCTCGCATATCGACCAGGTCATCCTGCTGAATCAAGCGGGCAAGAACAGCCACGAGCACATCTGCGAATCGCTCGAGCTGTTCGGCCGCGAGGTGATGCCGGAGTTCCAGAACGATCCGGCGCAGGCGGCCTGGAAGAGGAGCGTCATGAGCGGCGAGATCAAGCTCGAGGAGATCGACACCCAGGCCTTCACCGACCGCTACGGCAAGCTCGCGGTCAACGTCGCCCCGGCGAGGGTGGTGGCGGGGTAGGGCGCGCACTCGCCAAAATCAATCCTTTGTCGGACGCGTTTTTGGCCGCCGATTTTCAGCCAGCGTAATCGCGCCGGTCGCCACCAGGACAATGACGATGACCGTGGCAAGCGCCTCCACCGAGGCCAGGGTGTCGTACCAGCGGTTCCAGAGCTCAAGCATGCGCTGGCCTCCATCGAGCGGGTGTCCACCAGCGATAAAATACGCTCCGTCGAAAGGACGTGCCTTCGCGCACAAGGACAATGCTACGTTTCGTCGCGCGCGGTTTGATCGCGCGGCAACATGACCTATGCCCGACGCCCGAATATCGAGCGAAGGTAGGTTCCGGTCGCCGTGCACTGAGATCGCCCGCGGCTATGTCGAAGATGTTGGCTGACTGTGAAGTAGTTTACATCCCCTGTTCTTGGCCCGGGCTAATGTGGCGGAAGCTTCTTGCTTTGAAGGAGGCATCCAATGCTCGCAGCAATCAAATGGAACTCCCGATACAACGCTCGCGAATGGGTGATGATGGTTGGCGTGCTCGCCGTCCAACTCCGTGCACTGAATGCAAATCGACAGAAGGGTAAAAGCAAGCCAAGGCGGCCACCCTGGAAACACTTCGACGACACCCATCATTGGGACGCAGCCGCGGAGGAATGGGTCCCCAACATGATCGGTGATCATGCAACGCATGATGCGTTCCGCAGGCCGAACTCCGAGACGTCAAGATCCCTTCGCTGACGGGGCTTCTGGCACCTTTACGCGGTCATGGGTTGACGTCCGTTGGCGGCGCCAAAGGGGACGTGCGGGGATGCCGTCGGGATCGACGCGAATGACCGAGCTGAGACATTGGCGCGGGGCTTCTGTCCCGCGTTTTGCGTTTAGGACCACGGCGGCTCTTCGCTCGCCCCGGCCGCCTCGTGGTGGGTCGTGACCCCCGCCGAACGCAAGCCGGTCAGCAATACAGTTCTTACAGAGGCCGGGTCGAATCCGATATCCTTGGCGTTTGGCGGATGTGCCTCGCTGCCCTTCAATCGGAGCGCCAAGTGCAATTGCTCGCAAAGGTGCTGAACGACGAGATTGACCTGATCGTCAGTCATGATCTGCTCTTCCCGCTACCATTTTGCTACCCAACTAAGTAGCACACATGAAAATGGGGCGGTACGCGATCGGGCCGCCCCAAGGATCAACCCCACGCGATTGCCCATGGGCGAGCTCCAAGATCGTCGGCCTATCGGGCGGACCGGAAGTGACTGGCGGGTGACTAGACGGTTCGATGTCCTCGGCCATAGGCCCCGGCTCGGCAGCGCACCGAAGAGGCCGCTGCGCTGCGTCCGGCGCACGAGACCTCACCGGGACAATCGCTCTCGTGTCCCGGACGCGCTGCAGCGTGTAACGCTGCTGCGCAGAGCCGGGACCCGCGCCGCAGGGAGATCGTGGCGCCTTCCGGCGCGCTGCCGTTGCTGATATCCTCCGCCAAAAGACCTTTTGGAGGAATACGATGCGGTCTCGCCCGGTGCCCGCAAATCCGGCGGCTAGCGATGTCACGCCCGCGGTACTCGCCATCGGCCGCCCCGATTTCCCAAAGGTTCTGATCGACACAATGCGCAGCCAGGCCGGAGTCGGCCATTGCATGGTGTTCGCGCTGGCGCGGAACGGTTTGGCGCGCTGCCTGCTCGATGTCGGCAACATCCCGATCGGCGCGGATCTCGGCGCCGCCTATGCCGGGCAGTTCCACGAATCCGATCCCAACCGTGATGCAATGTTCGAGGGGCAGGGCACTGCGCCGATCATGCTGCCGGCCTTCGCGCCGCGCATGTACGGCGCGCGCTATCGAAAAATATTCTTCGACGAGTCCGGCATCGTCGACAAATGCGCCACCGCGATCTGGGTCGACGACACCTGCTTCTACGTCAATTTCTACCGCATCGCCGCCCAGGGCCGCTTCAGCAACGCCCAACGTGCGCGGCTTCGCGCCATTGCACCGGCGATCGGCGCCAGCGTCGCGCGCCATTTCCAGCAAGGTGCGACGACCGAGCAGACTCTCGCCGCGCTGTTCGCGGGGCGCGCGCCGCTCGCCGACCTCACGCCGCGCGAGCAGGAGGTCTGCCGCCGCATTCTCCTGGGCTTCAGCTCCGAGGCGATCTCGCAAGCGCTCGGCATCAGCCTGCATTCGACCCTGACCTACCGCAAACGCGCCTATGAGCGGCTCGGCATCTCTTCGCAGAACGAGCTGTTTTCGATCGTGCTGGGCTTGCTCGCAGGACCACGCGGCCTGAACTGAGAGCTACGCTTAGTCCGCGATGTCTGCTTGCGAGCGCAAAGCGGATGCGCAGTCCGCCCGTCGGGATCGTCGCCTTTGACCCGGAGCGGAAGTCGCAGGCCAAGACGGTCCGAACCTCTGGCACGGACACCAGCCAAACGAATCCGGCGGTGGCGCAAATGCGAAGTGCCGCGGCGTCTACTAGGGCGACCTTCGCATGGACCAGAGGATAGCGTTCGTGAGGATTCGCTGGTAGCGGGCGTCCTGCCAAACTGACGGCTCGTGGCCTAGCGCCGAATAAAATACTCGTCCCTCGCCATAGAATCGGGTCCAGGTGAGAGGCCAGCCATAGAATCGTTGATGCACGCCGGTCTTGCCAAGGTCCACCGAGCTTGGGTCGAGGCGCAGGAGCACGCGTGAACCACGATAGTCGAAGTCGCTGATTTGGTAGATCTCGTCCTCGACTTCCAACGAATTCCCGAGAAAAGCCACCAGGGGATCGCCAGGATCAACCACCTCAATCTTCACGGCCTGATGCCAAGGATGACCATTAAAGTAGCCGCCCACCAGATCGAGATAGTCCGGCCAAGCGTAGAATGTGTCCGTCGCCGAATGAACGCCAAGGAACCCGCGGCCCGAGCGCACAAAGTTGAGAAGAGCTCTCTTTTGCGCGTCGCTCATCGGAAGTTCTCCGGTTGTGTAGAACATCACCGCTGCGTAGCGCTCGAGGTTTTCGGTAGAAAATTCAGACGTGTCTTCCGTTGCAGTGACTTCAAAGACACCCGAATTGCTTCCGAGCTGGGTCAGGATTACCTTAGAAAGCGGTATGACATCATGCCGGTAGCCGGCGGAGTATGTGAAATAGAGGATGCGCTCTGGCGGACGCTCCGGATGCGCGCCGAGTGATCGGATTGCCGCCGCGCCGCCGAGGAGCGCGATGAACTCACGTCGCCTCACAATCGCCTCCGCCAAAACCAACCATGTGCTGAAGAAGCCTAGCACAGATCAGCCCGGCGCCGACCCTGGGGCATCGCCCTCTGGTGTCCTATGCAACACTGCTGGCCCATCAGCGAAGTGGCGAACCGTCTTATTGAGGTCCGCTACGTGGGTGGAAGCGGACTAGTTTTGCTCAGGCCGGGTTCTTCGCGTTTTGACCCACAGCAGACATTGCTTCCGCGACGCACGGGAATACTACCGTTCCGGTTTCGACTTCCACTCAACCGCCAGCTTCTGCGCTTCGGCGATCTGTGCCGGAGTCATCTGCTGCGCGATGCGATTTCGATTGCTGATCGCATCTTGGTCACTTCGCGCAGCCGCCAAACTGAGCCACATGTATGCTTGAATACTGTCTTGCGGCACGCCTAGTCCCGTAGCGTAACAGAGGCCAAGATATACCTGCGCTCCAATATGACCTTGGTCTGCAGCGCGGCGAAACCACTTCGCAGCCTCGATCCGGTTCTCGGACACGGCCACGCCCGCGAAATGCAGGACCCCGACGTTGAACTGCGCACCATCGTTACCGCGCTCGGCGGCAAGGTGATACCACTTCAATGCTTCAGCTTTGTTCTGAGGCACCCCATTGCCGTTGTCGTACAAGGTCCCCAGGTTGTACTGGGCGAAGGTATGGCCTTGATCGGCTGCGAGGCGCCACCACTTTGCAGCCCTAGCGTAATTTTTCGGCACACCTTGGCCGCCGTCGTACATGAACCCGAGTGCGTACTGCGCCTCAGCATTGCCTTGGTCGGCCAGCGGACGCCAGAGCCGTAGCGCGGTTGCGTAGTCGCGTCTGCTATGCGCCGCCTGCGCATCCTCAAACGGCCCCGCAACAGCGCCTCCCGCCATCGACAGCGGCGAAGCGAGCGCGAGAAGGACCAGGAGGATTCGGACGATCGGCATGAGAAACCTCAATTGGCGTCGCGCGATCGGCGCGGCACGCACCGCCGTCGCGACGATGGCGGCTTGTTTGTCGCGGGCCGCCGGCGAAAGGTTCACCGCCGACGGCCTCTTGCGGGCACAAACGAACGACCATTGCGCATTAGCCCGGATCCGTGCTTTTGCAAGCATGTCGCCTATTGGCCCATCAGCGAAGTAGTGGCGCACCTTATTGAGGTCCGCTCAGCGAGGCATGGCGGACCAGATTTGCTCAGGTTGAGTTCTTCGCATTTTGACCCATAGCAGACCTGCACCCGAGCATTCGCCGAGTGGCCGCCTTAGCCTCGCAGTGGCAGCGGGATGGAAGCAGTTAACGCGCGAGTGCAATCACTTCGTAATCTTAATTTGCGCGAAGGCGTCCCACCGAAATTGCTCACCCGCGCCGACGAGTTGATCGAATAACTCGCTCCTAGCTGAGGCGCTTGGGTCCACACCTAGCCCGAGCCGACTCGCGCAGCGCTTCATCGCACTCCGCTTCCGGGCGTATTCAGACCTTGAGAAAGCATTGGCGAGGTCTGGCAGTGACCCGGCAGCTGACTCTGGATGTAAGCCTGAAGTAGACCGGGCGCTCTAGCACCCGTCGTCTCCTTCCACGACGGTCGACAGGAAGCTGGAACGAGCCAGATCACATGCAATCGGTTTCGCGAACGAGGTGCCAAACCATCTACTCGTCAACGAACCATCGTTGGTGACCCAGGGGATTGGCGGCAGTTGCGGCAGATAAGATGCATACGGCATCACTTTCGCAAGCGTCACTCTGACCAGATACTTTGCTAGAAAAGTCTCGTTCATTCCGCCGTCCAGTCCGCTATAGATCGGGGCTGCCGGCACGTTGTCATTGAGCAATCGCGCGAATTCGAGTTCGTCGGTACGTTGCTTCTCAAGCGCCCGCCGCGCAATTTTGGAATCCACGACAAACGCGGGGCATTTATCGGTGGGACTGAACACGAGAGGATACGGCGAATTTAGTGGAGCTTGCGCATCGAACACATAGCGTCGATTGCACACGTCCACCTTAGGTTCGAGATGCGTCGTCTCGAAGTGATCGTTGCCGACTTTGAGCATTTTCCAGAAGGAGAGGTTCGGAGAATTTCGATGCTGCGCCAGGTTTGCCGGCGTCAGGCGGAATGGATAAGCCTGGACCTGAAAGGACGGTCGGCCGCCAAGGGAGTCCCGCGCTAGCGAATAGATCTCGCTTATCTGTTCGTCGGTCATGGCATAGCAACCGCTCGATGAGCAGTCGCCATGGATCATGAGTAAGCTGCCGTCGCGATTGTTTGCCTTGTCGAAGCTGTTGGGAAAGCCGACGTTGATCGCGAGATGGTAATCGGAGTTGGGATTCATCAGCTCGGGAGTAATCGTATAGAACCCCTCTGGAGCCTGACGGTCACCCTCCTTCAGTTTCGGCCCGAGATCTCCCGACCACCGACAGATCGGGTACACCTTGAGGATTTTGAAGAGGCCGGTGGTGTCCTGTTTCCAGACTTCGAGCTCCGCCTCTTGCTTGAAGACGCGCACAAGGATAGGCGAGTATTTTGGCATCTTCTTTTGTCGGAGCAGCGAGAGCAACGCCGGTGGTAGCTCCTTTGTAGCCTTGGCCGGCAAGCGGTTGCTGTTTTCGCCAAGGCAGGTGGCCGGCGACAACGCCGCTAAAAAGGCTGCAGTCAGCACAAGCGCACGGAGTGCCGTGGCGCCGATCATGACCTTACCTCGGGCGTGGAATCTGCTCATTTGGGTAGCGTGTAGTCAGTGGGTTCGTAAGGCAAGCCCAGATGGACGCAGTCACCGGAGAAGTTCGAGCTTATCGTTGGCCTGGGGGATGCCAAGACGCTAGGTCTCGTCGTCCGCTTCTGGCCCTTCGGCGAAGTGGCGGCGTCGCTCCACGAGGTCCGCTTATTGAGGCATGGCGGACAGGATCTGCTCAGGTTGAGTTCTTCGCATTTTGACCCAAAGCTGACAATTGCAGGTCACGATCGGGTTGCTACAGTGACACGATACCGACGGTGCCGTGCTGCGCGCTTCCGGGGAAGGAATCTTCAGATGCTTCGTAATCTGATAGGCGTGATAACCGTAATTTCGGTGATCGGCATTTCGTTCGCGTCGTTTTATCTGAGTATCGAAATGGCGAAGAAAAGGGTGGCGGCCTGGAGAAGGGGATCGACTTACATGTTCGTTCGTTCGAACGGCATGGGCGGCATTCAGCGAAGAG
>NZ_JBFULU010000016.1:0-147698 GCF_054049735.1 Bradyrhizobium sp. P5_C12
GAATGCGATCGCAGCGCCCGCCACGATGACGGCCCAGATCAAGGCCAGCGTCCAGTCCGGCGAGCGCCACAGCGCGATGGCGAGCACGGCGGCGTTGCAGGCATTGGCGAGCATGATGCCGACCGAATAGCCGAGCACGAGCGACATCTGTTCGGCGCGGATATGGCCGGCGACGGCCTCGTCGGTTGCGGGCCCGCCAAAGGCCGACAGATCGCCGGCGAACAGCCGTGCGAGATAGGAGGTCAGTTGGGTCCGCATTCGGGAGCCTGCAGCATGGGCCGTTCGTCCGGCTCGATCCGAAGAATTCTCCGCAAACCTTTGACGAACTATGAATTATCCCCGTTGCTGCCCAGCGCCACGATCACTTCTAGGTGGCAAAGCCCGCGTATCGATAACAAATCGATACAAATGCGGCGTCCCGCGTTACCGTTGTAACGGAAGGAACAATGTTTGCGACCATCTCCGCTGTTATGCCCCCGCGAAGGCGGGGCATCCAGTACGCAGCGGCTTCTCGTTTCATCACGACCGTCTCTGGAATACTGGATCGCCCGCCCCAGTGCGCAAGTGCGCACAAGGCAGGCGATGACAGCGGTCGGATGGGTAACGCGACGCCCGCCTAACGCTGGCCCATCACCGCCCCAATTGCTTCGGATCGTAGTAGAACCGCTCTTCGATCAGCTGATCGCCTCGCCAGGTCTGCCAGGCAATCTCTTCCAGCGTCCGCGTGACGCCTTCGGCATTGGTGAAGCTGAATTTCCAGCGCGTGGCGACGTTGTCGCCTTCGATCAGGCTCGGCCCGATCCGCACCGCCTTGACCTCCTTCGACGCGGCCAGCACGCCGCGCTCCTTGGCGACGAGCTTGTCGCGGCCGGTCGTCGGCGCCGCGTTGTTCTCATAGGTCGCCGCATCGGGCGTATAGAATTGTTCTATCGCGCCGACGAAATCCCCGTCCTCCAGCCGCTTCGCAAAGGCTTCGACGATGTCACGGCTCGGCATGGCGCACCTCACGATTAAAACCGACTGATAGTCGGTAAATACCGACCGCTGGTCGAAAAGTCAACTGGCAGCGCTCGTCCATTTCGATTAGAGCAGACCCATGGCGAAACAGGCGGAACGGCGGGCAGCGACATCGGAGGCGATCCTGGCGGCGGCGCGCCGCCTGTTCGGGACGCGAGGATTTACCGACACCACGATGGATGAGATCGCCGACGGCGCCGGCGTCGCCAAGGGCGCGGTCTATCATCACTTCAAGACCAAGGAGGCGGTGTTCGAGGCGGTGTTCGATCAGGTCTCGCGCGATCTCGTTGCCGAGATCGACGGCGCGGCCCGCGCCGAGAAGGACGTGCTGGCCGCCATGGTCGCCGGCACCCAGCATTACTTTGCTGCGACCGCCAAGGGCCCGACCGGCCAGATCATCCTGCGCGACGGCCCGGCCGTGCTCGGCTGGGAGCGCTGGCGCGAGATCGACGCGCAGCACTTTGGCGGCAAGATGCCGCGTGCGCTCTCTGCAGCGATGGAGGCCGGCCTGATCGCGCGGCAACCGGTCGAGCCGCTGGCGCGGCTGCTGCTCGGCGCGGTGACGGAGGCTGCGGTCGCCTGCGCCGGACGCGCCGATATCGCAAGGGCAGGGGCGGAATATGCCCGTGCGTTCAAGTCGCTGGTCGAGGCGCTGCGCGTCGCTGCATGATTGTGCGCAGTCCACCAGCCTCCCGCCATGGCCTCTTGCTCGTGGCCATCGCAGTCGCAAGCCTGGTTTTGCGCCTCGCCGAGATTTTAGTTTTGAATGTCCAGGTCGTGCGTACCTTCCGCGGGCAAGAGGCCCAAGTTCTCCGCTCTTCTCCTACTTGCAGTCGCGGCAGATGGTCAGCTTGCGCTTTAAGACCTCATCTTCTTGATCGATCGATTTCTGCCCCGTCGCGCCACTTGTCTCCACACTGGGCTTGGAGGCATTTGCTGCGCGTGACCTGATGGGGCGCGCCGCCTGGCCTGACGTGTCACCGTCGTCGACGGTGCCGACACTAAATCCATCGTAGTCGGTGACTGGTTTGGGCGACGGCCATAACCGCGAAGGTGCCAGGATTGGGTCTACCGAAGCGTTCGGCAAACGGCCCAAAAGTGATTGCTTGACCATTATCAAGCGGCGCATTGAAAAGTCTCATGGCTCTCGACCTCCGTGCGTGTCGGTGAAGCCAAATTGTTCTTTCCAAAGGCGAAGATCGGAGGCGGCGACCTTCTCGCGAGGCGACGGACGCCGCAACTTGTCCGGCCTCACTCCAGAAGAGCATTCAACGCCGGGGACTCGATTGCGTCAATGAGCGATTCAGTCGCCTAGCCGCCCTAACCATTCCGCAGGCCAAAGGCGCGGCAATGTCGCTCGTGGGGATTGCAGCGAGCTTGCAGATCTGCCGCTGGGTGCACAGCGAACGAACTCGCGCCGCGATGCCTTGAAGAAAGTTTTGTCGATAGAGTGGCACTACAACACCGGCAGAACTTTCACACCGCCTCGATGAGCAGTCACTATTCATTAGGCGTTGGACCTGAAGCGGAGTAGGACTCTTTCAGCGGGCACGCGGATCGCTTGCCTGACAGCTGCCCAAAACGGCGATGCACCGAAGTCATCGCCTCAATTTAAATGGGCAGCACAGTGCCTTTGGTAGGCAAACTCTTTCCAAAATTGCTGCTCCAAACACGTCATGAAATGCAGCCAAGCGCACAGCCTGCTGACGGCGTCGCGCGCGGCAGGTTACCTGTTGGAGAGGAAACCACATGAAGACGAGCAATGCAGTTCTCAGCGCGCTAGCCATGGCAAAATCCACTTATGTCGCGGCTACCATATGGGTCGCTCCTGCCACTCTCATCAAATCGGCACATCTCCTTGAAAGGATCGGACTTGCTGCGGTTGGGGGCTCGTGCGGCCTGTATGTGGCCGCAGCATTGATGCGCCTGGAAAACCAAATGTTTGGAAACGGCTGGTTCATCTTGTTGATGATGCTCTACGGGGCCTTCAGCTTCTATATCGGCATCGATTTGCCTGGGCGTCCTGCTGACGGATCGGCTTCGAGGCTGCCGGAAGAGCGAAACCGCGGCACCGATGCGGCTGAGATATTCAGTGCAGCAGGCACATTCGTTGCCGCGATTGCGGCATTTCTGTCTGTCAGCATGATTGTCGTTGATCAGGTCCTGTCTGAAGGTTCGATCATTCTGATCGCATGCTGTTGGGCGATTGGTTCTTCGCTTCAAATTGCGGCCGGCTCCATCGCTCGCAACGGCGTGCTCGAAGATGATGGCGAGTAACTTCCGCTGCAATTGCACTGACGCCACTGGTCTCTTTTGAGCGGCGCGACAGTCAGAGGCGCAGGCAAGACGGAGCAATCGCGAGTATCGAGCGGCTGTTGCCGGTGGCGCCTTGGTCAATCGCGTCGGTTTGACTCCGAGGTGATGACTTCGGGTCTGACCGGATAAGCGGACATCGTCAGATCGAACCGGAATGTCTCGAACGGGCCATGGGCCGACATCTGAGATTGAGTTCGTCCTGATCAATGTTAGCAAAGCGTCGCGTGTATCGGCAGTTGCCCTTACCTATCCGCACGCGGGCGCGTACTCTTAACTCGCATTTGCCCGGCCCGACTTGCTCGATGTCCCAAGTGCCAAGAGCTGACTTGTCAACGAAGCCCAATCGCGCAACGCTGTTATTCAAGAACAACAAAAAGTCATTCTTCGGATTTCAGCGAACATAATGGAGGATGCCGATGAAGTACATGATCAGCTGGTTCGAGCGTCCGCAGGGATCGCCTATGGAGTACGAGAACGCCCAGAAGCGGATACTGGAGGTTTTCACTCAATGGAAGGCGCCTGACAATTTCAAGATCGAGTTGTTCGTTATACGAGTAGGCGACTGGGGTGGATATATGCTGTTGGACTGCGAAGATCCGTTGGCGGTTCACAAGTTCTGCTCGATGTTGCCTGCGTTCGAATTCCAGGCAAGACCCGTAGTTCCCGTCATGGACGCCGTCCGGGTCGAACTTGAAGCGATTGCCTTTCGCGATGGGCTCCAACACAGATGATATTCGAGAGTATCACGTCAACATTCACGTCGTGAGGGCCGGTGGCATTGGTGTTGAACTATGCGGGATCGAGAGAACGGCACTCAACTTGAGAGCCGTTTTTTCTTAGGCCTTCCTGATCAGGCTGGCGCGGCCAGGACGAATCCACCATTCAGGGGGCTGAGAGGCGGACTTTACGAACAACTAGCCAATGTCGCGTGTGGGGCAAAAAGGCGAAATGGCTGGAATGATCGGCCCAAGTCTGCTTCACCCTTGGAAGCAGATATGTCACGCTTATGAGCACAGGCCCTGGCAACAGATGACCGCAAATTCCTCCCTCGCGCCGTCCGATCCCGAATTCGACTACATCATCGTCGGCGCCGGCTCCGCCGGCTGCGTGCTCGCCAATAGGCTGTCGGCGAACGGCAAGCACACGGTGCTGCTGCTCGAGGCGGGACCAAAGGATTCCAACATCTGGATCCACGTGCCGCTCGGTTACGGCAAACTGTTCAAGGAGAAGACCGTCAACTGGATGTACCAGACCGAGCCGGAGCCCGAGTTGAAGGGGCGTCAGGTGTTCCAGCCGCGCGGCAAGACGCTGGGCGGATCGAGCTCGATCAACGGCCTGCTCTATGTCCGCGGCCAGCACGAGGACTATGACCGCTGGCGCCAGCTCGGCAACACCGGCTGGGGCTACGACGACGTGCTGCCCTATTTCAAGAAGGCCGAGAACCAGTCGCGCGGCGCCGATCAATATCACGGCACCGGCGGCCCGCTGCCGGTCTCCAACATGATCGTGACCGATCCGCTGTCGAAGGCTTTCATGGATGCCGCGGTCGAAACCGGTCTGCCCTACAATCCGGATTTCAACGGCGCCACGCAGGAAGGCGTCGGCCTGTTCCAGACCACGACACGCAACGGCCGTCGCGCCTCGACGTCGGTGGCCTATCTCGGCCCCGCGAAGGCGCGGGGCAATCTCAAGGTCGAGACCGAGGCGCTCGGCCAGCGCGTGCTGTTCGAGGGACGCCGCGCCGTCGGCGTCGAGTACCGGCAGGGCGCAACCGTGCGCCGCGCTCGTGCGCGCAAGGAGATCGTGCTGTCGAGCGGCGCCTACAACTCGCCACAGCTCTTGCAGCTCTCCGGTGTCGGTCCCGCCGATCTGCTGCGCAAGCACGGCATCGATGTGGTGCTGGACGCGAAAGGCGTCGGCCACGATCTTCAGGACCACATGCAGGTCCGCATCGTCATGCGCTGCTCGCAGAAGATCACGCTCAACGACACCGTCAACAATCCGATCCGCCGTACGCTCGCCGGCGCGCGCTATGCGCTGTTCCGGAAAGGCTGGCTGACGATCGCGGCCGGCACCGCGGGCGCCTTCTTCAAGACCAGCCCGCGGCTGGCATCGCCGGACATCCAGGTCCACTTCCTGCCGTTCTCGACCGACAAGATGGGCGAGAAGCTGCACGATTTTTCCGGCTTCACCGCGTCGATCTGCCAGCTCCGTCCCGAAAGCCGCGGCACCTTGCGCATCAAAAGCGCGGACCCGACGGTCCCGCCGGAGATCCGCATCAACTATATGTCGACCGAGACCGATCGCACCACCAACGTCGAAGCCTTGAAGATCCTGCGCAAGATCCTGAACGCGCCGGCGCTGAAGCCGTTCGTGGTCAACGAGGTCGATCCCGGTGCGAAGGTATCGACGGATGCTGAGCTGCTGGATTACTGCCGCGAGCGCGGCAGCACCATCTACCATCCGACCTCGACCTGTCGTATGGGCAATGACGCGCTCGCGGTGGTGGACCAACGGCTGAAGGTGAGGGGGCTCGAGGGCCTTCGCGTCGTTGACGGCTCGGTCATGCCGGACCTCGTGTCGGGGAATACCAATGCGCCGATCATCATGATCGCCGAAAAGGCCTCCGACATGATATTGGAGGATGCGCGGTAAATCCGTGCTTCGAAAGGACAAGAGCTTGGCTACACGACTTCGGATCGGCACACGCAAGAGCGCGATGGCGCTGGCACAGACGGAAGAGATCGCGCGCCGCCTGACCGCCGCCGTGCCCGATATCGAGGTCGAGATCGTCAAGTTCGACACCACGGGCGATCTCGACCAGACCAGCAAGCTGTTGCCCCACGGCGGCAAGGGCGGCGCCTTCGTGGCGCAGATCCGCGCCGCCGTGCTGTCGGGTGAGCTACAGGCGGCGATGCATTCGCTGAAGGACATGCCGGGCAACGAGGACACGCCCGGCCTCGTCATCGGCGCGACGCTGTCGCGCGATCCGGCCAGCGACGCGCTGGTGCTGCGCGACGGCGTGACCCTGGAGGCGCTGCGCCAGTCGCGCGGCAAGGGTTTTAAAGTTGGCACCAACGCCGTGCGCCGCGCGGCCTATGCGCGGCGACTATTTCCCGAGATAGAGGTGATCCACTTCCGCGGCGCGGCCGACACGCGCGTGCGAAAGCTCGACAATGGCGAGAAGCAGCGCCTGCCCGACGGCGGCGCCGTCGGACCGGCCGATGCATTGATCATGGCGCGCTCGGGCCTCGACCGCGTCGGCCTTTCGAGCCGCATCGCCTATGAATTCTCCGCGGCGGAGATGCTGCCGGCGGCAGGGCAGGGCATCGTCGCCGTCGAATGCGCGGCGCAGGACTGGCAGACCCGGCAGATCCTCTCCGCGATCGACGATCCCGCTGCCCACGCCTCTGCCGATGCCGAACGCGAGGTGCTTTGGGTGCTGAACGGCCACTGCAATTCGCCGGTGGCGGGCTTCTCGACCATCGCTGGCGATCAGATGTCGCTGACCGCATCCGTGCTCGACCTCTCCGGCAACACCATCATCGAGGCCTCGCGCACCGGCGCCGCCAACCGCCCGCGTGAGCTCGGTCGTGCGGTGGGTCTCGATCTGCTGACGAAGGGCGCTGCCGAGATCATCGAGCGCAGCCGGCCGCGCTAGCCTGCCGCAAAGCGATCATCGGTGCGATCATGTAGTTTTGCGCCTGTTTTGCCCGACGTGTCAAACGTCTCCGCTGCGGGGACTCAAGTCATGTCGGACGAAATTCTTCAATGATTTGTACTGTGCATGGGGTTGTTTGCGCGTTTTTTGTTTTTCCGCTCCCCAGGGGCGAAATAAATCACCCCCGCACGCGCTTCAGCATCTGCTCGACATGGGCGATCGGCGTTTCCGGCTGGATGCCGTGGCCGAGATTGAAGATCAGCCGTCCTGCCGCGAAGTTGGCCAGCACGTTGTCGACCGCGCGGTCGAGCGCTGCGCCACCGGTAATGAGCACCAGCGGATCGAGATTGCCCTGCACCGCGACGCGTGTTTGCACGCGCTCGCGGATGAAGGCGGGCTCCGCGGTCCAGTCGATGCTGACGGCGTTGACGCCGGTCGCCTCGACGTAACCCGGCAATTGCGCGCCGGCGCCGCGCGGAAATCCGATGATCCTGGCGTCCGGCACCTTGGCGCGCACGCCTTCGACGATGCGCCGCGTCGRCTCGACCGACCAGCGCGCGAACTCGGCCGGCGGCAATACGCCCGCCCAGGTGTCGAAGATCTGCAAGGCGTCGGCGCCGGCGGCGAGCTGCGCCAGCAGATACTCGATCGAATTCTCGACCAGCACGTCGATGATTGTCGCAAACGCCTCCGGATGCCGGTAGGCCATCATCCGCGCCGGTGCCTGATCGGGGGTGCCGTGGCCAGCGACCATGTAGGTCGCGACCGTCCACGGCGCGCCGCAGAAGCCGATCAACGCGGTCTTGGGATCAAGTGCGCCGCGCACGATCCGCAACGCCTCGAACACCGGCGCGAGTTTCGTGAAGTCGGCGCGGGGCGCCAGCGTCGCGACCTTGGCCGGATCATCCAGCGGTTCCAGCCGCGGCCCTTCGCCGACCTCGAAGCGCACCGAGCGGCCGAGCGCATAGGGGATCACCAGGATGTCGGAGAAGATGATCGCGGCGTCGAAGCCGAACCTTCGGATCGGCTGCAGCGTGACTTCGGCGGCAAGCTCCGGATTGAAGCAGAGATCGAGGAATCCGCCGGCCTTCGCCCGCACCTCGCGATATTCCGGCAGGTAGCGGCCTGCCTGCCGCATCATCCACGCGGGAGGGGTGGCCTGCCGTTGGCCGGAGAGCACGTCGATGAAGGGCGTTGTCGCAGACTGGGGCACGAATGGTCCTGAGCAAGGTTACGGCTCCTGATACACCGCCGTGGCCTTCAGCGGAACAGGGGAACAAGCGCAATTGGGCCGCGTTGACCAACCAATGGAGGAGATCATGGCTGAGACGTTCAATCCCGCGCCGCATGACAAGCACGCCGTCGATCCGCACGAGGCGCAAGCCGCCGACCGTGAGATTCACACCAAGCTCGATGCCGGACTGGTGGACAGCTTTCCCGCGTCCGATCCCGTAAGCGCCGCCCAGCCGACGCCATCGAAGGCCGACGCGGAGGCGGACAGCCCGTCGCTGTGGGACAAGGTTAAGGCCATCTTCAGCTAGCGGCGATCTTCGACCAAGGCTTGCTTCAACCAAGGCTTGCTTCAACAAGGTTTGACGCGCCGTTTCCGATAGGTTCGATAATGTCTTGTTAGCGATCCGCGGACGCTTGCGTCCGTAGGACTACGGGAAACGGTGATATCGCGCCGAATCTCGGCGGCAATTTCAGAGTTCCATAACAGAAGCGGCAGAATTTCCGACCATCGGAGAATTCTGTCGCATGAACTTCGCCTCCCAGAGAACCGGATGGAGCCGCCTGCCGTTACGGGCGGCGGCGTTCGTCGTGCTGACCTGCGCGACCATCCTGGGCGTCAGCGGCTGGCGCGAATGGGCTGCGCGCGACGCGGTGCTCAGAGGCGCCGAGACCGAGATGGCGAACGTCGCCCGCTCGCTGACGCAGCACGCCGAGGACAGCCTCGACCTGTTGGATTCCGGTGTTGTCGGCGTCGTCAGCCGGCTCGAGATGGACGGCACCGAGCCGGCCACGATCGCCAAGCTGCGCAAGCTCCTGGAGGTGCGCAAGAAGGCGATGGAGCGCGTCCACAGCCTCGCCATCATCGACGATCAGGGTAACTGGCTGACCTTGCCCGGAACGATTGCTTCGACGCTCAGCGATGACGCTTTCTTCCGTCATCATCAGCTCTCGCCGAAGCGTGAGGCCCATGTCGGCCACCCCGTGAAAAGCCAACTGGATGGCGAATGGGTCGTGACCCTGTCCCGCCGCTTCAACAAGCCGGACGGCAGCTTCGGCGGCGTGGTGCTCGCGACCATCAGCTCCAGCTACCTCTCGCATTTCTACGAGCAGTTCGAGATCGGCCGCAACAGCTCCGTGGCGCTGACACATGGCGACGGCCTGATCGTCGCGCGCTACCCGAGCAACGAGAAATTCGTCGGACGCAGCGTCGCCGACAAGCCGCTGTTCCGCGACGCAAGCCTGCAACAGCCCGGCGGAGCCTATCATTTCAAGTCGCCGCTGGATGGTGCCGAGCGCGTCAGCTTCTTCAAGCGCAGCAGCCGTTACCCTCTTGTCCTGCTCGCCACCGTCGACAAGGCGGAGCTGCTGGCGCCCTGGCGCGCGGCGGCGATATCCCGCATGCTCTACGTGCTCGCGCTGGTCATTCTGATCGCAGTGATCGGGGCCGTGCTGGTGCGTCAGTTGCAACGCGGCCAGCGCATGGCCGCCGCGCTGGTCGAGAAGGAAGCTCATTTCCGCCTGCTCGCCGAGGGCTCCAGCGACATGGTGACCCGCATCGGGCTCGACGAGCGGCTGCGCTATGTCTCGCCCTCGTCGGTCCGCGTCGTTGGCTGGCGCGCCAACCAGCTGATCGGGACGCCGGCGCTCGCAGGCATCAACCCGGACGACCGGCCGCAAGTCCAGGCGATCGTCGATGCCATGAAGCGTGGCGAGACGGAGGAGGCGCGCGTCACCTACCGAAACACGCACCGGCAGAATGGCGAAGTCTGGCTCGAATCGACCATGCGGGTGACGCGCAAGGACAACGGCAACGTCGACGGCGTGGTGGCGATCTCGCGCGACATCACCGAGCAGAAGAAGCTGGAGACCAGGCTCGAGATGCTCGCGATCGAGGACAGCCTCACCGGACTCGCCAATCGCCGCCGCCTGGACGAGCGTCTGAAGGAGGAATGGGCGCGCGCCTATCGCGACCGTTCGAGCCTCAGCCTGCTGATGATCGACGTCGATCATTTCAAGGCCTACAACGACGAATACGGCCATCCCGCCGGCGACGCCTGCCTGCGCGTGATCGCCAAGGTCATCGCGGCCGAGATGCAGCGTGCAGGCGATCTGGCGGCGCGCTATGGCGGCGAGGAATTCGCCATGTTGCTGCCGAACACCGATGCCGCGGGTTGCGCGCGAATTGGCGGGCGGATCCGCCGGGCGATCCGCGAGGCCGGGCTCGTCCATACCTCAAATCACGCGTCGGGCTGCGTTACGGCTTCGCTTGGCGGTGCGACTTGCCGGCCGGCGCTGGAGCGCACCGCAGGCGTGACGTCGCTGATCGAGGCTGCGGATCAGGCGCTCTACGCCGCGAAGGAGGCCGGGCGCGACCGCCTGATGATGTCGGGCGAGGTGACCAGCCTGCTGCCGAAGGCGTCGGGCCTGTAATTCCCGGCCTCAATAATGCGGCGGGCGCTCGTTGGCGGGTCCCGGCGCATTCGCTTCGGCCTCCTGGAGACGTTCGGCGAACTGCGCGACCTGCCGCGTCAGCGCGTCGATCTGCTTCCATTGCGCCGTGATGGTCTGATTCAGGGTTTCGATGGTGTCGTCCTGATAGGCCAGCCGCGCCTCCAGCGTGTCGATGCGCTCGCTGAGCGTCCTGATCTCATTCGTCACGGCCGTGCCCCTTTTCCCGTTCGCGCAGACCATGGCCGAGCGCGACGCGCTCGTCGAACACGAAGCATTCGCCGCGCCAGCGGCTTTGCGCCTCCGGCACCTGTTCCAGATATCTGAGGATGCCGCCCTTGAGGTGATAGACCTCTGCAAAGCCGCGCGCGAGCAGATGCGCGCTCGCCTTTTCGCAGCGGATGCCGCCGGTGCAGAACATCGCGATCCTGCGGTGCTTGGCGGGGTCGAGCTGTTCTGCCGCAAAGTCCTTGAACTGGCCAAAGCTCTTGATGCCGGGATCGACCGCGCCCTCGAACGTGCCCATCGCCACTTCGAAGGCGTTGCGGGTGTCGAGTAGCAGCGTATCGGGCGCCGCGATCAACGCATTCCATTCGGCCGCATCGACATAGGTGCCGACCCGGTCCGTCGGATCGGCAGCCGCGTCGCCAAGCGTGACGATCTCCTTCTTCAGCCGCACCTTGAGCCGGCCGAACGGCATGGACCCGGCGGTCGAGAATTTCAATTCGAGATTGTCGAGCCTGCCGCCAAACATGTCGCCGTGCATGAGCTCGTGGGCGAATGCGTCGATCGCAGCGGGCGGGCCTGCAATCGTGCCGTTGATGCCCTCCCGGGCCAGCAGCACGCTGCCCTTCAGCGCCAGGCGCGCGCAGAACGCACGCAGCGGCTCGCGCAGCTCGCGGTAATCGGGCAGGGCGGCGAATTGGTAGAAGGCGGCGACCTTGGTGATCATGGCGGCTCGTTTAGCAGGCGGCCGCCGCCCAGAAAACCCGCATCGGCGACGCCCACGAACGGTCATACGCCCAGCGGATGGCAGCCATTTCCCTGGTATGCCAGCATTGCCCGGGCGGGCCGGAATGTGCCATGAAGGCTCGGTTTTTCGAGAGGGCGCGACATGCGCGTCCCAAGACTTCGCCTAGCGGCCCAAGAGGGCTTAACGAGAGCAAGAATTCGCATGAGAAACTTCCATTTCCCCGGCAGGTCCACGGTCCACGCCACCAACGCGATGGTCGCGACCTCGCATCCGCAGGCCTCGCTGGCCGCGATCGAGGTGCTGCGCGAGGGCGGCACGGCGGTGGACGCGGCGGTGGCGGGCTCGGCGCTGCTAAGCGTGATCGAGCCGCAATCGACCGGCATCGGCGGCGACTGCTTTGCGCTGATCCAGCCGCGCGGCGAAGGCAAGATCACCGCCTATAACGGCTCCGGCCGCGCGCCCAAGGCTGCGAACGCCGACTGGTATCTCGAACGCAAGATCAATTCCGTGCCGCTGACCTCGGCGCACGCGGTCTCGATCCCCGGCGTGATCGATGCCTTCGCAACCGTGCTGCGCGATCACGGCAAGTTCGGCTTCGACCGGCTGCTGCAGCCCGCGATCAAGGCGGCCGAAGAAGGCTATGTCGTCGCGCCCCGCATCGCCTTCGACTGGAAGAACCAGTTCGAGAAGCTGAAGGGTGGCACCAACACCCAGCGCTATTTGCTGCCGGGCGGCAAGCCGCCGGTCGCCGGCGACGTCATCCGCCAAGCCGAGCTCGGCAAGACGCTCCGCGCGATCGCCAAGGACGGCCGCGACGCCTTCTACAAGGGCGCGGTCGCGGAGGACATGGTCGAGACCCTGCGCGGCATCGGCGGCCTGCATACGCTCGACGATTTCGCCGCGCACACCACCGAGACGACGACGCCGATCGGGACGATGTACAAGGGCTACGACGTCTGGCAGTGCCCGCCGAACGGCCCCGGCGTCACCGCGCTGTTGATGCTCAACATCCTGTCGCGCTTCGATCTGACCAAGTACGCTCCCCTCAGCGTCGAGCGCTTCCACCTCGAGGCGGAGGCCGCGCGCATCGCCTACATGAATCGCGAGATGCACGTCGCCTCCCCCGAGCACATGAAGATCAACGTCGCCGAGATGCTCGAGAAGGGCTTTGCCGACGAGTACATCAGCAAGATCCGCATGGACGGCATGCTCGACCTGCCGAATGTCGCGCCGCCGATGAATCCTTCGACCATCTACATCACGGTCGTCGACAAGGACCGCAACGTCTGCTCGTTCATCAACTCGGTCGCGCATTCCTTCGGCTCGGCGATCGTCGCGAACAAGACCGGCGTCCTGTTCCAGAACCGCGCCGGCGGCTTCCGCATCCAGCCCGGTCATCCCAACTGCATCGAAGGCGGCAAGCGCCCGCTGCACACGATCATGCCGGGCCTGCTCACCAAGGGCGGCCGTTCCACGATGTCGTTCGCGGTGATGGGCGGCCAGTACCAGCCGACCGGCCAGACCCATCTCCTGACCAACATCCTCGACTATGGCTGCGACGTGCAGGAGGCGATCGACATGCCGCGCGGCCTGCACTACGAGGGCCAGTATCAGCTCGAGGACAGCGTGCCGGCTGATATCGTCGAGGGCCTGAAGAAGCTCGGCCACAAGACCACCAGTGTGGTCGGCCCGCTCGGCGGCGCCCAGGCGATCTGGATCGATTGGGACAAGGGTACGCTGACCGGCGGTTCCGATCCGCGCAAGGACGGCTGCGCGCTGGGCTACTAAGCCGGCCCGAGGGCTGGAAACCACACCTTCGTTGCGCTAGACACCTCCCGCCTCAAACGGAAGGTGTCTTATGCAGCGTTTCCAGCGTGTGCTCCTCGCCATCATGTCGGCACTCGCGATCACCGTGATCGGCGGCGTGTCCGATTTCGTTTCCACCACGGCCTCGGCCCAGACCGCAGGAAAGACCATGACCACAGCTTCAGGCTTGCAAGTAATCGACAGCGTCCCCGGCACCGGTGCCTCGCCAAAGCCCGGCCAGATCTGCGTGATGCACTACACCGGCTGGCTCTATGAGAACGGCCAGAAGGGCAAGAAATTCGACTCGTCGGTCGACCGCAACGAGCCGTTCGAGTTTCCGATCGGCAGGGGCCGCGTCATCGCCGGCTGGGACGAGGGCGTTGCCTCGATGAAGGTCGGCGGCAAGCGCACGCTGATCATCCCGCCGCAGCTCGGCTACGGCGCGCGCGGCGCCGGCGGCGTGATCCCGCCGAACGCGACGCTGATGTTCGACGTGGAATTGCTCGCGGTGAAGTGACGCGCAGCGTCATTCCGGGATGGTCCGAAGGACCAGACCCGGAATCTCGAGATCCCGGGTTCGATGCTGCGCATCGCCCCGGGATGACGGAGCAAGACAAACAAAAAGACCGGCCCTGCGGCCGGTCTTTTCGCTTTCAGTGCTACGCGCGTTACTCCGCCGCGCGTCGTGCCGCAGCCGCAGCGCGATCAATCGCTTCCTTCGCGGCGTCCTTGGCATCGCCCATGGCCTGCTGGCCCTTGCCCTTCACCTCCTGGACAACGCCTTCGCCCTTCAGACGATCGGAACCGGTGGCTTCGCCGATGCCTTGCTTGGCCTTGCCCATCGCCTCGTTGGCAGTGCCCTTGATCTTGTCGCTCGTGCTACCCATGAAACTCTCCTTCCAGTTCTATCGCAGGGGCAACACTGGACGCGTGCGAGGGTTCCTTTTTTGGTCTGGCTTGACGCTGCGGCTTTGGTTAGTTTGCCGCGCATGGAACCAACAGAAAGCAAGATCATGACGGGCCATGACCACACGCATTCCCACCATGCACACGATCATGACGATCGCTGGAAGAATGATGGCGTGCGCGTCATTCCCGGCAACCAGCTCGATTCCAACGTGCCGTCGACGCCGGGCATGGACCGCAAGGCCGCGATCAATTTCGCGCGCGTGGGTGCGCAGAAATTGTGGGCGGGCACGGTCAGCATCAAGCCGGACGCCAAGACCGGCGCGCATCATCACGGCCATCTTGAAAGCATCATCTATGTGGTGAAGGGCAAGGCGCGGATGCGCTGGGGCGAAAATCTCCAGTTCACCGCGGAAGCCGGCCCCGGCGATTTCATCTACGTGCCGCCTTATGTCCCGCACCAGGAGATCAACGCCAGCCCCGACGAGGTGCTGGAATGCGTGCTGGTGCGCAGCGACGGCGAGGCGGTCGCGATCAATCTCGACATCGAGCCGGTCGAGAAGCCCGAGACGGTGCTGTGGATCGACCCCGTCCACCGGGACCCGAACGAGACGAAGTAAGGCTGCCGGAAAGCCATGGGGTTCTGTGCGACAGAACCACGCAGGCCGGAGCCTTAAAAAATAATCGGAAGCCGTGTCGGATGGCTGCTTGCCCGTCCGTCCTTGGGCAGAACCCCGCCCAAGGAGCTTCCGATGCCCAAGATGATCTTCGTCAACCTGCCGGTGACCGACCTCAAGCGCGCCACGGCCTTTTATGAGGCGGTCGGCGCGGTCAGGAACCCGCAGTTCTGCGACGATACGGCGAGCTGCATGGTCTTCTCCGAGACCATTTTCGCCATGCTTCTGACCCACGACAAATTCCGCCAGTTCACGCCCAAGCCGATCGCGGACGCCAAGACCTCGAACCAGGTGCTGCTCTGCCTGTCGGCCGACAGCCGCGACGAAGTCGACGCCATCGTCGGCAAGGCCGAGGTCGCGGGCGGGGTGGCCGATCCCGGCCCGAAGGATGAGTACAGCTTCATGTACGGCCGCAGCTTCGAGGATCCGGATGGCCATATGTGGGGTGTGAATTGGATGGACATGGCAGCCTTCGCCGCGCAGTCCGACATGGCGAACGCCTGATCGAAAATCCGAGAGCATTGAAAACCTGAAGAGGAGCGGTCTCCATGTCCAAGCTCGTGCCCTGCATGTGGTTCAACGGCGATGCCGAGGAAGCCGCAAAGTTCTACGTCTCGCTCGTGCCGAATTCCGAGATCACGCACGTTCAGCGCAACGTTTCGGACGGCCCGTCCGGCAAGGAGGGCTCCGTGCTGGTCGTCGAGTTCACGGTGGCCGGACAGCCGCTGGTCGCGCTCAACGGCGGCATGAAGGTGGAATATACCCACGCGATCTCGCTGATGATCCATTGCGACGATCAGGCCCAGGTCGACAGCGTCTGGAGCGCGTTCCTTGCTCATGGCGGCAAGGAGCAGCAGTGCGGCTGGATCAGCGATCGCTGGGGCGTGTCCTGGCAGGTCGTGCCGAAGGTGATGTTCGAATTCCTGTCGAGCTCCGACAAGGCCGCCGCCGCGCGCGCGATGCAGGCCATGATGAAGATGGTGAAGCTGGACGTCGAAACCTTGCGCCGCGCGTTCGAGGGTAAGTCGGCGGCGTGAAGTGCATGCTCGCTCCACATACTCACTGTCATCGCCCGGCTTGACCGGGCGATCCAGTACTCCGAGACGGTAGTGATTGAACCGATAGGCCGCGGCGTACTGGATGCCCAGCCGGAGCCTGTCATCGGGCTCGCCGAAGGCGAGACCCGGTGGCGGGGCATGACAGCGGAGGTTGGGGCGGGCAAACCCCCGCGCTAATAATTAATCCGCAGCCCCAGGCCGCCGTGGATGGTGTTCCCCACTGGCTGCGGGCCGAGCGTGCCGTTGGCGAAGACGTCCACGATCCAGCCCTTGGACACGCGGAAGCCGAGCCGGCCGCCATATTCGAACCAGCCCTGGTTGCCCATCGTCGGCACCACCACGCCGTCACCGGTCACGGTGGCGACGATGCCGCTGTGGCTGGCGAACGACTGCACCCAGCCGCCGTTGATGTTGGCTTCGATATTGCTGCCGTAGAGATGGGTCCACTGGCCGCCGATCTTGACCAGGCTGGTGCGGTCGGTGCCGGTCGCAATCGTGGCGTCGAACGGATTGAATGCCACCGCACTGTCGCTATATCCGGACACGCGCTGCCAGAGCTGCCAGACCTCGATCGAGGCCGCAACCTCGTCGCGGGGTGACAGACGGTTCATCCAGCCGGCGCGGCCATAGACGGCGTAGTTCGAAGCGTTGGTCGAGCCCGTCACGCTCACCGGGCCGAGGCTGGTGTTGTAATTCCTTGTATAGCGCGCCTTCTCCCACGGCGTCAGGATCGTGCCGACGTCGAAGAACGGGCGCGACGAACCCCAGTCGGTGAAGTCATAGCGCAGCGCGAACGCGCCGATCGGCGCGCTGGTGATGTTGTAGCCGCCCTCGCTGTACTGCGTGTAGGCGATGCCGGCGAGCAGCGACAGATTGTTGGTCAGTTCCTTGCGGCCGTGAATGCCGGCCGAGAACGAGCCGGCCGAGCCGAACGCGCTGATGCAGTCGCTGCAATTGACCTGCTCGTTGACGCCGAGCAGCACCGTGCCGAGCACCCGGTTGGTGATCATCTGGTTGAAGCGCTGGTCGGCGAGGCCGCCGACCGAATTGCCGCTGGAATCGGCGCCTGTCGGGCCGGTGCTCGCGCTTGGAGCAGGCGACGGGTAAGGCGACGGATAAGGATTCGGCGTGGCTGCGGGCGTGCCGGTCGACGTGGGCGTCGGCGAGCAATTTGTCTCGCAATCGGTCAGGGTTAGGGTCGCGGCCGAGGCCGGCTGCACACCCCATGTCAGTGTCACGATGGCCATGGCCATCAGCGCGGCGGCAGGAAGCTGGTCGCGGATGCGGAGCGTTGCCATCATCAGCGCCCACACAGCATGCCGTCGTCATTGACGGCGGGCGTGATGGTCGGTCGGGCGTCTGCATATTGGGTGACCGAGCACAGCCCGGCATTCGCGGCGCAAGTCCCGGCAAACGTCCAGGGCGGCGTGTTGGTCTTGGTGATGCCGACCTTGCCGCCGGTCGAGGTGATGATTGCGGTGTCGCCGGGCTGGGTCAGCTGCACGCACTGAAAGCTCAGCGTGCAGACGCTGGCCGCGCCGTCCTGAAGCACGACGACGGAGCGGCCGCGCTGCGAGAGGATGTCGAGCGTGGTGCCGCGCACGCCGATGGTCGCGAGCGGCGTCGTGATCTTGTAGGCGGTCTTCTCCGAATGTCCGGTGACGAAACGGAATGCGCCGGTGGTCATGCGGATCGCGACGTCGCGATAGCTGTGCTCGTCGTTGAAGACGGTGCGGTCGAGCTTCAGCGTTGCACTCGGTCCGAGCGACAAATTGGTGCTGTCGRCCATGACGAAGCGCGCCGCGCTGTCGGCGCCGGTGCGCACGGTCTCGTCGCGCAGCATGCTGTCGCCGACATTGATCGGCGTCGCGGTCGCGGCCACGCGCACCACTTCGTTCTGAATCACGACGGCTTCGCCGACGCGCGTCTGCGCCTGTGCGCCAGACGCCGCGCACAATGCGGCCGAGAGCAGTGTTGGGAAAAGCCAGAAACGCAAATTCATTTCGCAACCGATCGATGTGTCCCTGATCGTACCGGATCGCGCGTGCTTCTGATGTGGCGAAATTATCACAAGCGGCGCGAGACCTGCGCTATGCTTAGTGACAGTTGCGGCGGAATGCGTTCAATGAAAAGCGCCATCCTTGTTTTTCTCCGCGGTGAAGCAGATTTGCCACGCAAAGCATCCCCACAACAGCCGCTTGAAATGCCTGCGGTTCCGAAAGTGTCGCAGAGTGCAGTGATCGCTGTCGCGATTTTCCTGGTCACCCATCTCGCGCTGCTGATCGGACTGACGACACCGGAGAAATTCGTGTTCGACGAGGTGCATTACGTGCCGGCGGCCCGGCAGATGCTTGGCACCGTGGCGTCGCAGCCGGTGCTCAATCCGATGCATCCGCCGCTGGCGAAGGAGCTGATCGCGGCCTCCATCGCGACCTTCGGCGACAACGCGCTGGGCTGGCGCTATCCCGCAACGCTGTTCGGCGCGCTGGCGATCGTGGCGATCTATCTGTGCGGCCTCGCGCTGTTCGCCGCGCAGGGGCCGGCGGTCGCCGCAGCACTGATCGCGGCCTGCAACCAGATGCTCTACGTGCAGGCGCGCATCGCGATGCTCGATATCTTCGCGCTCGGTTTCGGCCTGTTTGCCACCGCCGCCTTCATGCACGGTTTTCGAAGAGAGCGCCCGCATGCGCTGTTCGCGCTCTCGGGCGCCCTGTTCGGCTGTGCTGCCGCCTGCAAATGGAGCGGGCTGTTTCCGCTCGGCGTCTGCATCGTCATCGTCGCGGTGGTCCGCCTGATGCAGGGCTGGCGCACGCTGTTTGCCGATGCGAGGCCGGGCGACTGGTATCGTCCCGACCTCTGGCCGGATTTCCGCGCGCAGCATGTCGCGCTCTGCTTCGCAGCCCTGCCGGCGGTGACCTATCTCGCGACCTTCGTTCCGCTCTACGGGCTGTCGCCATCGGATCTGATCGAGGCGCAGCGCCGGATCTTCGCCGACAACACCACCACCGCGATCGCCGGCCACACCTATATGAGCTCATGGCCGTCCTGGCCGTTCCTGGCGCGCCCGGTATGGTTCCTGTTCGACAAGACGGCGGAAGATCGCATTGCCGCGATCGTCTTCCTCGGCAATCCCCTGGTGCTGTGGCCAGCGCTGCTTGCGCTCGCCGTGGTGTTGCGCGACGTCGTCGTCACGCGGCGATGGGATGCATTCCTGATCGCGTCGTTCTACTGCGGGCCCTATTTCGCCTGGGCGCTGCTGCCGCGCACGCTTGGCTTCATCTATTACTACCTGCCGGCCGCAACGGCCGCATCGCTTGCGCTCGTCTATGTCCTGCGGCGCGGACGTCTGCCGCGCTGGGCGCTATGGGCCTACGTCGCGGTCGCCGCCATCGGCTTCGTCGCGATGCTGCCGATCTCCGCAGCCTTCATCGGGACCTCGATGCCGATGTTCAATCGGCTGATGCTGTTTCAGAGCTGGATTTAAGTGCCCGCTGGCGTGCACATGCCGGGCCTGTGAACCGATTTTTCTTGCTTGAATCAATCAAGGCGTGTGGACTGGCCGGCATCATCGGAATCGGAGAGTTGTCAGGTGAGCATGGAGGACCGCATCTCCAGACCGGGCCATTCCAATGCCGACTGGCTGCGTGCCGTCGTCGACACGGCGGTCGACGGCGTGATCCTGATCGATGCGCGCGGCTGCATCCTGATGTTCAACCCGGCCTGCGAGAGCCTGTTCGGCTATCCCGCGCGCGAAGTCATCGGCCGGAACGTCAAGGTCCTGATGCCGTCGTCCTATCGCGACGCCCATGACGGGTTCCTGCACAATTATCACACCACCGGCGATCGCAAGATCATCGGCATCGGCCGCGAGGTGGTGGGTCAGCGCAAGGACGGCTCCACCTTCCTGATGCATCTGTCGGTCGGCGAGACCCAGCGGGACGGGGAAGAGTCGATCTTCGTCGGCATCGTTCATGATCTCACCGGGCGCGAGAGGGTCGAACGAGAGCTGCGCGAAAGTTCGGCGCGGCTGCGCGCGGTCGTCGACACCGCCGTCGACGGCGTGATCCTGATCGATTCCGACGGCAGCATCCTGAAATTCAATCCGGCCTGCGAGAAGCTGTTCAAATATCACGACGACGAGGTCCTCGGGCAGAACGTCCGGATGCTGATGCCGGAGCCCTACCGCTCCGGGCATGACGGTTACATTCGCAATTTCGTCACCACCGGCGAGAGGAAGATCATCGGCATCGGCCGCGAGGTGATGGGCCAGCGCAAGGATGGCTCCACCTTCCCGATGGATCTTTCGGTTGGCGAGGCCAAGCAGGACGGGTCGTCGATCTTCGTCGGCATGATCCACGACCTGACGGAGCGCAAGCGCACCGAGGCGCAGCTCATACAGGCCCAGAAGATGGAGGCGGTCGGGCAGCTCTCCGGCGGCATCGCCCACGATTTCAACAATCTCCTCACCGTGATCGTCGGCAACGCCGAACATCTGAGCGAGCAGTTGGCGTCGCGGGGGGACCTGAAGCGGCTCGCCGACGACATCTGCAGCGCCGGCGAACGCGGCGGGGAGCTGACGCAGCGTCTGCTCGCCTTCAGCCGCAAGCAGCTGCTGCGGCCGGTGGAGACCGAATGCAACAAGCTCGTCGATTCCATGCACAAGCTGCTGCGGCGGACCCTTCGCGAGGACATCGAGATCTCCACCCATTTCGATCCCGGTCTCCGGAACGCTTTCGCTGATCCGGTGCAGCTTGAATCGGCGATCCTCAACCTCGCGCTCAACGCCCAGGATGCGATGGCGTCCGGCGGCCGCCTGAGCATCTCGACGGCGAACTCGTCTCTCGGCTCCGGCGATCACAATGCGCATCCCGACGTCGGACCCGGCGAGTACATCGTGATTGCCGTGACCGACAACGGGGCGGGAATGCCGAAGCGGGTGCTGGAACATGCGTTCGAGCCCTTCTTCACCACCAAGGAGGTGGGCAAGGGCAGCGGGCTCGGGCTCAGCATGGTCTACGGCTTTGCCAAGCAGTCCAACGGCCATGTCACGATCTACAGCGAGCCGCGCCTCGGAACGACGGTGAGGATCTACCTTCCGGCGGCGATGGTGAAGGCGCAGGGCGTGCCGCTTGCGGTTGAACGGGAGGCGGTCCAGAGCGGTTCTGAAACGGTGCTGATCGTCGAGGATGATCCGTTCGTCCGCTCCTATGCCGTCATGAGTCTGGAGAGCCTGGGCTACAAGGTCATTTCGGCGGTTGATGGCAGGGAGGCCTTGCAGAAGCTCGCGGCGGCGCCGCACGTCGATCTCCTGTTCACCGATATCGTGATGCCGGGAGGCGTCAACGGCTGGGAACTGGCGCAGCTTGCGCGCAAGGCGAGACCCGATCTGCACGTGCTGCTGACGTCCGGTTACGCCGTGGAGACGCTGGCGGCGAACGGCCACGTCCGGCAGGGCGCCCTGATCCTGGAAAAACCCTACCGCAAGGCGGAGCTTGCGAGGCTGCTGCGGGAGGCGCTCGCCGCAGCGGCACCGGTTTGAATGTTGGGACGTCGATCCGCCTGCCGCGCGGGGCGCGGCAGGCGGTGGTTCGTCGTCAGGTTACGTGAGCGTCAAAATCACTCGGACGTAAAATCACTTGGACCAAATCACTTGGACGCGGTCTTGGTGTCCATGTTCACGACCTGGACGCGGCGGTTGATCGGGTCGGCGCCGTTGGCGGTGTCCTTCAGCTTGGACTTGCCATAGCCGACGGTGACGAGATCGGTGCCGTTGAGGCCGTAGTTCTGGACCAGATACTTCTTGATGGTGTCGGCGCGCCGCTCGGAGAGCCCCTGATTGTACTCCTCGCCGCCGATCGCATCGGTGTGGCCGGCGACCACGAAGGTCGAGCCCTTGAGCGACGGATCGGACAGCGCCTTGCCGAGCGCCTGCACCGAGGGCACCGAGGTCTTGGCGATGTCGGCCGAGTTGTAATCGAACTGGATCTCCAGATCGATCTTCGGCTTGGTCGCTGCGAGTTCGGCGATCTGCTCGCGCTCGCCGGTCGAGAGCGATCGGGTCGAGCGGTTGCGCACGGTGTTCAGGAAGGTCGATTCCTTGGCCTGCACCGCCGGATCGGCCTGCGGACCTGCGGAGAGGCCGCGGGTCACCGGCTTCGGCTTCAACGCGTCCAGAATCTGGTCGGCGGAGAAGTTGTTGTCGCCGGCCAGCGCCAGGCCCGCCGACATCGAAAGAACGGCCGAGAGAGCAATCGCCTTCAGTCCAAAAAACTTATCAAAACGGGTCATTGTCGTATCCTCGCTGTTACGCCTGATGGCGATTTGATGCTGCGAGCGTAGGGCAGGTTCAAATGCCCTGACGTGATGCGGATCACATTCGGCATTGGCCGAAATTCCATTCGCATCCTAGCGCCGAAGCTGATCGACATCCATGGCACCCAGCCAGCGGCAATGGCCCGGTGCAGCACAAGGCCTGCGTCAGGAAGCCACGCTGTCGCATTCAGTCCTCGAAAGCCGCGTGCAAATCCTGCCCGTGTTTTCGCGATCGTTTCCCGCGATTCTCTGGACTCGCGGCCCATGCGGGTACAATCTTCGGCATTGCTCGTCACCAGCCGTTGTTGCCTCTTGCGACTGCCGCCTGAAAAGTAGCCGTCGCAGCGTCTCCCAGCTCGGTTCGAGCAGCAGAAATCCCCGAGTGATCCAGATCACAGTGCGTCGTTGTGAACTGGGTCAGATTGCTCTCATCGGATCGGCTCGGGCTGATCCGAGAGCAGCGAGGAAGTTTGGATCAGGGGAGAATGGTCATGCGCTTCTTAATCGCAGCAATTTCAATCGCAGTATTTCTCGTCAGCGGCAGCGCCGCTTTCGCCGACAAGCGCGTCGCCTTCGTGGTCGGCAACTCCGCCTACAAGAATGTCCCGCAGCTCCCCAACCCCGCGATCGATTCCAAAGCGATGGCCAGGGTGCTGCGCAATGTCGGTTTCGATGTCGTCGAGGGCTCCAACCTCACCCGCGATGCCATGACCGCAAAGCTTTTGGAGTTTGGCAAGAAGAGCGAAGCCGCCGATGTCGCCGTGTTCTTCTATGCCGGCCATGGCATCGCGGTGAACGGCACCAACTATCTGCTGCCTGTCGATGCCGATCTCAAATCCGAGATGGACGTCAAGCTGGGTGCCGCCATCAATGTCGACCTCACGCTCGATCAGACCATGTCGGACGCGAAGGTGAAGCTCGTATTCCTGGACGCCTGCCGTGATAACCCGTTCGCGGCAAAGATCCGATCGGCCAAGGCGACGCGCTCCGTCAATGTGCAGACTGGCCTCGCCGAGATGAAGTCGGGCGAGGGCACGCTGATTGCTTTTGCCACCGGTCCCGGCCAGACCGCGCTCGACGGCGAGGCCGGCACCAACAGCCCGTTCACCCGCGCGCTCCTCGCCAACATCGCCCAGCCCGGCATCGAGATCCAGCAGGCGATGACCAAGGTCCGTGCCCAGGTCAATGACGAGACCAACAAGGCGCAGCTGCCCTGGGGCCACACCAATCTCACCGGCAACGTCTATCTCAATCCGGCTGGCGCGTCGGCTGCGGCCACGATCGATCCGTCCAACGCGCCGGTGTCGGCCGCGACCAAGCAAGGCTCCGACATCGAGCTCGAGTTCTGGCGCTCGATCAGGGACACCAACAAGGTCGAGGAGCTCAACGCCTACCTGACCAATTATCCGAACGGCACCTTCAAGTCGCTGGCGCTCGCCCGCATCGCCGTGATCCAGGACGGTCCCTCCACGACGACGCGCAACCTCACCGCTGGCGTCGATCCCGCAACCTTCACCGAAGCGGCCGATCAGATCTCCGAAGACCAGATCGGGCTGGACAAGAACCTGCGCCGCGACGTGCAGCGCCGTCTCACCGGCCTCGGCTTCGACATCAAGGCGACCGGGAAGTTCGACGACGAGACCCGCACGGTGATCAAGCGCTGGCAGGCCGCGCGCGGCTATCCGGCAACCGGCTACCTCAACAAGCTCCAGCACAAGGCGTTGCAGTCCGAGATCGTCTCGACCCGCGTCGCCGGGTCCGACGATTCCGGTGACGAGCCGGCGCGTCGCCGGTCCTCCGGTGGTGGCGGCCGGCGTTATCATGGTAGTGGCGGCGGCGGTGGCGGTGGCGGTGGCATGGGCGGCCCCGGCGGTCTGCTCGGCGGCATGATGGGCGGATTGTTCGGTCGCCGCTGAGAGGCAAAAGGCGACGGGGCGGCCCAAACCGGGCCGCCTTTCCCCTGTTGGAAATCTGCGTACATCGATCGTCGCAAAGCCGTCGCCGCATGGCCCGCCTGCGAACAAGAATTTGGCCAGATGCGCGCCTAGCCAAAGCCTTCATCCGACAACCCCGGATCAGAGGAGCAGAGTTCCATCCAGTGCCGAGGCCAGGTGACTACCAGCTCTATCGCAGTGGCCCGCCGGATCGGACAGTGTCCCTGAGCTCAATGGCTATCTACATCGGCGCGGCGATGATCGCGGTGGCGATCCTGCTGTCGACGCTGATCACGGGCCTGACCTCCCGCTATGTCGGGCTCGAAGGTCCGACCGACGAGAACATGTGGCTGGTCGACCGCCTCACCGGCAGCGTCTATCGCTGCCAGGCGGAGGGACGGGGCAGGGCCCTGTGCGAGCCGGATATCGCGACAGGCAGCGTCGGGAACCGGTCCAAAGCGCCGAAGGATGGCCACTGAGCCGCTTCGCTTTCGCATCGCAGCAAGAAGACTGTCTTCTCCACGAAACGTCTGCGCCAGAGACTACGTAATTGCGAAGGCCGGCATGACGCCGGTTTCGTTTTACGGAGGAGACTTTTCTATGAAGATCTTGCTCACGACCGCAGCTTTTGTCGCGTTCACTCTTTCGTTGTCCCCCGCCTCCGCCGCCATGATGGCGTGCACCGGCGAGAACATGATGAAATCGACGGCCACGATGATGGGCACCGCCGACACGCCGGCCAAGATGGCGGCGAACAAGGAAATGGCCATGGCCAATACCGACATGAGCAACGGCAAGATGAAAAGCGCCTGCATGCATTACATGATGAAGTAGGCCTCGGCCTCCTCAACCGGCTGCGCTGTCAGCAGATGGCAGCGCGGCTTTTTCATATGCCCGCTTCCTTGCCTTCGGCTTTTTCTTGGCGCGAATCTCGCTACATTGCATTCCGCAATRCCCCGCGCACCGAAACCTCTTCCGCTCTCGACGACGCAAGCCCGGCAGATCTGGCTGCATGCCCAGCGGCTGGACGTGCGTGCGCCGTTCGGAGAGGGCGCGCAGGCCGTTGCCGAGGCGGTCGCCCATCTCGGCTATGTGCAGATCGACACCATCAACGTGATCGAGCGCTGCCACCACCACATCCTGTTCAGCCGCATCCCGTCCTATCGCCGCGCCGACCTGCGCCACGCCCAGAGCGTCGACAGAAGCGTGTTCGAATACTGGACTCATGCACTGTCCTACGTGCCGGCGAACGACTTCCGCTTCTTCCTGCCGGCGATGCGCGAGCACCGCCGCGAGGGACACAAATGGCATGCCTCGGTGACGCCGGCCGACACGCGCAAGGTGATGCGGCTGCTTCGTGCCGGTCCGCTGACGATCCGCGACATCGAGGACGACGTCCTCACCGAGAAGGAGCATCTCTGGCAGAGCCGCAAGCCGTCGAAGCGGGCGTTGCAGCTCGCCTTCTATACCGGCGTCGCGACCGTCAGCGCGCGCCAGGGCATGCTCAAGACCTATGAGCTGATGACGCGGCATTTCGGCTGGGACAAGCTGCCGAAGCCGGCCTCGGCAAAGGACATCACGGCCTATCTGCTCGATCGCGCGTTGCGGTCGCAGGGCGTGGTGAGCCTTGATTCGGTCTGCCATCTCGACGCGCCGAGCAAGAAGGCGGTCGCAGGCCTGATCGCCACGCACGTCCGCCGCGGCGAGCTCGTGCCCGTGACGATCGACGGCGCCGGCAAGCAGGAGCATTGGGTGCCGCCCGCGGCGCTGGAGCCGGGCGAGGTGCCGCCGGATCTCGTCCACATCCTGTCGCCGTTCGATCCCCTGATCATCCAGCGCAAGCGCACCAGCCTCATCTTCGGCTACAACCATCTGTTCGAAGCCTATGTGCCGAAGGCCAAGCGCAAGCTCGGCTACTTCGCGCTGCCGGTGCTGGTCGGCGACGAGATCGTCGCCGCGCTCGACCTCAAGACCGATCGGCAGGACAAGAAGCTGCTGATGCAGAAATGGACCTGGGTCGGGCAGGGCAAGAAGACGGCGGCGCGCAAGGAGCTCAATCAGAAGATCGAGGAGGAGCTCGATCGCTTCGAACGGTTTCAACTCGCGGAGTGAGCGTGTTCATCGCCTGTCTACGGCGTATCCTTGAGCTCGTGCGAGCCGGATGGCGCGCTTCCCGGACCGGACAGCACATGCGCGTAGCGGTCCAGCACCTCGTCGGCCGAATAGCCGGAGCGCTGCGCGAACTCCTCCCGCAACCCCAGTCGCGCCGAGGCTTTCAATCGCTCCGTCGTGGCGGTCGTCATCAGGGGATCGAAGCCCAATTCCCGCAGGCCCGCCGCCACCCCATCCATTTCCACGGCGCGGCGCTCGGCATGCAGCACGTCGGAGCGAACGCACATGTCCAGGAATTTGCTGAACGTGGTGGCATCCATCGACGCGCAAAGCCCGCGCATGGTCTCAGGGCGCACGCCGGCGAGGGTCGCGGCGGTCAGCGCCTCGACCAGCAGCGCCTCCATGCCTTTCGTCACCACGCTGCGCAGCATCTTCACGGCCGCCGCCGTACCGGCTTCGGGGCCTGCCACCTCGATGCGGAAGCCGAGCGGCCTGAATATGTCGGCGAAGCGCTCGGCGCCGCTGCCTGACGTATAGAGCGGGACCGCGGCGCCATAGAGGTCGACCGACCCCATCAGGTTCGCGTCCGCGAACACGCCGCCGCGTGCCTCCACGGCTGCGGCGACACGCTTCTTCGTCCGCGGAGTCGCGGCGTTGATGTCCACCACGAGGCAGCCGGGACGCACGATCCTGGATATGGCCTCGCCGGTCTCGGCTGCGACGGCAACGACGACGGCGGAAAAGATCACGTCCGCCTCCGCCAGATCGTCCAGCCGCTCGACAAGCGTGACGCCGCATCCGGCCGCCACCGTGCGAAAGGCCTGTGAGTAGGGCGGTGCGTTCGTCTTGCCCTGACAGAACGCGGCGATCGGCGCGCCGGTCTGAGCCGCCAGATGCGATGCGAAGCACCGCGCGGCCTCACCAAACCCAACGAAGGCGATCTTGGGCTGCGCCATGGCTGAGATGTCTCCGGATCCATCCGATGGAGAGGATGAGGTCTCCTCGTGCGGCCTTCGCCGCTGCCGCCATTCTGCCAAGTCCGGCACCGGAGTCAATGAACCGGTTCATCGTAAGAAGATTTTTTCTAGCAGGTGACCAATTTTTCGGCACTTTAGGTCGGAAAAGATTGTCAGAAGGCAATGAACCGGTTCATATTGCAGCATGTCGATACAGATGCGCCGATCGCAAACCGTCAAGGTCAGGGACGTGGCCCGGGAGGCCGGCGTCGCCGTCGGCACGGTGTCCCGCGTGCTCAATGATCATCCCACGGTGACCCGAGAGCTGCGCGTGCGCGTCGAAAAGGCCATGGCTGATCTCGGCTATGAGGTCGACGTCACGGCGCAGAGCATGCGCGCGGGGCGGTCGCGGCTCGTGGCCTGCGCCATTCGCGATTTCGACATCCCGCGCTTTGCGCTGTTCATCAAGGAGGCCGAGGCGGTGCTGCGCGAGGCCGGATATACCCTGCTCCTGGCGAGCACGACCAACCGCCCGGACGTCGAGGTCTCGCTGTTGCGCGCCTTCCGCAGACGCCGGGTGGACGGCGTGATGATGACGCTGAGTGATGAGGAGCACCGGGACGTGCGCATGGCGCTGTCGGAGGCTCCGATGCCAGTCCTGCTCATCGACCGAGACAGCATCGAAGCGCTCGATCGCGTCACGGCCGATCATCGTCACGGTGCGCGCCTTGCGACGAGCCATCTGCTCGGCCTCGGGCACCGGCGGATCGCGATGCTCGTCGGCGATATCAAGGCGTTTCCGTCGCGAAGCCGCCTGGAGGGATTTCGTGAGGCGTATTCGGCCGCAGCAATCACGCCGGATCCGAGGCTGTTGCAAGACAATGTGCTCTCGGGCGAAGACGCCTACCGGGCCACCACCTCGCTCATGAGCCTTAAGGATCGCCCGACCGCTCTCTTCGTCGCTGCGATGGACACGCTCGGCGGCTGCCTGCGAGCGCTGCGGACAATGGGCATTGCCGTCGGGGAGGGGATTTCGGTGGTGGCCGGCAGCGATTCCGACCTGGCCGAATTGCACGCGCCGTCCATCACGGCGATCGAGTGGGATCTCGCGGCCATGGGCCGCCACGCCGCGACCATGCTGCTGGAACGGATGCGGGGCGACGAGATCGAGCGCGGCCGTGGTCTCACCGTGCGGACGGAGCTGATCATTCGGGAGTCGAGCCGGCCTGTTGCGAGTTGAACGGCGCTACCGGATGAGGAATCTTGCGACGCGGCTGTCGAGCCAGATGCCGGCCACGATGCCGATGAGGTAGGCCACCAAATTCCACAGCGAGAAGATCCGCCCCAATAGCAGCGCGCCTGCGGTGGTCAGCCGGAACGCGTCGAGCCAGGGTGTGTGCACGAGCCGCGAAAACTCGACCACGACCGCAATCGCCACCGCAATGGCTGCGATCTGCATCCGCGACAGGCGTGGCCGCAAAACCCCGACCAGCAGGAACACCATGGTCGCCCACAACAGCGAGCCACCATACTTCACGACGAAGGCGGGAAGGCCGAGCGGAAAGCCGTACCAGCGCAAGGAGAGCCCGCAGATGATCACCGCGAGGGCGAGGGCGGCGCGAATCAGGGATGTTCGCAACGGCGCAACTGGTTTGTCCGGTTGCGCTCCGYGCATTGCTCGTTCCATTGACTCTTTGCTTGTGATGCTCAAAACCGCTCCTCAGTCCATAAAAGCAACAACCCCGGGGGAAGCCATGAGCCAGACCACGACCTATGCCGGTGCCGCCGGCGCAGCCAAGAGCGCGATCGAGACCTCGACCATCCGCGCCATCTCCTGGCGCCTGATTCCGTTCCTGGTGCTGGCCTACTTCTTCTCCTATCTCGACCGCGTCAATCTCGGCTTCGCCGCGCTGACCATGAACGCGGAGCTGAAGTTCACGCCGCTGATCTTCTCCTGGGGCGCCGGCATCTTCTTCATCGGCTATTTCATCTTCGAGGTGCCGAGCAACCTCGCGCTGGAAAAGTTCGGCGCCAGCCGCTGGATCGCCCGCATCATGGTGACCTGGGGCATTATCTCGGCGCTGATGGCGACGGTGTCCGGCGAATGGAGTTTTTACATCCTGCGCTTCCTGCTTGGCGTCGCCGAGGCCGGCTTCTTCCCCGGCATCATCCTCTATCTCACCTATTGGTATCCGGCCGAATATCGTGCCCGCTTCCTCGCTGCGTTCGCAGTCGCGGTGCCGGTCTCGACCGTGATCGGCGCGCCGGTCTCGGGCCTGTTGCTCGGGCTTGACGGCGTGATGGGCCTGAAGGGCTGGCAGTGGCTGTTCATCATCGAGGGCATTCCCTCGGTGCTGCTCGGCATCGTCACCTGGTTCTATCTCACCGACAGGCCGGAGAAGGCGGACTGGCTTTCGGCCGAGCAGAAGGCGTGGCTCAAGACGAGGCTCGATGCCGAGATTGCCGCCAAGCAGGCGGTGAAGCACCTCACGCTCGGCGAAGCACTGTCGTCGCCGAAGGTGATCATGCTGAGCCTGGTCTATTTCGGCTTCGTCGGCGCGCTCTACGGCATGCAGTTCTGGCTGCCCCAGATCGTCAAGGCGTTCGGCCTCACCAACGCCCAGACCGGCTTCGTCACCGCGATCCCGTATCTGTTCGGCACCATCGCCATGATCCTGTGGGCGCGGCATTCCGATGCCACGCGCGAGCGCGTGATGCATGTTGGCGCGCCGCTGCTGCTCACCGCCGTCGCGCTCGGCGTCTCCAGCTATCTCACCGATCCCACCATGACGATGGTGGTGCTGACGGTCGCCGCGATCGGTGTGTTCTGCTGTTTTGGTGTGTTCTGGACCCTGCCGACCGCCTGGCTCTCCGGCACCGCGGCCGCCGGCGCCATCGCGCTGATCAACTCGATCGGCAATCTCGCCGGCTTCGGTGGCCCGTATTTGATCGGCTGGGTCAAGGAAGCCACGGGCCAGACCTCGACGGGATTGCTGGTGCTCGCGGTGCTGCCCCTGATCGCCGGCATCCTGGTCTTCATCGGCGGCCACGACAGCAAGCACGAGTTCGCCGAACAGGGGCGCTGAGGCCAACAGCCTGTCATCTTGGGCTCGTTAGGCTCGCGCAAGCGCATAGCCGGCTCTCGACGGTGCAATTAACCCTCGACAGATTCGAGCAGAATTCCTATGTTCCCAAGCACTAAACGCTAACGGCGCCTCAGGGGTGAACCCGAGGCGCCGCCGCCCTGATACCCGGTTTTGGAGACCGGGGAGGTTTAGCAGGTGTTCTAGAACACCTACCAATGGGTCCTGGGTGCCTCCAGGGCCCAATTCTTTTTTGCCCTAAGGCAAATCGTAGAATCCGTCCGAGACCTGTTTGACCTTGCCGGAACGGACCAAGTTTATAATTGTTGCGTGAAGAGACCGACCGTCCACGACGAGGCCTTGGCTCTCGGCGAAGTTCCTAAGCCCATCCTTGTTCATTCTGCCGCGCGCCAGGCTTTCGAGGATGAAGGTTGAGAGCGTTTCAGACGCTCCCGTTGTTTCGGGTTCGCGCGAGCCGAAGCGGCTCTCTTCTTGATCGAGCAGCTTTGTGAGCATCAGCACTTCGTCATCGAGTGCCTTCATCTGCTTCTGATACTCGTCGCGTTTCGCGGCGGCCGAGATCATCCGCGCCTTTAAATCTTGGCGGATGTCGCGATAGGCGGGCTCGCGCAATTTGATCGTCATACTTCAGTTTAAAGCATGGCCGCGTTCCAACTGCAAGGCGCGACTGAGAGACGACTGAGAAAAACTGAAGAATCACGGGAACAAGTGAGAATATATTAGAACATAAAGTGTACATTCACTGTTTGTTCTTAGGGCGGGCGGCTTACCACCCCTTAATGATCACAGATTCCTGATGACTGACGAATATTGACTTTTAACAGTGATTAGTCGACATTCCTCCCAACGCAGCCGCTGGAGTGTCCTCCGATGTTCGTCCGGTCGATTTTATCGAGCTATTCCAAGCTCTTGGCAGGTGTGTCGCTGGCCCTGATGGCCGCGGCGCTGGCCGGATGCAATGACACGGTTGCCCAGAAAGCCGAGCCGCCGCGGCCGGTTCTGGTGGCGACCGCCCATTATGATGCCGAGACGCCGGAGCGCAGTTTTGTCGGCACGGTCCGGCCCCGGATCGAGAGCGATCTCGGTTTCCGCGTCGCCGGCAAGGTCGCCAAACGCCTGGTCGAGGTCGGCCAGACCGTCGAGATCGGCCAGCCGCTTGCGACCCTCGATGAGATCGACCTGAAGCTCCAGGCCGAGCAGTCCGTGGCCGAGCAGACCGCCGCCACCGGCGTGCTGGCCCAGGCCGCCGCTGCCGAGCAGCGCGCCAAGGATCTGAAGGCCAAGGGCTGGACCACCGATGCGCAGATGGATTCGAGCCGCGCCGCCGCCGACGAGGCCCGCGCGCGCCTGAACCGGGCCGAGCGCTCGGTCGGGCTGACCAAGAACTCCCTTTCCTACGCGACGCTCAACGCCGACGCCCGTGGCGTCGTCACCGCAACGCTGATCGAGCCCGGCCAGGTGGTCGCCGCGGGCCAGGCTTCGATCCGTGTCGCCCGCTTTGCCGAGAAGGAAGCGGTCGTCGCGATCCCTGAGACGCTGGTCGGACGTGCCAAGTCGGGCGCCGCCAGCGTCACCCTTTGGTCGGAGCCCAACAAGAAGTACGCCGCGAAGCTGCGCGAGATCGCGCCCACCGCGGATACCGCCACGCGCACCTATCTCGCAAAGTTCTCGTTGCCGGAGGCCGACGACAAGGTCTCGCTCGGCATGACCGCGACGCTGACGCTGTCGGACGCGGCAACCGAGCGCGTCGCGCGGCTGCCGCTCTCGGCGCTGTTCAACGAAGGCGGCAAGCCGTCCTTCTACGTCGTCGACGACAACGGCGCGGTCACGCTGAAGCCGGTCGTGGTGAAGTCCTACGAGAGCAACGACGTCGTCATCACCAGCGGCGTGGAAGAAGGCGCCAAGATCGTTGCGCTTGGCGTGCAGAAGCTCGATCCGAGCCAGAAGGTGCGGATCGTCTCGTCACTGTCTTTCTAGTTTCGGTCATTCCGGGGCGCCCCGAAGGGCGAACCCGGAATCCCGAGATTCCGGGTCTGGTCCTTCGGACCATCCCGGAATGACACGAGAAGTAAGTTTCGTCGTGTGAGGTGAGTTTCGGCCGTCGCGCAAATGCGAAGGCTGAAGCGGCGAAGCGATCCAGAATCTGCCCAGCCCCCTGGATTGCTTCGCTGCCTCGCGACGACGGATTTAACAGAGTGGCTGTCGTTTTTGGCAATTGGATCGTCTTGCGGAGAGAGCGATGAAGCGCTTCAACCTTTCGGCCTGGGCCGTCAGCCATCCGACGCTGGTCCTGTTCCTGATGCTCGTGCTCGGCGTCGCAGGCTTCTTCTCCTATCAGAAGCTCGGCCGCGCCGAGGATCCGTTCTTCACGGTGAAGGTGGTCAACGTCTCCGTGATCTGGCCGGGCGCGACCGCGCAGGAGATGCAGACCCAGGTCGCCGATCCCATCGAGAAGAAGCTCCAGGAGCTGCCCTATTTCGAGAAGGTGCAGACCTATTCCAAGCCCGCCTTCACCGCGCTCCAGGTCACCTTCCGCGATTCCACGCCGCCGAAGGACGTGCCCTATCTCTTCTATCTCCTGCGCAAGAAGCTGGTCGACGTGCAGGGCCAGCTGCCCTCCGGCATTCTGGGGCCCGTCGTCAACGACGAATTCTCCGACGTCGATTCCATCCTCTACATGATGACCGGCGACGGCGCCGACTATGCCCAGCTCAAGAAGGTCTCGGAAGGATTCCGTCAGCGCCTTCTGAAGGTGCCCGGCGTGACCAAGGTCGACGTCTACGGCAATCAGGACGAGCGCATCTTCGTCGAATTCTCCCACGCCAAGCTCGCCACCCTCGGCATCACGCCGCAGGCGCTGTTCGACTCGCTCGCCAAGCAGAACAACGTGACCCCGGCCGGCACCGTCGAGACCTCGTCGCAGCGCGTGCCGCTGCGCGTCACCGGCGCGCTTGACGGCGCCAAGGCGGTGGCCGAGACCCCGGTCGAGAGCAACGGCCGCGTCTTCCGGCTCGGCGACATCGCCACCGTCACCCACGGCTATGTCGATCCGCCGAGCTTCGTCGTCCGCCAGGAAGGCAAGCCCGCCATCGGCATCGGCGTCGTCACTGCCAAGGGCGCCAACATCCTCGATCTCGGCAAGGAGGTCGAGAAGGCCACCGCCGAATTCATGAAGGCGGTGCCGCAGGGCGTCGACGTCCGGCTCATCGCCGACCAGCCCAAGGTGGTCGAGCACGCCGTCGGCGAGTTCGTGCACTCCTTCATGGAAGCCCTCGTCATCGTGCTGTTCGTGTCGTTCCTGGCGCTCGGCTGGCGCACCGGCATCGTGGTCGCGCTGTCCGTGCCGCTGGTGCTCGGCATCGTCTTCATCGTCATGAACACGATGTCGCTCGACCTGCACCGCATCACGCTCGGCGCGCTGATCATCGCGCTCGGCCTGCTCGTCGACGACGCCATCATCGCGGTCGAGATGATGGTGGTGAAGATGGAGCAGGGCTGGGACCGTTTCCGCGCGGCCTCCTTTGCCTGGGAATCCACCGCGTTTCCGATGCTCACGGGAACGCTGGTCACGGCCGCTGGCTTCCTCCCCATCGGCTTTGCCAATTCCGCGGTCGGCGAATATGCCGGCAGCATCTTCTGGATCGTGGCGATCGCACTGGTCGCCTCCTGGTTCGTGGCGGTGATCTTCACGCCCTATATCGGCGTCATGCTGCTGCCCAACATCAAGGTGCATCACAATCACGATCCGCATGCGGTCTACGAGACCCGCATGTACCGCGGCCTGCGTGCCATCGTGCAGTGGTGCGTCAACCACCGCATCACCGTCGTGGTCGCGACCGTCGGCGTCTTCATCGCTTCCATCGTCGGCTTCGGTCACGTCCAGCAGCAGTTCTTCCCGCTGTCGGAGCGGCCCGAGCTGTTCCTCCAGCTCCGCTTGCCTGAGGGCACCGCCTTCAACGTCACCGAAAAGGCGGTGAAGACGGCCGAGACGCTGCTGAAGGACGACAAGGACATCGAGACCTACACGGCCTATGTCGGCCAGGGTTCGCCGCGCTTCTGGCTGGGCCTCAATCCGCAGCTTCCGAACGAGGCCTTCGCCGAGATCGTCATCGTCGCCAAGGGCGTCGAGGCACGCGAGCGCATCAAGGCGAAGATCGAGGGCGCGGCCGCCGACGGCATGCTGAGCGAGGCGCGCGTCCGCGTCGATCGCTTCAATTTCGGTCCGCCGGTCGGCTTCCCGGTCCAGTTCCGCGTGATCGGGCCCGACGCCAACAAGGTGCGCGAGATCGCCTATCAGGTCCGCGACGTCATGCGGCAGAACAAGAGCGTCAAGGACGTCCAGCTCGACTGGAACGAGCAGTCGCCCTACCTGAAGCTCGTCGTCGACCAGGATCGCGCCCGTGCCATGGGCCTGACCCCGCAGGACGTCTCGCAGGCGCTTGCCATGCTGATCTCCGGCGCGCAGGTCACGACCATACGCGACGGCATCGAGAAGGTCGGCGTGGTCGCACGCGCTGTCTCGTCCGAACGTCTCGACCTCGGCGGCGTCGGCGATCTGACCATCATCTCGCGCAACGGCGTTGCCGTGCCGCTCCAGCAGATCGCAAAGATCGAATATGCCCACGAGGAGCCGATCATGTGGCGGCGCAACCGCGACATGGCGATCACCGTGCGCTCCGACGTGGTCGACGGCGTGCAGGCCCCCGACGTCACCAGCCAGATCACGCCGAAGCTCCAGGCCATCAAGGACTATCTCGAGCCGGCCTACCGCATCGAGGCGGGCGGGGCGTTCGAGGAATCCGCCAAGGGCAATGCCTCGATCTTCATCCTATTCCCGGTGATGGTCATGGTGATGCTGACGCTGTTGATGATCCAGCTCCAGAGCTTCTCGCGCCTGATCCTGGTGTTCCTGACCGCGCCGCTCGGCATCGTCGGCGCCTCCTTCGGGCTCAACGTCGCCAATGCCCCGTTCGGCTTCGTGGCGCTGCTCGGCCTGATCGCGCTCGCCGGCATGATCATGCGCAACGCGGTCATCCTGGTCGACCAGATCGAGACCGACGTTTCCCACGGCTTGACCCGCCGTGAGGCGATCGTGGAGGCCACCGTCCGCCGTGCCCGTCCGGTGGTGCTGACGGCGCTCGCCGCCATTCTCGCCATGATCCCGCTGTCGCGCTCGGCATTCTGGGGCCCGATGGCGATCACGATCATGGGAGGCTTGTTCGTTGCGACCTTCCTCACGCTCCTGTACCTGCCGGGCCTCTATGCCCTGTGGTTCCGCAAGAGCCTGGACGAGGCAGGCACCCCCGAGCAGCCTGCCGCGCCGCAGCATGGGAGCGATGACCAGCACGCAATTCCGCTTGCTGAAGCGGCTGAATAAATGAGAAGACTACTGGCTAACGAGTCCTGATTGATGGCCCTGATTTCGGAACATATCGAAGGCGACACCCGGGATCGTATCCTCGAGGTGGCCGAGCGGCTGTTCCGCCAGATCGGCTATCAGAAGACCACGGTCGGGGACATCGCCAAGGAGCTCAGGATGAGCCCCGCCAACGTGTATCGCTTCTTCGAATCGAAGAAGGCGATCCACCAGGCGGTGGCCCGTTCGCTGATGGGCGAGGTCGAGCTGGAGGCGCAGCGGATCGTGGCGAGGCCCGGTCCGGTGCTGGAGCGCTTCCGTGAGTTGCTCACCACCATCCATCGCATGAACACCGAGCGCTATGTCGGCGACAACAAGCTGCACGAGATGGTCGAGATCGCGATGCAGGAGGACTGGGACGTCTGCGTCGCCCATATGGAGTGTATTGCCGGGGTTATCGGCCAGATGGTCGCGCAGGGTGCCGCCTCCGGCGAGTTCGAGGCGCCGGACCTGGAGCTGTCCGCGATGTGCGCCTGCACCGCGATGATGCGCTTCTTCCACCCCCAGATGATCGCCCAGTGCGCCACCAAGCCGGGCCCGACCATCGACCAGATGATCGATTTCGTCATTGCGGGCCTGTCGCCGCGCCACTGACGGGCGGGGAAATCTCTCCTATAAGCAAGCTGACGTAGCCCGGATGGAGCGAAGCGCAATCCGGGATGGTTCAGCGTTGCGCTGGCGGCCCCGGATTACGCTTCGCTCCATCCGGGCTACCAGGATCAGGAAAGACCCGCGGTGACCGACAAAGACCTGTACTTCTACGAGCCCTCCAAGGGCCACGGCCTCAAGCACGATCCGTTCAACGCCATCATCGCGCCGCGGCCGATCGGCTGGATCTCCTCGCGCGATACCAACGGCCACGTCAATCTCGCGCCCTACAGCTTCTTCAACGCGTTTTGCTACGTGCCGCCGATCATCGGCTTCTCCTCCACCAACTGGAAGGACACGGTCGAGAACATGCAACAGACCGGGGAGTTCGTCTGGAATCTGGCGACGATGGACCTCGCCAAGCACATGAACGCGACCGCCGCCCATGTCGCCCCCGAGGTCGATGAGTTCAAGATCGCCGGCCTGACCGCCGTGCCGGGCAAGCTCGTCAACGTGCCGCGCGTCGGTGAAAGCCCGGTCGCCTTCGAGTRCAAGGTCTCCGACATCGTCCGCCTCAAGGGCGCCGACGGCAAGGAGGCCGACGCCTGGCTGACATTGGGCGAAGTCGTCGCCGTCCATATCGACAAGGCCATGATCAAGGACGGCGTCTACCAGACCGCCGCCGCCCACCCGATCGTCCGCGCCGGCCGCCGCGGCGACTATTTCGAGATCAAGCCGGAAAACATGTTCGAGATGGTCCGCCCGGACTAGGCCCCGCCTTCTCCCCACCGTCATTCCGGGGCGCGCCGTCAGGCGCGAACCCGGAATCCATTCATCTTCCGACGCTGCCGCGCGATGGATTCCGGGCTCACGCTTCGCGTGCCCTGGAATGACTGCGTCGAAGTACCCGCGCACCTCCCCGGAACTGCCCCCACGCCCCGGCCGTTATGGCTCCCGGGGCGGCCGCCCGGCCGCGTCAATTCGCTTCTTTTTGCTCGCGAAGTGTTCACTTGCCCCGGCCACTTTCCGCTAAAATGCCGATAACCGCGCCGATGCATGAGGTCAGCCATGAGCTTCCGCCGCGACACCCTGACAAAACCGATCTTCTCCTGGGCGCGCGGCGTGTTGCCGGCGATGTCCGGCACCGAGCGCGAGGCGCTGGAGGCCGGTGACGTCTGGTGGGATGCCGATCTCTTCACCGGCAATCCGGACTGGTYGAAATTGCTCAAGGTGCCGCAGGCGACACTGACCGACGAGGAACAGGCTTTCCTCCATGGCCCGGTCGACGAGCTCTGCGCCATGCTCGACGAGTGGAAGATCTTCTGGGAATGGCGCGACCTGCCGCACGACGTCTGGCACTTCATCAAGCGCGAAAAATTCTTCGGCATGATCATTCCGAAGGAGTTTGGCGGCCTCGGCTTCTCGCCCTACGCGCATTCGGAAGTGGTGCGCAAGATCTCGACCCGCTCGATCGCGGCCGCCGTCACCGTGATGGTGCCGAACTCGCTTGGGCCCGGCGAGCTGTTGATGCGCTTCGGCACCAGGGAGCAGCAGGAGCGCTGGCTGCCGCGGCTGGCCGACGGCCGCGACATTCCCTGCTTCGGCCTGACCAGCCCGGAGGCCGGCTCCGATGCCGCCGCGATGGTCGACGCCGGCATCATCTGCAAGGGTGATTTCGAAGGCCGCGAGGTGTTAGGCCTCAGGCTGAACTGGCACAAGCGCTACATCACGCTCGGTCCCGTTGCGACGCTGCTGGGCCTTGCCTTCAAGGCCTACGATCCCGATCATCTCGTGGGCGATCAGGAGGAGCTCGGTATCAGCGTGGCGCTGATCCCGACCAACCTTCCCGGCGTCGAGATCGGCAAACGCCACCTGCCGTCGATGCAGGTGTTTCAGAACGGCCCGAACTGGGGCCGCGACGTCTTCATTCCGCTCGACTATGTCATCGGCGGCGAAGCACGGCTGGGGCAGGGCTGGAAGATGCTGATGACGGCGCTCGCCGCCGGCCGCGGCATCTCGCTGCCGTCGCTCTCGGCGGCGGGTGCGGCCTATGCCGCGCGCACCACCGGCGCCTATGCCCGGATCCGCGAGCAGTTCGGCATCTCCATCTCGAAATTCGAAGGCGTCGAGGAGCCGCTCGCCCGGATCGTCGCCACCGCCTATCAGCTCGACGCGGCGCGCCGGCTGACCTGTGCCGCACTGAACGCCGGCATCCATCCTGCCGTGATCTCCGGCATCATGAAGCTGCACGCGACCGAGCGGATGCGAACCGCGGTCGACGACGCCATGGACATCCATGGCGGCAAGGCCGTGATCGACGGGCCGCAAAACTATCTCGGCAATCTGCACCGCGCCGTGCCAGTCGGCATCACCGTCGAAGGCGCCAACATCCTGACCCGCAATCTCATCGTGTTCGGGCAGGGTGCCATCCGCGCCCATCCCTATCTGCTCGACGAGATGAACGCGCTCGCCGACACCGATCGCGAGCGAGGGCTGACGGCGTTCGACAAATCGTTCTGGAAGCACGTCGCCCACAGCTATAACACCCTGCTGCGCGCCTTCGGCCGGAGTTGGAGCTTTGGCGCCTTCGCACCGGCGCCCGATGCGGGCGCGGCGACGCCATTCTATCGCCAGCTCTCGCGCTATTCGGCCGCCTTCGCGCTCTGCGCCGACATGGCGCTGCTGACGCTCGGCGGCGCGCTCAAGCGCAAGGAGATGCTGTCGGCGCGCTTCGGCGACATCCTCTCCGAGCTCTATCTGCTCTCGGCCGCTCTGAAGCGCTGGCAGGACGAGGGCCGGCAGAAGGAGGACTTTGCCGCGCTCGAATGGTGCATGGCGAGCGGCTTCCGGACCATCGAGAACCGGCTTGCGGAGATCCTCGCCAATCTGCCCAACCGCTTCGTCGCCGGCCTCCTCAAGCTCGTGGTCCAGCCCTTCGGCGCGCGCGTGCTCGGCCCAAGCGACCGCGTCGTGCATCAGTGTGCGCAGCTCGTGCTTGAGCCGTCGGCCGCGCGCGACCGCCTCACGCCCGATCTTGCTTATGTCGAGGACGACGGCGGCTTTGCCCGGCTGGAGCACGCGTTCAAGCTGGTGGCAGGCACCGACGCGATCGCCAAGCGGATGCGCGCCGCGCATATCGGCAATTGGAAGGACGCCGTGGCCAAGGGCGTGATCACGCAGGCCGAAGGCGAGCAGCTCGCCGCTGCTCATGAAGCAGTCACAAAAGTGATCGAGGTCGACGATTTTGCGCCGGAGGCGCTGTCGCCGATTTACAAGAAAACCGGAGATGTGCATCAGTTCTTCCAGGAACTCGGTGAACAGAGGGCGGCGAGCTGATGGCACGACCGGTTTTCATCGTCGACGGCAGCCGGACGCCGTTTCTGAAGGCGCGCTCGGGGCCCGGGCCGTTCACGCCGGTCGATCTTGCCGTGCAATGCGGCCGGCCGCTGCTGGCGCGCCAGCCGTTTGCGCCCACCGCCTTCGATCAGGTCATCCTCGGCTGCGTCAACGTGATCGCCGACGAAATGAATCCGGCCCGCGTCGCAGCGCTCAGGCTCGGCATGGGCGAGGACATGGTCGCCTTCACCGTGCAGATCAATTGCGGCTCCGGCATGCAGTCGATCGACACCGGCTACCGCTATATCCGGGAAGGTCATGCCGACATGATCCTGGCCGGCGGCACCGAGGCGCTCAGCCACGCGCCGCTGGTCTGGCCGAATTCCGGCGTGCGCTGGTTCGCCGGCCTTGCCACCGCCAAGGGCATCGCCGCGAAGGCCGCCGCGGCCTTCAAATTGCGACCGCGCTATCTCAAGCCGATCATCGGCCTCGAGCGCGGCCTGACCGATCCCGTCACGGATTTGAACATGGGCCAGACCGCCGAGGTCGTCGGCCATCTCTTCGGCATCACCCGCGCGCAGTCCGACGCTTACGCCGCCGAGAGCCATCGCCGGCTCGCGCATGCGCAAGGCGCGGGTTTTCTCAAGGGCGAGGTCGAGACCGCGTTCTCCCGCGACGGAAAATTCTTCGACCATGATGACGGCGTGCGGCCGGACTCGTCTTCCGAGACGCTGGCAAAATTGAAGCCTGTGTTCGAGCGCCCCTGGGGCCAGGTCACCGCCGGCAATTCCTCGCAGATCACCGACGGTGCCTCCTGGGTGATCCTGGCCTCCGACCAGGCGGTCGCAAAACACAAGCTGACGCCGAAGGCCGTCATCGTCGACAGCAACTGGGCCGCGCTTGATCCGAGCATCATGGGGCTTGGTCCGGTGATGTCGGCGACGCCGCTGCTGACGCGCAACAACCTCACCATCGGGGACGTCGAGACCTGGGAGCTGAACGAAGCGTTTGCCACGCAGGTGCTCGGCTGCCTCGCAGCCTGGAACGATGAAAAGTTCTGCCGCGAGATCCTGAAGCTCGATGGCGCGGCCGGCGAAATCGATCGTGACAGGCTCAACGTCGACGGCGGCGCGATCTCGCTCGGCCATCCCGTCGGCACCTCCGGCAACCGCATCGTGCTGCATCTCGTCAACGCGATGAAGCGGCTCGGCACGCGGCGCGGAATTGCCACCGAATGCATCGGCGGCGGGCTCGGCGGCGCCATGCTGATCGAGGCGGTGTGACCATGGATTCGAAGATCATGACCGCGCTTGGCGACCGCGTGCTCACGCTCGGGCCGCAGCCTGTGGCCGACGGCCCGTACAAGCATTTCAAGCTGACGCGCGATGCCGACGGCGTCGCCTGGCTGCTGTTCGACCGCGCCGATTCCAGTGCCAACACGCTCTCGTCGGACGTGATGGAGGAGTTCGATGCCGTGCTCGCGGCGATCGAGACCGAGCGCCCCGCCGGCCTCGTGATCCGCTCGGCCAAACCCTCCGGCTTCATCGCGGGAGCCGACGTCAACGAATTCCGTGGCGCCAGCGATCCCGGCATGGTCGAGACACGGATCCGCGCCGCGCATGCGGTGGTCGACCATCTGGAAGCCTTGAGGTTGCCGACGGTCGCGGTCATCCACGGCTTCTGCCTCGGCGGCGGGCTCGAGGTTGCGCAGGCCTGCCAGTCGCGCATCGCCATCGACGGCGCGCGCTTCGGCTTCCCCGAGGTGATGCTGGGCCTGCATCCCGGCCTCGGTGGTACCGCGCGCTTCACCGCGCTGGTCAATCCGACCCAGTCGATGGCCCTGATGCTGACCGGCCGCACCATCGATGCGCGCCGCGCCAGATCACTCGGGCTGGTCGACACCGTGACGCAGGAGCGTCACGTCCAGAACGCGGTGAAGGACGCGCTGTTCGGCCGGCTCAAGCGGGCGCGGCCGGGCCTTCTGACCCGGGCGGCGAATTTCGGACCGGTGCGCGGGCTTCTGGCCAAGCGCATGCGCTCGGAGGCGGCGAAGGCCGCATCGCGCGAGCACTATCCGGCGCCTTACGCGCTGATCGATCTCTGGGAGACCCATGGTGGCCGCAAGGCCGCGATGCTGACGGCGGAGCAGGCGTCCTTCGCCAAGCTGATGGTGACGCCGACGGCGCAGAACCTGATCCGCGTGTTCTTCCTGCGCGAGCAGATGAAGAAGGCGGCCGGCTCCGGCAGCACGGTGAAGCATGTCCACGTCATTGGCGCCGGCGCCATGGGCGGCGACATCGCCGCCTGGTGCGCGGGGCAGGGTGTGCGCGTCTCGCTCGCCGACATGAAAGCGGAGCCGATCGCGGGCGCGGTGAAGCGCGCGGCCGAGCTTTACGGCAAGATCATCCGCAAGCCGACCGAGGTGCGCGACGCGCTCGATCGCCTCATCCCCGACATGGACGGTGAAGGCGTTCGCAACGCCGACCTGATCATCGAGGCGGTGCCGGAAAAGCTCGAGCTGAAGCAGAAAATCTATGCCGGTCTCGAGCCGAAGATGAAGCCGGGCGCGATTCTGGCGACCAACACCTCGAGCATTCCGCTCCAGGATTTGCGCAACGGTCTGGCGCGCCCGGAGCGGCTGGTCGGCCTGCATTTCTTCAATCCGGTGTCGCGGCTGCAACTGGTCGAGGTCGTCAGCCATGACGGCAACGATGCGCAGGTTCTGAAAGAGGCGCTCGCCTTCGTCGGCGCGATCGACCGCCTGCCGCTGAAGGTCGAGAGCTCGCCCGGTTTCCTCGTCAACCGCGCGCTGACGCCCTACATGCTGGAAGCGATGGTGATGCTGGACGAGAAGACCGATCCGCGCCTGATCGACGCGGCGGCCGAGCAGTTCGGCATGCCGATGGGGCCGATCGAGCTTGCCGACCAGGTCGGGCTCGACATCTGCCTCGACGTCGGCGACATGCTGCGCACCAAATTCGGCGATCTCTTGCCGCCGACGCCGGCCTGGTTGCGCGAGAAGGTTGCGAAGGGCGAGCTCGGCCGCAAGAGCGGCAAGGGCTTTTACGTCTGGCGCGACGGCAAGGCGGAGAAGGCGCCGTTGCCCGAGACCGGCCCGCGCGTGACCGACCAGATGATCGACCGGCTGGTGCTGCCGATGTCCAACGTCTGCGTTGCCGCTCTTCGCGAGGGCATCGTCGACGATGCCGACATGGTTGACGGCGCCATGATCTTCGGCACCGGTTACGCGCCGTTCCGTGGCGGGCCGCTGAATTATGCGCGCACACGCGGCGTGGAGAACGTTGTATCCACCTTGCGCGCGCTGGCCGAGCGATTCGGCGGACGCTTTGCGCCCGATCCGGGCTGGGACAGTTTCAAGTGAGAGACGTATGAACGAACACAGGAGCACCGAGCCGAGCGGCGATCTCTGCATCCGCACGCTGGCGATGCCGGCCGACACCAACGCCAACGGCGACATCTTCGGCGGCTGGCTGCTGAGCCAGATGGATGTCGGCGGCGGCGTGTTCGCCTCGAAAGTCGCGAAGTCGCGCACCGTGACGGTCGCGATCGAGGCGATGAATTTTCGCAAAGCCGTCTATGTCGGCGATCTCGTCTCGGTTTACGCCAATCTCGTGCGTGTCGGGCGCACCTCGCTGACCGTGCATCTCGAAGCCTGGGCGCTGCGGCGCAGGGAAGCGCATCCGTTCCTCGTCACCGACGGCAACTTCACCTATGTCTCGATCGACGATCACGGCCGTCCGCAGCCGATCAGCCAGGCCGACACACCGATCGCGACCTAACCGCGCGCACTGCACCGCAAGCGCGACAGATGGCCCGTTCCTGCGTCGCGTCTTCGCCAAGAACAAGTCATAAAACGGATGAGGTCCCGGCGTACTCAATTGGGTGTCGATTCGGGGTGGAAACGGCCTCAAATGCCCAGGAACCTTTGGGCAGCAGTGTCGTTATTTGCCCGCACTTGAGGAATCCACGGGCCATGCCGGACAGCTACATCATCGAAGTCGATTCGCAGACCGCAGGTATCGTCGTTCGTTCCCAAGGAGGCTACTGCTTCTTCGCCTCATCCCACCGCTTCAACCGCCTCGAAGGCCAGATCTTCCGCAACGCGCGCGAAGCCGAGCGCGCTGCGCGCAAACTGGTTAACGGTGATGTGAAGGAGGCGGCATAATTTTCCGCCTGCCGTTCCGGGCCGCGCAAAGCGCAGGTCGGAATTTTTTGCAGCCTTCCCTTCTCCCCTTGTGGGAGAAGGTGGCGCGAAGCGCCGGATGAGGGGTTGTTTCAGCGAATTCAACTGTGAGAGATCCGCTCGCGGAGAAAGACCCCTCACCCGTCTCGCCGCTGCGCGGCGAGCCACCCTCTCCCACGAGGGGAGAGGGGAAGAGCCGTCATCACAGCTTCGTCGCGGCGCGCGACAAGAGCTTCCAGTCGTCGCCCTGCTTCTGCCAGTTCATCAGGATGTGAAGGTTGGTCGGCACTTTTTTCCCATCGGCCGCCATCTCCTGTTCCGCCATCCAGTGGAAGCGTACGATCGCGGTGGGGCCGACGACCTTGATTGTCGGGTCCTTGTACTCGATCGACAGGAATTTTGATTTGCCGTCGGTGGCGTTGGTGACGAACGTCGCCTTGTCTTCGACCTTGCCGTTGGAATGGCTATAGCTAACCTCGTCGGCGCAGAGTGCGCCGAGAGCTTTCGGGTCGGCCGCAATCTGGGCGAGGCGGAAAGCCTCGACCTTCTTCGCCACGGCCTCTTCATCCGCCGAGGCAGCCAGTGCCGGGGCTGCGAGCGCAAGTGCCGAGACTGCAAGAGTCGAGAGAGCCAGGCCTGAGATAGACAAGTCGCGTCGGTTGATCATCGTTTCCTCCTTTTTGATCTTGTGCCGAGTGTTGCAGCCGCGCGCGACTTTGTCGAGTGTCACCTCGCCGTCATGCGCATGCGTCATTGCGCGATCGCGGCCGTATTGATACGTCTTTCGCATCGATGCATCGCGCTTTTGGGAAAGTACGGAAATGATTGAGGCGATCGGCAGGGAGATGAGCAGGGCGTTGCTGTTCGATATCGACGGCACGCTTGCCAACACCGACCCGCTGCACCTGAAGGCGTTCAACGCGGTGCTCGGTCCTCGCGGCCATGTCTTCGATCACGCGCGCTTCTCGAGGGAGCTGCAAGGTTTCGCCAATGTCTCGATCGGCGAGCGTTTTCTGCCCGACGAGGCACCGGAACGGCGCGCCTTGATCCTCGATGAGAAGGAGGAAGTCTTCCGCGCGCTGGTGGCCGGGCAGATCGAGCCGCTGCCGGGCCTGATGTCGCTGCTCGACCGGGCGGACGCGGCCGGCATTCCCATGGTCGCCGTGACCAACGCGCCGCGCCTCAACGCGGAGCTGCTGCTCTCCGGCCTCGGCATCACGCACCGCTTCAAGGCGATCGTGATCGGCGACGAGCTGCCGCACGGCAAGCCGCACCCGCTGCCCTATCAGGAAGGGCTGCGCTGCGTCGGCGCGAGGCCGGAAAGCTCGGTCGCATTCGAGGACTCCCGCACCGGCGTGCAATCGGCCACAGCGGCCGGTATTCCGACCATCGGGATCCGCACCAGCCTTGGCCATGCCGACCTCGTCGCCGCCGGCGCGATCGCGTCCGCGACTGCCTTCGACGATCCGGACCTGCTCGCGCGCCTTGCCGCCGCCATGACTTGGTAAGACATGACTTGGTAACAAATGGCGTGGTGAGGCGGCTCGCCCGTTAACCCCTGATCGGCTCCTGCATTGACCGATCGCGCGAACCGCCGCACCATGCGGCTGTCTGATGTGAGGCTCCCGCCGTGACCGGATTGACCCATCGCCAAGCCGAAATCCTCAACATCGCGCGCGCCTCGGGCCGCGTCATGGTCGAAGAGCTCGCGCGCCGCTTCGAGGTCTCGGCGCAGACCATCCGCAAGGATCTCAACGATCTCTGCGAACGCCGCTCGCTGACCCGCATCCATGGCGGCGCCATCATCGCCTCCGGCGTGGAAAACCTCGCCTATGAGGCGCGCCGCTTCGTCGCCGCCGACGAGAAGAAGGCGATTGGGGCGGCGGCCGCCTCGCTGATCCCGAACGGCTGCTCGCTGTTCATCAATATCGGCACCACGACGGAGGAGGTCGCCAGCGCACTGACCTCGCACGAGGACCTGCTCGTCATCACCAACAATCTCAACGTCGCCATGCTGCTCTACCGCCATCCCCGCATCGAGGTGGTGGTCGCCGGCGGCACGGTGCGGCGTGCCGACGGCGCCGTGGTCGGCTCGACCGCGACGCAGCTGATCGGCCAGTTCAAGGTCGACTACGCCATCATCGGCGCGTCCGCGATCGACGAGGAGGGCGCGCTGCTCGATTTCGACTATCGCGAGGTGCAGGTGGCCCAGGCCATCATCGCCAACGCCCGCAGCGTCATGCTGGTGGCGGATTCGACCAAGCTTCGGCGCAGCGCCCCGGTGCGCATCGCCCATATCAGCCAGATCCAGACCTTCGTGACCGACCAGGAACTGCCCGAGCGCCTCGCCACGATCTGCCACAGCAAGGGCATCGAGGTGGTCGAGGCGATGCCGAAGGCGGCGGATATCGATGACTCTCAGGCCGAGGTGCAGGACCCCGCGCCCGAAGCCGCGCCTGTGGTCAGGCTGCGATAGCGGCCTCTTACCCTCCCCTGGAGGGGGAGGGTCGATCGCGCGTAGCGCGAGCGGGGTGGGGTGACAGTCCCTCCACCCTGAACACTGCCCGTTTGGAGAGATCACCCCACCCCGGCGCTTCGCGCCGACCCTCCCCTCCAGGGGAGGGTGGCACCGCTGCTGCCTATTCCTTCACCACCCTGCCCACAGAAAAAGTTCCGCTTTCGCTTCTCTTCGCCTCTCTTTCATCTTGCTTTCGCTTTTCGGTGTGATCTAATCAAAAACGAAAGTAGTCGCTCGATGGAACGAGCGGTCGCCGGGGGATGCGTCTGTTGGAGCGTATTTTCGACCTCGCCATTATCGGAGGCGGTGTTAACGGCTGCGGCATCGCGCGCGACGCGGTGGGCCGTGGCAACACGGTTTTCCTGTGCGAAATGAACGATCTGGCGAGCGGGACGTCGTCCTGGTCGACCAAGCTCGTGCACGGCGGCCTGCGTTATCTCGAATATTACGAGTTCCGCCTGGTCCGCGAGGCGCTGATCGAGCGCGAAATCCTCTGGGGCATCGCGCCCCACATCATCCGCCCGCTGCGTTTCGTTTTGCCGCATCATGCGGGCCTGCGCCCGGCCTGGCTGCTGCGCCTCGGCCTGTTCCTCTATGATCACATCGGTGGCCGTCATCTGCTGCCGGCGACCCGTTCGGTCGACCTTCGGCGTGACGAGGTCGGCCGCCCGCTGATCCCGAATCGCTATACCCGCGCGTTCGAATATTCCGACTGCTTCGTCGATGACGCCCGCCTCGTCGTGCTCAACGCGCGCGACGCCGCCGACAAGGGCGCCGAGATCCGCACCCGCACCCGCGCCTCCGAGATCCGCCAGGCCGACGGCATCTGGACCGTGAGCATGGTCGACACGCTGACCGGTGCGCGCTCGCAGGTCCAGGCCCGCGCGCTGGTCAATGCCGGCGGGCCCTGGGTCGAGGACGTGCTCGGCCGCGGCGCCGGCATCAATGCCAAGGCCAAGGTGCGCCTGGTGCAGGGGTCGCACATCGTGGTCAAGAAGCTCTACGACCATGACCGCGCCTACATGTTCCAGAACGCCGACGGCCGCATCATCTTCGTCATTCCCTATCAGGATGATTTCACATTGATCGGCACCACCGACCGCGACTATGACGGCGATCCCGCCAAGGTGAAGGCGACGGCCGAGGAGATCCAGTATCTCTGCACCGCTGCCAGCGAATATTTGGCCAAGCCGGTCACGCCCGGCGACGTGGTCTGGACCTATTCCGGCGTCCGTCCGCTCTATGACGACGGCGCCAACGAAGCCAAGGCCGCGACCCGCGACTATGTGTTCGAACTCGACATGCCCGGCGGTGCGCCGCTGCTGTCGATCTATGGCGGCAAGATCACGACTTATCGCCGCCTCGCCGAAGAGGCGCTGGAACGGCTCGCGCCCCATCTTCGCAGTGCGAAAGCGCGCGAGGGCTGGACCGGCAAATGGCCGCTGCCCGGCGGCGACATGGGTGTGTCCGATGTCGACGGCCTGATCGCCGAGCTGCAGCGCGGCTATCCCTTCCTCAGTCACGAGCACGCGCGGCGTCTGGCGCGCGCCTATGGCACGCGTGCCATCAAGCTGCTCGGCGATGCGAAATCGGCGGCCGATCTCGGCCAGTCCTTCGGCGCCACGCTGACCGAGCGCGAGGTCCGCTACCTCATGGCCAATGAATGGGCGGTGACGGCCGAGGACATCGTCTGGCGCCGCTCCAAGCTCGGCCTGCGACTATCTGCCGACGAGATCGCGGCGCTTGACGACTGGATCAGGACCCACGCTTTGCCGCAAAGTCCCCTGCTGGAAGCGGGAGGACGCCCATGACCGTGACACTCGATCACGTGACCCGGACCGTCGACGGGATCCCGCACATCCGCGACGTCTCGCTGACGCTCGAGAGCGGCACGCTCAACGTGCTGCTCGGGCCGACGCTGTCGGGCAAGACCTCGATCATGCGGCTGCTCGCCGGCCTCGACAAGCCGACCACGGGCAAGGTGCTGGTCAACGGCAAGGACGTCACCGGCGTCGACGTGCGCCAGCGTTCGGTCGCGATGGTCTATCAGCAGTTCATCAACTATCCCTCGTTCACGGTCTATGAGAACATTGCCTCGCCCCTGCGCGTRCAGGGCAAGCCGCGCGACGAGATCGAGAAGCGTGTCGCGGAGGCAGCGCGGCTGCTCAGGCTCGAGCCGTTCCTGAAGCGCACGCCGCTGCAGCTCTCCGGCGGCCAGCAGCAGCGCACGGCGATGGCGCGTGCGCTGGTGAAGGGCGCCGATCTCGTGCTGCTCGACGAGCCGCTCGCCAATCTCGACTACAAGCTCCGCGAGGAGCTGCGCACCGAGCTGCCGCGCATCTTCGAGGCCTCGGGCGCGATCTTCGTCTATGCCACCACCGAGCCGACCGAAGCCCTGCTGCTCGGCGGCAACACGGTGTGCATGTGGGAGGGGCAAGCGCTCCAGATCGGCGAGACGCCCAACGTCTACCGCCGTCCGCAGACCCTGCGGGTCGCCCAGGTATTCTCCGATCCGCCGCTCAACCTCGTCGGCATCGAGAAGAAGAACGGTTCCGTGCAATATGCAGGAGGCATCGCCGCGCCGGCGTCCGGTCTCTATTCCTCTCTCGCCGACGGCGCCTATCGCGTCGGATTTCGCGCGCATCAGCTTGCCCTCGCCAATGGCGAGACTGACCGCCATGCCTTCCATGCCACGGTGACGGTGACCGAGATCACCGGTTCGGAGAGTTTCGTGCATCTGACCCGCGACGGATCGAACTGGGTGGCGGTGTTACACGGCGTGCACGAGTTCGAGCCCGGCCAGACCATCGATGCCGTGCTCGATCCCAACGACGTCTTCGTCTTTGACGCGGCCGACCGTCTGGTCGCCGCGCCTGGCTCATGAGGGAGATGCGTCATGGCCCGCATTGACCTCGTCGATCTCGCCCATTCCTACGGCGGCAATGATGCGCCGCAGGAAAGCTTTGCACTGAAGCCGGTGACCATGACCTGGCGGCAGGGCGGCGCCTATGCGCTGCTCGGGCCGTCCGGCTGCGGCAAGACCACGCTGCTCAACGTCATCTCCGGCATCATCACGCCGTCGCGCGGGAAGATCATGTTCGACGGCCAGGACATCACACCGCTGTCAACCCAGAAGCGCAACATCGCCCAGGTGTTCCAGTTTCCGGTGATCTACGACACCATGACGGTGGGGCAGAACCTGGCGTTCCCGCTGAAGAATCGCGGCGTGCCGAAGGCCGAGATCGACAAGCGCGTCGCCGAGATCGGCCGCCTGCTCGACCTTGAGCCCTATCTCAATCGCAAGGCGACGCGCCTCACGGCGGATGCCAAGCAAAAAATCTCGCTCGGCCGCGGCCTGGTGCGTTCCGACGTCGCCGCCGTGCTGTTCGACGAGCCGCTGACGGTGATCGATCCCGAGCTGAAATGGCAGCTTCGCTCGAAGCTGAAGGCGCTGCATCGCGAGCTCGACCTCACGATGATCTACGTCACCCACGACCAGACCGAGGCGCTGACCTTCGCCGACACCGTTGTCGTCATGCATGACGGACGCGTGGTGCAGAGCGGCACGCCGGCGGAACTGTTCGACAAGCCGGCGCACACCTTCGTCGGCTATTTCATCGGCTCGCCCGGCATGAACATCCTGCCGGCCGAGGTGAAGGGGCGCGAGGCGCGGATCGGCGGGAACGTCATCGCGCTCAACCGCAGCTATGACAACCTGCCTGCCGGCGCCAAGATCGAGATCGGCGTGCGTCCGGAGTTCGTCGACGCCGTCGCGCCCGCACCCGGATTGCTCAGCGCGAAKATCGACCGCATCGACGACCTCGGCCGCATCCGCTTCGCGCGCGTCCGCATCGGCGAGGCCAAGATCGCGGCGCGCGCGCCGGCGGGCTTCACCGGCTCGGACGGCACCGCCGGGTTGAAATTCGATCCGTCGCATGTCCACGTCTATGCCGACAGCCTTCTGGTGGAGGGAGCCGCCTGATGGACAAGACTATCAACCAAAAAGCCTGGTTCCTGGTGCTGCCGGTGTTCCTGGTCGTCGCCTTCTCGGCGGTGCTGCCGCTGATGACGGTGGTGAATTATTCGATGCAGGACACGTTCGGCAACAACCAGTTCTTCTGGAACGGCGTCGGCTGGTTCAAGGAATTGCTCGATCCCTCGACCGATCTCGGCGGCCGCTTCCTGGCCTCGCTCGGCCGCAACCTGTTCTTCTCGATGGTGATCCTCGCGATCGAGGTGCCGCTCGGCATCGTCGTCGCGCTGTCGATGCCGCGCCAGGGCTGGACGGTGGCGGCCTGTCTCGTCATCCTCGCGCTGCCGCTGCTGATCCCGTGGAACGTGGTCGGCACGATCTGGCAGATCTTCGGCCGGCCCGACATCGGCCTGCTCGGCTATACGCTCAATGCGATGGGCATCGACTACAACTACGTGTCCAATGCAGTCGACGCCTGGATCACCGTCATCGTGATGGACGTCTGGCATTGGACCAGCCTGGTCGCACTGCTCTGCTATGCCGGCCTGAAGTCGATTCCCGAGGCCTATTACCAGGCGGCGCAAATCGACGGCGCCTCGCGCTGGGCGGTGTTCAAGGCGATCCAGCTGCCGAAGATGAACCGCGTGCTGCTGATCGCGGTGCTGCTGCGCTTCATGGACTCGTTCATGATCTACACCGAGCCGTTCGTCGTGACGGGTGGCGGACCCGGCAACTCGACGACGTTCGTGTCGATCGAGCTCGTCAAGATCGCACTCGGCCAGTTCGACCTCGGCAAGGCCGCCGCGCTGTCGCTGGTGTACAATCTGATCATCCTGATCGTCTGCTGGATCTTCTACACCGTCATGACCAATGCCGGAGTCGAACGCAAAGTCGAGGCCGAGACCGAGGCGGCAGCGGAGCCCAAGCCTTTGGCCGCGCTCAAGCCCGTGACTGCACTCAAGCCAAAGGAAGGAGTGGCCTGATGCACTCAATTCCCGGCCGCCGCCTCATCATGGCGCTGTTCTTGATCTTCCTGCTGTTGCCGATCTACTGGCTCATCAACATGAGCTTCAAGACCAACGCCGAGATCGTCTCGACGATGACGCTGTGGCCGCATACCCCGACGCTCCAGCACTACAGGCGCATCTTCACCGACGAGAGCTGGTATTCCGGCTACATCAATTCGCTCGAATACGTCGTCCTCAACACCATCATCTCGATTTCGGTGGCGCTGCCGGCGGCCTACGCCTTCTCGCGCTACCGCTTCCTCGGCGACAAGCATCTGTTCTTCTGGCTGCTGTCGAACCGCATGGCGCCGGCTGCGGTCTATGCGCTGCCGTTCTTCAACCTCTATTCGGCGATCGGGCTGTTCGATACGCCCTGGGCGGTCGCGCTCGCGCACTGCATCTTCAACGTGCCGCTGGCGGTGTGGATCCTCGAAGGCTTCGTCTCCGGCGTGCCGCGCGAGATCGACGAGACCGCCTTCCTCGACGGCTATTCCTTCCCGCGCTTCTTCATCAAGATCCTGGTGCCGCTGATCGCGAGCGGCATCGGCGTTGCCGCCTTCTTCTGCTTCATGTTCTCCTGGGTCGAGCTGCTGCTCGCGCGCACGCTGACCTCGGTGCATGCCAAGCCGATCGCGGCGATCATGACGCGCACGGTGTCGGCGGCCGGCATGGACTGGGGCTTGCTCGCGGCGGCCGGCGTGCTCACCATCATTCCGGGCGCACTCGTGATCTGGTTCGTCCGCAACTACATCGCGAGCGGTTTCGCGCTCGGCCGGGTTTGAGGGAGGGGCTTATGGAATCCATCGCATGGATGGCCTGGACGCCGCCGACAGCGATATTCTTCGTCGCGCTCGCCTGCACGCTTGCCGTGATGACCTGGCTTGCTGCCGTCTATCCCGAAGCCGAACGCGTCGGCGTGCTGCGCATTCCGACCACGCGCGGCGACCGCCTGTTCGTCTCGCTGATTACGGCGGCCGTCATCCATCTCGCCTGGATAGGCCTGGTCGGCACCGACGCGATCGCCACGCTGCCGATAGGTGAGGAGGGCTTCGAGATTTCGAGGCTGTGGCTCGCAAGTGGAATTTCGCTGGTCACGGCCGTGCTTATTTTCCGCACGGTCTGAAGCTCGCGAAGGGACGGCCAGATCCGGGACCAACCCGGGCCTGTATAAAAGTTTGTCGCTGCAACGGAGGAACAACATGCGACAGTTTAGGAGAAGGAAAGGTCCATTGACCAAGAGCAGTTTTCTGACCATGTCCAGCGCCGCTGCAATCGTTGCAGTGTCGTTCGCCGTCTCGGCGCCGGTCCGCGCCGCTGACGACGCCGCGATCCAGAAGTGGATCGCCGAATTCCAACCTTCGACGCTGTCGAAGGACGAGCAGAAGAAGGAGCTCGAGTGGTTCGCCAAGGCCGCCGAACCCTTCAAGGGCATGGAGATCAACGTCRTCTCCGAGACCATCACGACCCACGAGTACGAATCGCAGACGCTGGCCAAGGCGTTCTCCGAGCTCACCGGCATCAAGCTCAAGCACGACATCATCCAGGAAGGTGACGTCGTCGAGAAGCTGCAGACCCAGATGCAGTCCGGCAAGAACGTCTATGACGGCTGGATCAACGATTCCGACCTGATCGGCACGCACTTCCGCTACGGCCAGACCATCGCGCTGTCGGACTACATGACCGGCGAGGGCAAGGACGTCACCGACCCGATGCTCGACGTCAACGACTTCATCGGCAAGTCGTTCGGCACCGCGCCGGACGGCAAGCTCTATCAGCTGCCCGACCAGCAGTTCGCCAACCTCTACTGGTTCCGCTACGACTGGTTCACCAACCCCGACTACAAGGCGAAGTTCAAGGCCAAGTATGGCTACGAGCTCGGCGTTCCCGTGAACTGGTCGGCCTATGAGGACATCGCCGAGTTCTTCACCAACGACATCAAGGAGATCAACGGCGTCAAGGTCTACGGCCATATGGACTATGGCAAGAAGGACCCCTCGCTCGGATGGCGTTTCACCGACGCCTGGCTGTCGATGGCCGGCAACGGTGACAAGGGCATTCCGAACGGTCTGCCGGTCGACGAATGGGGCATCCGCATGGAAGGCTGCCGCCCGGTCGGCTCCTCGGTCGAGCGTGGTGGCGACACCAACGGTCCGGCCGCGGTCTACTCGATCACCAAGTACCTCGAGTGGATGAAGAAGTATGCTCCGCCGCAGGCTCAGGGCATGACCTTCTCCGAGTCGGGTCCGGTGCCGGCGCAGGGCAACATCGCCCAGCAGATGTTCTGGTACACCGCCTTCACCGCCGACATGGTGAAGCCGGGTATCGCCGTGATGAACGCGGACGGTACGCCGAAATGGCGTATGGCTCCGTCGCCGCACGGTTCGTACTGGAAGGAAGGCATGAAGCTCGGCTACCAGGACGCCGGTTCGGCGACACTCCTGAAGTCGACCCCGGCTGACCGCCGCAAGGCGGCCTGGCTCTATCTCCAGTTCATCGTCTCCAAGACGGTGTCGCTGAAGAAGAGCCATGTCGGTCTCACCTTCATCCGTGAATCCGACATCTGGGACAAGTCGTTCACCGAGCGTGCGCCGAAGCTCGGCGGCCTGATCGAGTTCTACCGCTCGCCCGCGCGCGTGCAGTGGACCCCGACCGGCAACAACGTGCCCGACTATCCGAAGCTGGCGCAGCTGTGGTGGCAGAATATCGGCGATGCGTCGTCCGGTACGAAGACGCCGCAAGCCGCGATGGATTCGCTTGCCGCCGCGCAAGACTCCGTCATGGAGCGTCTGGAGAAGTCCGGTGTGCAAGGGGCCTGCGGCCCGAAGCTGCACAAGAAGGAAACGGCCGAGTACTGGTTCGCCAAGGCCCAGAAGGACGGCACCATCGCGCCGCAGCGCAAGCTCGCCAACGAGAAGCCGAAGGGCGAAACGGTCGACTACGACACGCTGATCAAGTCGTGGCCGGCCACCCCGCCCAAGCGCGCCTCGCTGCAGTAACGCACGCCGCATAACGACGAAAGGCCGGGAGCAATCCCGGCCTTTTTTCTTTTGGTGAGTCAGGTGCGTTGCCTCCACATCGTCATTGCGAGCGCAGCGAAGCAATCCAGACTGCTACCCGCGGAACGATTCTGGATTGCTTCGCTACGCTCGCAATGACGAGACTGTGGGACGGCCTTACCGCACTCACAACTGTCATCGCCCGCGAAGGCGGGCGATCCAGTACGCCGCGGGCTCTCGGATGAATCTCACTGCTGGTGGCATACTGGATGCCCCGCTTTCGCGGGGCATGACAGCGCGCTGGGGAAAAAACTACTCCGCTGCCTCAGCCGGCTCCAGCGCCGGGTAATCCGTGTACCCCTTCGCGCTGCCGCCATAGAACGTGTTCTTGTCCCAGTCGTTCAGCGCTGCGCCCTTCTTCAGGCGCTCGACGAGGTCGGGGTTCGAGATGAACGGCTTGCCGAAGGCGATGAGATCGGCCGCGTTCGCGTCCAGCACCTTGGTCGCGAGATCGAAGTCGTAGCCGTTGTTGGCGACATAGGCGCCGGCGAAGCGCTTGCGCAGGCTCGCATAGTCGAACGGCGCGATGTCGCGCGGGCCGCCGGTGGCGCCTTCGACGACATGGAGATAGACCAGCTTCAGCGCACTGAGGCCATCGACGATATGGTCGTACAGGGCCTGCGGGTTCGAATCCGAGATATCGTTGGCCGGCGTCACCGGCGAGATGCGGATGCCGGTGCGCTCAGCGCCGGCTTCGGAGACGACGGCCTTGGAGACCTCGAGCATCAGCCGGGCGCGGTTCTCAATCGAGCCGCCATAGGCATCCAGGCGCTTGTTGGTGCCATCCTTGGCGAATTGCTCGAGCAGGTAGCCGTTGGCGCCGTGGATCTCGACGCCGTCGAAGCCGGCCTCGAGCGCATAGCGCGTGGCGCGCTTGAAATCGTCGATAATGCCTGGAATTTCGGAAAGCTCGAGCGCGCGCGGCTCGGAGACGTCGGCGAAGGTGCCGTTGACGAAGGTCTTGCCCTTGGCGCGGATCGCGCTCGGCGCCACCGGGGCTGCGCCATTCGCCTGGAGCGCGGTGTGCGAGATGCGGCCGACATGCCAGAGCTGGATGAAGATCTTGCCGCCGCGCTCATGCACGCGGTCGGTGACCTTGCGCCAGCCGGCGGCCTGGTCCTTGGAGTAGATGCCGGGCGTATCCTGATAGCCCTGGCCCTGCTGCGAGACCTGGCTCGCTTCGGTGATCAGCAGGCCTGCGGAGGCGCGCTGGCCGTAATAGTCGGCGGCGAGGGGACCTGGCACGAAGCTGCCGGGCACGGCGCGGTTGCGCGTCAGGGGCGCCATCACGAAACGGTTCGCGAGCGTGATCGGGCCGAGCTTGTAGGGCTCAAACAATTTGGTCGGACGGCTCATGGGATTGCTTCCAGGCGGTGAGAGATCTGGAACACTTGTGCATCGCGGCAATCAGCGCAAGGGAGGAGCCATACGGAAAGTGCAGGCGAGCTACGCGGCAAGGCCCGCGTAGCATAATTCATGTGCAATTTGGGCCGCGGCAGCGGGTTTCCGCTGCCGGGCTCAGAAGTCAGTTGGTGCCGAGGAAGTCGCGCTTGCCGATCTCAACGCCATTGTGACGCAAAAGGCCGTGGGCGGTCGCGGCGTGGAAATAGAAGTTCGGCAGCGAGAACGCGCTGAGGAATTGCTGCCCCTTCATGGTGATGGATTTGTCGGGCCCGGCCGGGAAGGTGACGTCCCTGGTGTCGGCGCCCTCGAACTGTTCGGGCTTGAACGACTTCACATAGTCGATCGTCTTCGCGAGCCGCTGCTTCAATTCGACGAAGCTGGTCTCGGTGTCGGGATTGGACGGCACTTCGCTATGCGTCAGCCGCGCGCAACCCTTGGTAGCGAAATCGCTGACGAGCTGGATCTGCTTCGACAGCGGCAGCATGTCCGGGAACAGGCGGGAGCCGAGCAGGACGCTCGGGTCGACCTTCTTGGCCGCGCAATGCGCCTCGGCTTTGGTGAGCAGGCCGATGAGGCTGTTCAGCATTTGCAGATATGCGGGGACGACGGCGTCGTGGAAGGACATGTAATGCTCGCTCGAATGAGGGGAAATCTCAGGAGAAAACCTGAGCCACTCACATGGGAGCCTCATGGAAAAATACAATCGCGCGAGCGGCTTGTGCGGTGCGAAAATTCTCCACGGCTGTCATCGCCCGCGAAGCGGGCGATCCAGTACGCCGCGGCCGGAATTGTGCGTACCAATTGTCGCCGCGGAGTACTGGATGCCCCGCTTTCGCGGGGCATGACGGAGAGTAGAGGCTTTACCGCACCGTCGCCTGGGGCTGCGCCTGCGCCGTGCCGCCGCGCATGCGGGCGAGCAGCTCGGCGGTCGGCCAGGAATCGGCGGGCAGGCCGTATTTGACCTGCATCGCCTTCACGGCGGCACGGCTCTGCTGGCCGAGCACGCCGTCGACCTTGCCGACATTGAAGCCGGCGCGGACCAGGAGCTGCTGCAATTCCTTCAGGTCGTTGAACGGCAGCTGCGCGACCGGCTGGGCCGGCTTGCGCATCGGCGCCGCGCCCGCGATGCGCGAGGCGAGGTAACCTGCGGTGGTCGAATAGATCAGCGAGTTATTCCACTCGGTGTAGGCCGCGAAATTCGGATAGGCCATGAAGGCCGGACCAAAGCGTCCCATCGGCAGCAGCACGGAGGCCGCGAGATTGTCGTTCGGCAGCGGCCGGCCGTCCGGATAGGTGACACCGAGCTGCGCCCATTTCGAGCGCGGCTCTCGCACCGAGAGATCGGTCTGGTCCCATGGCAGGTTCTGCGGCACCTTGATCTCTTCCAGCCATGGCTCGCCGCGCCGCCACTTCAAGCCGTTGGCGATGTAGTTCGCGGTCGAGCCGATCACGTCGGGCCCGCTGCGCAACAGATCGCGCCGCCCGTCGCCGTCATAGTCGACGGCGTAGTTGACGTAATGCACCGGCAGGAACTGGGTCTGCCCGAGCTCGCCGGCCCAGGAGCCGATCATCTCCTCGGGCGTGAGGTCGCCGCGGTCGATGACCTTCAGCGCAGCGATGGTCTCGTTCACGAACATCTCCGAGCGCCGGCAGTCATAGGCGAGCGACACCAGCGATTTCAGCGTCGGCAGATTGCCCATGTTGGCGCCGAAATCGCTTTCCAGGCCCCAGAACGCCGCGATCACCGCCGCCGGCACGCCGTATTCCTTCTCGGCCCGCGCGAACGCGGCCGCATAGGTCTTGATGTGCTGCTGGCCGTTTTGCATGCGATAGGGCGCGGCCATGCGGCCGGCGAATTCGGTGAAGAGCTGGCCGAACACGCGCTGGCCGCGGTCGCGGTTGACGATGCCCTGGTCGTAGACGAGGTAGGGCGAGGCTTCCGCGATCGTGTGCTGCGACACGCCGGCGGCAACGGCCTGCTGTTTAATGTCGGCCAGGAAGCGATCGAAGCTCGCCCCGTTATGGCACGACGCCGCGCGCGGCGAGGGAGCGGTGGCCTTCGGGACGGCGGGCTTTGTCGGAGGCGGCATGAGCTGAGCCGAGGCGCTCGAGCAGGCGAGGAGTGCGACGGCCGCGATCAGAAATCGGGTCTGGACCATGTGGGTTCCGGCAGGGGGAGGGCGAGGCGTGGATTCGCCCAAAGTTTAGGTGAAGTGATGGCCTCAAGCCAACCTTTCCATGACCCGCCGGCTGATGGAATAAGAGCGAGCGCTGATCTAGCCAAACAGCCTCATCAGAAGTGCTTTGCCGACCGGGAGGGCCCTGACGCCCTGATAGGCGCGGATATATTCGCCGGCATAGAACGCCCTGATCGCATGGACGCGTGCATCCATGCCTTCCTCAAACCGCACCGCGAATCCATCCACCGTCAGTCGCACCACGATCGCCGCGATCGAGCGGCCATAGATGCGGCAGTCGATCGTGCTGCCGGGTGCCGGCGGATCGGGATCGATCAGCCGGGCGCCGGTAATGGAGATGTCGGCGAGCCGCGCGAGATGCCACTTGCCGCCCTGACGCAACAGGATCGGCTCATTGCGATTGAAGCGCTCCGCCTTGCGCTTGCGCGGCTGCTCGATGCAGACGAAGCAGACCACGGTGAGGATGACCGCGTTGTAGAGGCTCCAGGCCAGGGCCAGTCCGCCATAGGCGATGTTCTCGCCGCGCAGATGCAGGATGAAAGCGTAGGCGATGGCCGCGAGCGTGATGATGAGGGCGCAGCCATAGATCCGCAGCAGCGGCCATTCGACGAATCTGCTGTCACGGTCGCCGCCCTTCGCCGTGACCTTGAATTTGTGTCCCTTCGGCTTCAACAGGCCGGTTGCCACCGCCTTGAGCACCGCGGGCGCGGCGATGAGTTGCGAGACGTCCGACATCATGGCGAGTGACCGGCCGTGCGACAGCCAGGCCATGCTGAGTGCGTGCCAGACGTAGAACGGCAGGAAGAAGCGCAATAGCTCAGTGAGGTCCGCCTGCACCGCCTTGATGCCGAACAGCAGGAACAGCCAGGGCACGATGAGTCCTGCGACCTTCGACGTGTAGACCGCCGCCCAGCTCATGAAGGCATCGACCAGCGAAAGCCGGTCAATGAAGGACAATTTTGAATCCCGCGAGAGCGGCCCGCTGCGGCCGCGGACGATTTGCATCAGGCCGAGGCACCAGCGGGCACGCTGGGTGATGTATTCCTTCAGCCCCTCGGGCGCGAGCCCGATCGTCAACCGCTCGTTGAGATAGACCGTGTTGAGGCCGTTTTCCTTCAGGCGAAGGGTGACGAGGTAGTCTTCCGTCACCGAGTCGGTCGGGAAACCGCCGATCTTCACCAGCCCGGCATAGCGAATGAGGGATGAGGTGCCGCAGCAAAACGCGACGCCCCAGGCGTCCTTGGCCGGCAGCAGGATGTCGAAGAAGAAGCGCTGCTCGTCGGGCCATACATCGGTCGCAGCGAGGTTGGTCTGGATCGGGTCGGGATTGATGAAGTGCTGCGGCGTCTGCACCACGCCGACCGAAGCGTCGTCCATGAGGGAGATGGTGCGCGCGAGGAAGTCGGGCCGCGGCACGAAGTCCGCGTCAAGAATGGCCACGAAATCCGGTCGCTCCGGCAGGGCGCCGACGTGCTTGAGCGCATGGTTGATGTTGCCCGCCTTGGCGTGGTGGTTGTCGGGCCGTATGAGATAATGGCAGCCGAGTTCGCTCGCGAGGCGCCGCAGCCAGGGGCGTCGGCCGTCGTCGAGCACCCAGACGCGATACTTGCCGTACTCCATGCCGGTCGCGCCGATGATCGTGCGCTCGAGGATGGATCGTTCCTCGTTGTAAGTGCAGATGAAGACGTCGATCAGAGGCGCGTGTGGATCGATGGCCCGGCCGTCTATCCTTGCCGCGCCGGTGCGGTCGACGGTCCGGCTCAGAAACAGCAGGGACAATGCGACCGCGACGAGCGAGGCCGCCTCCAGCAGCATGAAGGGATAACCGATCACGGCGTCCGCGGTCAGATGCGGTGGCGGGAGCGTCGCCGTGACACGCCAATAGAGGTAGCGGAGCAGGAACACCAGCGAGACAACGGCCATGAACGAGCGCGCCATCGTGCTGTCGCGCCTGAGCAGCGGCACGACCGCCATGAAGGCGCCGAGCGCAATCAGGCCTGGCGTCAACCCCGTCATCACGGCGCGGTCTCGTGCCGGGCAAACACGACGCGGCCCGTCCGCCCGACCGTACAGCCGTGCGCGGCGGCATCGCCAATCGCCACGGTGACGCGATAGGGCTCCTTGCTCAGTGCATCGGGATTGATGGCAAGATTGGCGGGCGCGCCGGCGGCGCCGGTCAGATTGACCACGGTGCCGGAGATCGGCTCGCCGCCGTCATTCGGCTCGAAGCTGGCGCGGTCGCCGAGTTGCAAGCGGTTGTAGACGTTCTCGGTGACATTGGCCGTGATGACGGCGCCGCTGCAATCGAGCACCTTGAGCAGGGGTTGGCCGGCCTGCACGTCCTCGCCCGGCGAGGTCATCATTTCCCAGACGCGGCCCGCGACGGGTGTTGTGATGTTCGCTTCGGACAGATCGGCGAAGCGAGCCTCCTCGATGATGATCTCGTTGGCGAGCCAGGCGATTTCGGTGTCGGTGCGGGCGAGATCGGCCGCGAGATCGTTCGCACGCTGGCGCATTTCCTCTTCGCGCTGGACCGAGCTTGGGCGGTCATTGTAGCTGTCGCCGAGGAACGAGCCGTTCTTTGCCGCAGCAAGCTCGACCGTTGCAGCATCCAGCCGCTTGCGCGCGCCGAGTTCGGTTTGCTGGGCCACGGAAAGCTCGCGCGTCAGCCGCGCCAGCTCGACCGTCGAGACATTGCCGGATTTCGCGAGCGAGGATGCGCGCTCGACGGCGGCGCTGGCTTCGTCCCGCCGCGCTGCCGCCGCCTCGATCGAGGTCTGGATCTCGGCGATGCGGGCCTCGAGCTGAAGCACGCGTCCCTCGCGGAATTGCGCGGCCTGCCGCGCCAGGTCCTTTTGCGCGGCCTGGGCCGAGGCGAGCTTGGCGGCAACGCTCGGCCGCTCGAGCTCCAGCCGCGATTTCTGCCGCCGCAGATCGTCGAGCCGGGTGCGATCGCCGCGCGAGTTCACGACGCGCAGGAGCACGGTTCCGGCGTCAAGTTTGGCTTGATCGGTGACGCCCTGGGCGGCCGCCACGCGCCCGCCGATCGGCGTGCGCAGGGTGACGAGGCGGGAATTCAGCACGGCCTCGACGCTTGAATTCTCCCATATCGCGCGCAGCGGCAGCCAGCCGAACACGGCAATGATGGCAAGCCCGATGGCGATCTTGGCGCCGCGCCGCAGATGCGGCCAGCGCGGCCTCGGTTCCGGCGCCGCCCGCGCATCGGGCACGTGGTCGGGTTCCTCATGAGCGAACAGCTGCTCCTGCAGCGCCTCCTGCAAGGCCTTGGCGTCACTCTTTGTGTCGTGAGAGGAGGGAGTCGATCCGGGGTCGACGGAAGCGGCGCGCGAGCGGTCTACCATGAAGGTCACCTTGCCGACGGGAAGCCAATGGAACCGGTCAATGCGCGAGGACCGCGCGGCGTGCCGGTCATTGCGGATTAAGCCGACGCTGCGCTTTCCAGGTCTCTAAACTTACGCGCGTGTTTTTGCACAAATCCCCGTCAAGGTTTAGCGACGCCGCAAAGGCTGGCCGCGCGTTTGCGGTCTGCGGCCCGGCGACGCACCTTGAAACCTTGCGGTGCACGGTGGCGTCCATACTTCGAGGGCGCCGGCCAATGGCTTGTCCGGGCCGGCCCGGGAGACGGCCATGAACTATCTTCGTACCGCAATGCTTCTCGCAGGCCTCACCGCCCTGTTCATGGGCGTGGGCTATCTCATCGGCGGTGCCGCCGGCGCCATGATCGCGCTCGTCATTGCGGCGGCGACCAATCTCTTCACCTACTGGAACTCCGACCGCATGGTGCTCCGCATGTACGGCGCCCATGAGGTCGACCGCGCCAGCGCGCCGGAACTGGTCGGTCTCGTCGCCGAGCTCGCGGGCCGCGCCGGCCTGCCGATGCCGCGCGTGTTCCTGATCGACGAGCCGCAACCCAATGCGTTCGCGACCGGCCGCAATCCCGAAAATGCCGCCGTCGCCGTCACCGCCGGCCTGATGCACCAGCTCAGCCGCGAGGAACTCGCCGGCGTGATCGCGCACGAGCTCGCGCACATCAAGCATCACGACACGCTGCTGATGACGATCACCGCGACCATTGCGGGCGCAATCTCGATGCTCGCCCAGTTCGGGATGTTCTTCGGCGGCCACCGCGACAACAACAGCGGCCCCGGCATCGTCGGCTCGATCCTGATGATGATCCTCGCACCGCTCGGCGCCATGCTGGTGCAGATGGCGATCAGCCGCACCCGCGAATATGCCGCCGACAATCTCGGTGCGCGCATCGCCGGTCAGCCGATGTGGCTGGCATCGGCGCTGGTCAAGATCGAGAGCGCCGCGCATCAGGTCCCGAACTTGGAGGCCGAGCGAAACCCCGCAACCGCGCACATGTTCATCATCAACCCGCTGTCGGGCCATGGTGTGGACAATCTCTTCGCCACCCATCCCTCGACGCAGAACCGCATCGCGGCGCTTCAGCAACTGGCAGCCGAGCTCGGCACGCATGCGCCCCCGTCGCTCGGCGCGAACGAGAACTATCCGCCGCAGGGCCCATGGGGCCGCTCATCCTCGCGCGGTCCCTCACGCGGTCCTTCACGTGGTCCTTCACGTGGTCCCTGGGGCTGATCCGGAACCGGCCGGAATTTTGCGCCCGGCTTTGTGACTTGGCGCACACAGGATCGTCCGGGCCGGTGCTAACACCCCTGCGAGATTATTCGTTCGAAAGGGGATGCGTGCCCGGCCTGTCGCCGGGCATCGCCGAAGATGACCAAAGCTGCCGTGCCATTGCTGATCGTCCTGGGCGTGCTCATCGGCCTGTCCACGCACATGGTCGTCAATTGCGGCGACGAGGATGACCCCGACATCTGCTCGGCCGTGATCGGCTTCTCGCCGCTGCGCGGCTCACTGATCGCCTTCGCCTATGAGGGGCGCGGACGGATCGCGCTGCGCCATGGCGACTGGCGGCGGGCGATCGCCGATTTCGACGAGGCCATCCACCTCAATCCCAACCGCGCCCCGCTCTACCGTGACCGCGCTTTCGCGCGGTGGCAGAACGGCGATCTGGAGCTCGCGATCGAGGATTATGACGAAGCGATCGCGCATGATCCCAAGCTCGCCGCGCCCTATCACCAGCGCGGCCTCGCGCTCGCCGCCACGGGCGATCTCGATCGCGCCATCCTGAGCTACAACACCGCGATCCGCCTCGACCCGTCGGACGCGCGGGCCCGCTTCGATCGCGGCGTGGCATTCCTCGCCCGGGGACAGGCCGACGATGCACGCGCCGATTTCGAAGCGGCTCTGGCGCTGCCGGCCGGCAAGGACGGCCAGACGCGCGAGGCGGCGCGCGCGAAGCTTGCCGAGCTCACCAATACCGAGCCCACGCGGCGGTGAGAGAAATTTCTCTCCCTCTCCCCGTTCTTACGGGGAGAGGGTTGGGGTGAGGGGCCTCTCTCCACACGGTAGACTGCCGCGGGACCTGTACCCCCTCACCCGGATCGCTGAAGCGATCCGACCTCTCCCCGCAAGCGGGGCGAGGTGAAGGCACACCACGCTACTTCGCCTTTTTCTTCTTCGCCTTGGCCGCCTTCTTCACCGGCTTCTCCTTCGCCGGTTTCTCCGGCTTGGCCGCGACGGGTGTGCTGGCGGCGAGCCGCATCGCACGCGCGTAGCTGTCGGCGACGTTGTCGGCGGACATCTGCAGGCGCCTGGCAGCCGCGGTGGCCTGCTCCATGGTGGCCTTGGCCATCGTCTTGAAGCGGGCGCTCGTGTCCTTGCCCTTGGCCTTGGCCGCCAGCGCGTTGAAGCGATCCCGTCGCTCCTTGGCACGGGTCATCAGGCCCGCATGCGTTTGTCTGGCCAGTTGCCGGATCACGACATCCAGGTCGGCGTCCGCCATGTTGTTCTATCCTCTTCGAAACAGTCACCAAATCGATGCGCGGGACTATGCAGATCAGGCCCCGCCTTGGCAATTCCCGGCCGTGCGTCATCCGCAGCTTCCGGTTCAAAAACGAAAAGGGCCGCGCTGGGCGCGGCCCTTGAGGTGTTTTGGCGCGGGATCGCGCTTTTGCCTTACTGCAGCGAGGCGACCGGTCCGCTTGACGGTGCCGGGTCGGGGTCGAAGCCGAACACGCCGACCAGGTATTTGTAGTAATCCGGCATCTTCTCCTTGAGCGTCTCGCGGGACTTTGGATCGTGGAATTCGCTCTTCCCGGCCAGGAAGATGCTGGCAGTCACGGCAAAGAATTCCATGTGATTCTTCAGCGCGTAGGCCTCCTTGGGCAGGAGATCCTTGGACTTGGCATAGGCGTAATAGGCCCTGACGCCCTTGTTGTCGTAACCGTCGGGCAACAGCCGGGCGTGATAGGCGTGCAACAGCTCGTGCAGCAGCACCGCCTCCTTTTCGTAACGCATCATGTCCGGCCGCAGCATGATCACGCCAAGCCCCGAATCGACCGCGAGGTCGACGGCGTTCGGATTGGTCCATTGCTGCTTGTTATGGTCCCACACCGTCAGCATGCGCGGGACGCGGCGCTCCACGTTCGGGGCAACCCGGCCGTAACACGCGGTCGCGGCGCCTTCGTCGAGGCAGGCCAGCTCGCTCGCGACGATCGGCACGGTGCGGAAGAAGCGCAGCACGCGCGGCGAGAGGCCGGCCGCCTCGACCACGTCGATCTGGCGCTTCAGATTGTCGGTGAGCTTGTCGACGTCCTTGCGGTCGGAGTTCTCCGACAGGTCGAACATGTAGCCGCGGTAGCTCTGGAAGCCCGGCGGCAATTGCTGAGCTGCGTCAGCTTCGAGCGGCCCGGCATTGGATGGATTGGCGAAGAGCGCGCCGATAACGGTCGCGGTCAGCAGCAGCGCAATGCGCATATGAACCCCCTGATGTCACTTCAGCCGGCAGAATAGGCCGCCGTTGTTTGCGAAAAGTGAGTGGGGCGAGACTAAGGCGCCGATGTTGAGGCGTGCTTAATGGTTCGTTGCAGACCGCGAGGGGCGGGTTAGTCCAGGGTTAACCAAGGAGGTATCCCGGGTCCGCGCTTCGGCGTAACATCCGGCTCGGGCACCAAGCCCCTGTTCAACAGTCGGAAGGGAGGATGCCATGTACGCCGCCATCCGTCAGGCCAAGGCGAAAAGCGGGAGCGCGGAAGAGCTGGCGCGCCGCATCAAGGAGGGCGCCGTTCCGATCATCAGCGACGTCGACGGCTTTCGGGCCTATTACGTCGTCTATGCCGGCGACGACACGGTGACCGCGATCTCCATCTTCGACAAGTTCGAGCAGGCGGAGGAGGCGAACCGGCGTGCGATCGCCTGGATCGAGAAGGATCTGGGCCCGCTGCTCGCCGGACACGCGAGCGCCGCCGCGGGCCCGGTGATCGTGCATACGCTGGCGTGACGTCGGCGCGAGCTCTCTCCGATGTCGTCCCGGCGAAGGCCGGGACCCATAATCCCAGGGAGTAGTTGTGGCGCGAGATCGGAGCGACCGGTCTTCGCCAAACACGATGCGGTGGTTATGGGTCCCGGCCTGCGCCGGGACGACACCGAGATTGTAGAGCGCGTTTTCCGCCAAACGCGCTCACAACTCCCGTGCATTCGAGAACGCGAACGAGCTCATGCGCCGTGTCGTCTCGTCCAGGATCAGCGTGCGCGTGATTGGCGGCTCGGCGCGTTGCGCGCAGTTTTCGCGCTCGCAGAGGCGGCAATTGACGCCGATCGGGGTGCCTTCCGCCTTCTCCAGGTCCATGCCGGAGGCGTAGACGAGGCGCGCGGCGTGACGCATCTCGCAGCCGAGGCCGATGGCGAAGCGCGGCTGGGGCAGCGGGTGCGGCGCCACCGGCCGGCGTACCATCTGCGCGATCGAGAAATAGCGCGTCCCGTCGGGCAGCTCGATCACCTGCTTCAGCAGGCGGTCCGGCGTGTCGAAGGTCGAATGCACGTTCCACAAAGGACAGGTGCCGCCGAACTTCGAGAACGGGAAGGTGCCGGACGAGAAGCGCTTCGACACGTTGCCGGCATTGTCGACGCGCAGCAGGAAGAAGGGAATGCCGCGCGCGTTCGGCCGCTGCAAGGTGGTGAGGCGATGGCAGACCTGCTCGAAGCCGGAATTGAAGCGCTGCGCCAGCAAATGGATGTCGTAGTTCAAGGCCTCGGCGGCAGCCAGGAACGCCGGGTAGGGCATCATCACCGCGGCGGCGAAGTAGTTGGCGAGCGTGATGCGGAACAGGCGGCGCGGTGCGTCGTCGAGCGGGCCGGCGCGGCCGATGATGGTTTCCAGATGCTGCGTGCATTCGCCTAAGCCCAGCTGGAAGGCGAGCTGGAACGCGCGGCCGGCCGGGTCGACCAGCTCGGAGATCAGGAGCTGGCGGCGGTGGCGGTCGAAACGCCGCAGCGTCTCCCGCATCACGTCGACCGGCATGATGCGGGTCTGGACCGAATGTTTTTCACGCAGACGCGCGGCGAGCGCGGCATAGAGCCCTTCGGCCGGCACGTTCAACTCGTCGCGCAGGGTTTCGGCGGCCTGCTCGAGCTCCGGAAAATAGTTGCGGTTGGCCTCGATCAGCTCGCGCACGCGCTCGACCGGATTGGCCTCATAGCGCGTGCCGACGTCGCGGTCGGCCATCTGCGCCGCCGCCAGCGTCTCGCCCTGGCGCGCCTCGGTATAGGCCGCATAGAGCCGTTGCAGCGCATGGGTGACGCCCGGGCAGAGCTCGGCGAGGTCGCGCAGCTCCTGCTTGGGCACGTCGATCTGGCGGAACAGCGGATCGGAAAAGATCTCGTTTAGCTCGGCGAAGAAGCGGTCCTCGTCGGCGGTGGCGAGGTCCCTGAGGTCGAGGTCGTAGGTCTCCGCCAGCCGCAGCAGGATCTGCGCCGTCACCGGGCGCTGGTTGCGCTCGATCAGGTTGATGTAGCTCGGCGAGATTCCGAGCCCCTCGGCGATCTGGGTCTGCGACAGCCCCAATTGCTGCCGGATCCTCCGGAAGCGCGGGCCGACGAACAGCTTCTTCCCGGAATCGGCGGGCATTTTCACGTCTCCAGTGGCATCAAGGACAGTCTCGCTGACCTATAATTTTACAAACTTTACAAAATAACATCTATTACATGTACCGATGTTACATGACATCACCATTCGAATACAAGCCATCTATACGAACTTCGCTTTCTCGCGTTTAGCTATCGCCACGCATTTCGCAATGCACTGTCAAGAATGTCGAGACGAATAGCGGACTAACGCTGCATTTGTCGTCACCGAAAGGATTACGCAGATGAACTACCAGCCACGTGGACTCAGTGACCAGGCGATCCAGGGACCCGCTTCCTATCTGAGCGAGGTTGGCGCTGCTGAAGCGCTCCTCAAGACCCAGCCGACCTGGAACGGGGTGACCGCCGAAGCCGTGGCGCGCATGCGTCTGCAGAACCGCTTCAGGACCGGCCTCGACGTCGCCCGCTACACTGCGGCGCTGATGCGCAGCGATATGGCTGCCTATGATGCCGATCCCACCAAGTACACCCAGTCGCTCGGCTGCTGGCATGGCTTCATCGCGCAGCAGAAGCTGATCTCGGTCAAGAAGCACTTCGGTGGCAAGACCGATCGCACCTACCTGTATCTCTCGGGCTGGATGATCGCGGCGCTGCGTTCCGAGTTCGGACCGCTGCCCGACCAGTCGATGCACGAGAAGACCTCGGTGCCGGCGCTGATCGAGGAGCTCTACACCTTCCTGCGTCAGGCGGACTCGCGCGAGCTCAACGATATCTTCCGCACGCTCGACAAGGCGCGCAAGGAAGGCGACAAGACCCGCGAGAAGGAGCTGATCGAGAAGATCGACAACTTCCAGACCCATGTCGTGCCCGTCATCGCCGACATCGACGCCGGCTTCGGCAATGCGGAGGCGACCTATCTGCTCGCCAAGAAGATGATCGAAGCGGGCGCCTGCGCGCTCCAGATCGAAAACCAGGTCTCCGACGAGAAGCAGTGCGGCCACCAGGACGGCAAGGTCACCGTGCCGCACGAGGTGTTCCTGGCCAAGATCCGGGCCTGCCGCCACGCCTTCCTCGAGCTCGGCGTCGAAGATGGCATCATCGTGACCCGCACCGACTCGCTCGGCGCCGGCCTCACGCAGCAGATCGCCGTCAGCCACAAGCCCGGCGACATCGGCGATCAGTACAACAGCTTCCTGGATTGCGAGGAAGTGACGGCGGAGAACGCCCGCAACGGTGATGTCATCATCAACCGCAACGGAAAGATGATGCGTCCGAAGCGGCTCGCCAGCAACCTCTACCAGTTCCGCGCCGGCACCGGCGAAGACCGCTGCGTGCTCGACAGCATCACCTCGCTGCAGAACGGTGCCGACCTGCTGTGGATCGAGACCGAGAAGCCGCATATCGAGCAGATCGCCAAGATGGTCGACCGCATTCGCGAGGTCATTCCGAACGCGAAGCTGGCCTACAACAACTCGCCCTCGTTCAACTGGACGCTCAACTTCCGTTGGCAGGTCTACGATGCGATGAAGGAAGCCGGCAAGGATGTCAGCAAGTACAACCGCGCCGACCTGATGAAGCCGGAATACGACGATACGCCGCTGGCCATTGAAGCCGACGAGCGCATCCGCACCTTCCAGGCCGATTCAGCCAAGCGTGCCGGCATCTTCCACCATCTGATCACGTTGCCGACCTATCACACGGCGGCTCTGTCGACGGACAATCTCGCCAGAGAGTATTTCGGCGAGCAGGGCATGCTGGGCTACGTGAAGAATGTTCAGCGCCAGGAGATCCGTCAGGGCATCGCCTGCGCCAAGCATCAGAACATGGCCGGCTCCGATATCGGAGACGACCACAAGGAATATTTCGCAGGTGAAGCCGCTCTGAAGGCGGGCGGCGCCCACAACACGATGAACCAGTTCGGCTAACGCGCCACGCTATTCGACAGGAGACTGACAATGACCAAAGGCAGCAATTTCTGGGTGATCGGCGGCGAGTTCGGTTCGATGAACTTCCACAAGCTCGTGGAAGGCTCGGCCCAGGTGCAGGGTCCGTTCAAGACCCGCAAGGAAGCCGAGGATGCCTGGCGCACTGTCTCGGAGGAGAACCGCCACAAGGCCGGCGTCCGCTTCTCGATCGTGGAAGAGCCGTCGCGGGTCTCGGCCTGACGGCTGCCTGACTAATCAAGAAACGTCCAAGGACGGAGGGTCCCATCCGGCGCAAGCCGGGTGGGATCGTCTGTTTTTGGCACAGTGAAGGAGCTGTGGGCGCCGTAAGTATCTGGAATTATGGGCCCTTTGCGGACGTCTTGGTTGCTGATAGGTTAATGGCGGTGAGTGAGGACGAGGCCGACAATGTCAGAGCCCGAGACCAGCGGGACCCATCCCAGCCAGCCGCGCCCGGTGCGGCTGCGCGACGCGCTGCTGCGGGCGCGGATCGAGGCCGCCGACCGGACCGGCGTGGTCGTCGACCTCAGGGATGCCGAGGTGGCGCGGCTGGAGATCCTGAACGACGCGCTCGATCCCTTGTTCGCGCAGGTGCCCGAGCAGGTCGATTTGTTCGACCGCGGCATCAGCCAGGGCGATACGCCGCGGCTGTGGATCGACGTCGTCGCCCACATCCTGATGGGTCGCGACAAGCGGCTGTACCGCTTCGTCCAGGACACCCGATTCGGCCGCATCGTGCTCGCCGAATCGCACGACACGGCTGTCATCGTCGAGGCCGTGACCGACTATGTCGCGCGCCGCATGATCGAGCGCGAGCATGCCATGGTGGTCCTGCCCGAGCCGAAGCCCGCCACGCCGGAGCAGCCGCGCCGCTCGCGCGTGTGGCCGTTCGTGTTCGGCTTCATCCTCGGTGCAGCCGCATTGTTCGGCGTCGCCGTGCTTGCGGTCCTGCGGAGCTGGTGAATTCCTCTCCGCCGTCATTCCGGGGCGCGCGTCAGCGCGAACCCGGAATCCATTTATCCGCACATGCTGAGGCCCGATGGATTCCGGGCTCATGCTTCGCATGCCCCGGAATGACAGGCACCTCAAATCAACCTTGCATGCTTGATCTGGCGGACCTGCAGACCGGGATTGAGGCTCCGCACCGTCTGCTCGCAGCGCCAGCCGGCATTGTCCTTCTCGATCGCGAACAGATTGTAGGCGGCCGCGGGATAGCGCCCATGCGCGAGCGCGGAGGCCGACGGCACGCCGATTGCGGGAATGTTGCCGTTGGGGCCGTCGAACCACATGGTCGAATGAATGTGGTCGTGCCCGTGCAGGATCAGCTCGACACCGCGGCGCCTGATCAGCGCCAGCAGATCGGCCGAATCGGTCAGCCGCTTCTGGCGCGCCCTCGACTTCAGGGGGTGATGGACCAGCAGCACGCGAAAGACGTCCTCGGCCGCAAGCCGTTCGAGGATCTGTTCGAGGGCTGCGAGCTGGTCGCGCCCGAGCGTGCCGGTCGCCATCAACGGCAAGGTCGGCACCGCCGTGGACAGGCTGATCAGCGCCAGCGGTCCGCGCCGGCGGATGGCGGGGAAGCCGATGCTGCCGTCGTCGCCGGCAAGATAGGGCGCAAATGTCTCGCCAAAGCGATGATAGGTAGCGCGGACATAGGCGTCGTGATTGCCGGGAATCGTGGTGACGCGGTCGGGCGGGCCGACGCCGTCGAGCCACGCGCGTGCGGGGCCGAATTCTGCTTCCAATGCCAGGTTGACGAGGTCGCCGGTCACCGCGATGTGGTCGGGCGCCTGCGCCTGCATGTCGGCGACCAGCACGTCGAGCACCTCGCGGCGCTGGTACTTGTGGCGGTTGCGCGTCCAGTTGACATAGCCGAGCGCACGCTTGCCCGCGAGCTCGATCAGCCGCGGCTTCGGCAACGGCGGCAGATGCGGGTCGGACAGATGGGCGAGCGTGAAGGGGGCCATGGCGCGCGATTGCCTCGCAATTCCTGCGCTGTAATGGCAAGGTCGCGACATCAGCGCAAGGGAAGCCTGAAAAGGGACGTCAAGGGAGCCTGATGGGGGATCGTCTGGACTGGATGCGACGGAGATTCGAGCCGCTGCTGCGGCGAGTCTTCCACGCCTATTTCCTGCTTGTCCGCGGCATGACCCTCGGCGTCCGCGCCGTGGTGCTGGACGCCGACAACAGGGTCTTCCTGGTCAAGCACAGCTATGTCACCGGCTGGTATCTGCCCGGCGGCGGCGTCGATTTCGGCGAGACCATGGAGCAGGCGATGCGGCGCGAGCTCAAGGAGGAAGGCGATATCGATCTCACCGGCGAGGCCGTGCTGCACGGCATCTTCCTCAACAGCCACGTCTCCCGCCGCGACCATGTCGCGGTCTACGTGGTCAGGCATTTCCGGCAGGAGCGCCTGCCGCAGCCCAACCATGAAATCGTCGCATCCGGATTCTTCGCGGCCGGCGCGCTGCCCGAGGGGACCACGCCCGGCACGCGGCTGCGGCTCGCGGAAGTGCTCGACGGCACGCCGCTGATTGCGACGTGGCGGTGAGGGCGGGCTGTGCTAGTAACCGGCCGGAACGGGTGCCGCGGAAACCGGATGAAGATTGCAAAATTCGCCTTCGGCCTGATCTGCCTTGCGATCCTCGCCAGCAACATCGTCACGATGTCGCGCTGGAGCGAGGCGCGCGGGGTCTATGACGACATCTGCTATCTCCGGCAGGCGCATCTGTTCCAGCGCCTCGGCATCGGTGGGCTGAACACCAATGCCCTGTTGGATTACGATCATTATTTCGAGGACAAGATGAAGGAGATCGCGTTCGCCGAATGGCGCGACCCGATCCGCTGGCCCTGTCACAACCCGATGCCGAACGGCAAGGTGGTGATGCAATATCCGCCGGGGACCGGATTTCTGCTGGCGCTGTTTCCACAAGGCCACCAGGTGGTGCCGCTCTACATTGCCGCCAGCCTGATCGTCTGCGGTCTTGCGCTGCTCGGCATCTTCATGGCGCGAACGCTGCCTTCGATCGTGGGGGCGGGCGTATTCGGCGCGCTTGCCGTCTATCTCATGATCAATCCGGCGAAGGCGAGCTATTCGGTCGCGCCGACCATGGCGATCTCAGCCATCGCGGGATTCCTGACCGCCCTGTGGCTGACCAGGGACAAGCGCAGTGTCTTGCTGATCGCGCTGATCGGCCTCCTGCTCGGTGCCTCCGTCAATTTCAGATTGCCGAACGCGCTGCTCGCGGCCGGCTACTTCCTGTTCCTCGGCATTCCCTTCGTGTGGTCGCGCAAGCTTGCCACCTTCTTGCAGGGCCTCGGCTTCGGCGCCGGCGTGCTCGTCGGCATGGCGCCGACGCTGATCGCCCAGGCCATCAATGCCGGCAGCCCGTTCGCCACCACTTACGGCAGCGCCGACGTGGTCGCGCCGGCCTTCGACTTCGCCGTTCTCGGCCAATATCTGCGCGACATGCAGTTCGTGCTGATCGTGCTGGCGATCGGTTCGACGGCGTGGCTGTTGCGGGTGGGTGAGGGCAGCGTGCGGCAGGTCGCGCTCGTCGTCGCCAGCAATCTCGCGATCAACCTCGTCTTCTTCCTGAGTCATCCGGTCTTCACGCCCTACTATGTGGTGCCGATCGCGATGCTGTCTTTGTGGAGCGTGTCGTTTGCCTGGCTGATGCAGCCGGAAGAGGCGCGGCAGGCCGCGCCGCTGCGGCGCGCGCGGGCCAACCTGGGAGTTCTGCCGCGATGATGTCCACGCCATTTCGCATCGCGGTGCTGGTGCCCTGCTACAACGAGGAAGCGGCGGTCGCGACCGTCGTTGCCGATTTTCGCAAGGCGCTGCCCTCGGCCGAGATCTACGTCTACGACAACAATTCGCGCGACCGCACCGCTTCCGTCGCGCGCGAGGCCGGCGCGATCGTGCGCAGCGAGCGGCGGCAGGGCAAGGGCCACGTGGTCCGGCGCATGTTCGCGGATGTCGAGGCCGACGTCTACGTGCTGGTCGATGGCGATGCGACCTACGACGCGCCGAGCGCGCCCCGAATGATCGACAAGCTGCTCGACGATCATCTCGACATGGTGGTCGGCCTTCGCGTTGACCAGGTGCAAGCCGCCTACCGGCTCGGCCACCGCACCGGCAACCGCATGCTGACGGGCTTCCTGTCGTCGACCTTCGGACAGGAGTTCAAGGACATCCTGTCCGGCTACCGGATTTTTTCGCGCCGTTTCGTCAAATCCTTCCCCGTGCTCTCCGACGGTTTCGAGATCGAGACCGAGCTCGCGGTCTACGCGCTGGAATTGTCGCTGCCGGTCGCCGAGGTCGAGACGCCCTATTATGCGCGCCCGGAAGGCTCGTTCTCGAAGCTCAACACCTGGCGCGACGGTTTTAGCATCCTCGGCACCATCCTGAAGCTTTATCGCTCGGAGCGGCCGTTGCGATTCTTCACGGTGATCGGAATTCTGCTGGCGCTGGTCGCGATCATCCTCGCGATCCCGATTGTCATCACCTTCATCGAAACAGGTCTCGTGCCGCGCTTTCCGACGGCCATCCTGTCGATGGGATTGATGATCATGGCGCTGTTGTCGGTGTCGTCGGGGCTCGTGCTGGACACCGTGACGCGCGGGCGGCGGGAAATGAAGATGCTCGCCTATCTGTCCCAACCGGCGCTGAAAAGGGACTGAAGTCGGGGCTCGCTCCCATGGACCTCCGCATGCGCAAATGCTACTCCGCGACATAACATGAACGATCTCTCAGTCACCATTCTTCCCGAAGCCGCCGGCGACGCCCAGGCGATCGAGCGGTTGCACGAGCGCACCTTCGGCCCCGGCCGTTTCGTGCTCAGCGCCTATCGGATCCGCGAGCATGTCGACCATCTGCTCGACCTCTCCTTCACCGCCCGCATTGGCACGCTGCTGGTCGGCTCTGTGCGGCAGCTGCCGATCCTGGTCGGCGAGACGCCGGCGCTGCTGCTCGGGCCGCTCACGGTCGAGCCGCCGTTCCGCGGCCGCGGTGTCGGGCGGCTCCTGATGGAGCGCGCGCTGAAGGACGCGAAGGAGAAGGGTCACCGCCTGGTGCTGCTGGTCGGCGATGAGCCCTATTACAGCCGCGTCGGCTTCAAGCCGGTCGCCAAGGGCCGCGTCACCATGCCCGGCCCGGTCGACGCCGGCCGCATCCTGGTGTTCGAGCTCGTCGACGGCGCGTTCGAGGGCGTGTCGGGGGCGGTCGGCCCCGACTGGAGCAAGGCGCGGGGGTAGCTGTAGCCCGGATGGAGCCAACGGGTCGGCGCGAAGCGCCGCCCGATGACAGGCTCCGCGCAATCCGGGACGATGTCGCTATGCGGATAGAACCCGGATTACGCTACTGCTCCATCCGGGCTACGGGAGTATCGCAGATGCAGGTGAGGCCGGCTGATCCTGGTGAGATCGATCATCTCGCGCGGTTGTGGCACGACGTCTGGCACGAATCGCATGCGGCTTTTGCGCCGCCTGAGCTGATCCGCCTCCGCACGCTTGCGAGCTTTCGCGATCGGCTCGAGGCCGCGCTCCCCAATGTCTATGTTGTCGGCCCGGTCGGCGCGCCTCTCGGCCTATGTGTTCTCAGGGGTGAGGAATTGTATCAGCTGTTCGTGTCGACCGAAGCGCACGGCTCGGGCGTGGCTGCGGCGCTGATCGCCGATGCCGAGGCGAGGATGGCCGAGCGCGGCGTCGAGACGGCGTGGCTCGCATGCGCGATCGGAAACAATCGCGCTGCGCGGTTCTATGAGAAGAGCGGCTGGCACAGGGCCGGCACCTTCGTCATGTTGTCGGAAACGTCGAACGGTCCTTTCCCCGTGGACCAGTGGCGCTACGAGAAACGGCTCACGCGCTCAACGTGAGATATCAGACGCGCCTTCAGCTCGCCCATTATGTCGGCGGCGAGTCGAGATAGACATAAAGAGCCGCGATCTTGCCCTCGCGAGCAATGATGAAATCCACGCCGGTGTAAGCAGGCGTTTCGCCTTTCGGCCCCGATCCCCACGCCAGTCGTCCCGAATTGTGCAGAACCTGGGGCGCGCCGTGCGGCGTATAGACAAAATGCGGATGCGTCGCGCGGAGATCGCCGGCGAACTTGTCGAGCGCGTCGTGACCGACGAATGTGCCGGGCGGCGCGTACAGCACGCAGTCCTCGGTATAGAGTTCCTGAATGGCGCGCCTTCGGCGAGCCGGATCACCTTCACCGAATACGTCCGGAAGATTGCGGTTGAGCAGCGTCTCGATCCCGCTCACATCGGCGCCCGCCGATAGTGGCACGTTGGTCTTGCTGGCCTGTTGGTTCATCGGAAACTCCCTGTCTGTGGGGAGATGATGTGGTCGCTGGCTCAGCGACCGAAACAGAAATAATTGAAAGTCATCGTTTCAGTTTTTTGGGTATGGGCGATGGTGTCTACAAGCAGCCGAGGGTGTCGGGGCCCATAGGCCCCGACCGGAGCAAGGTCAGAACTTGAAGTTGGCGAACGCCCGCACGCCGATGCCGGGCATCAAGACCTCGTCCTTGGTGTAGGACACCGAGTTGCGGATGTTTTCGTTGAGCAGATTGTTGCCGACGAGGCCGGCTATCATCTCGTGCGCGCCGAACCAATGCGGATCGAGCTTGGTCTTGTAGCTCACCTCGGCCTTCAGCAAATTGTAGCCGGCCGTCGGCGTCTCCGCGATCACGGCGACGTTGTTCTGCGCGAAAGCGTGCAGCAGGTTGACGCGCATCAGCCAGTTGTCGTCGCGCCAGAACACGCCGCCGCCCAGCCGCACGGGCGGAATGCGCGGCACGTTGGTGCCGTCGGTGAAGGTGGCGCGGACCACGTCGAACTGGTTCTCGATGCCCCAGATGCCGCCCTGGAACGCGCCGACGTCGAGCTGGGACTGGAATTCGCCGCCGCGGAAGGTCGCGTCCCGCTGCGAATATCTCGCTTGCTGCAGCTCAAGCTGGTCCGGATTGGCGATGTCCACACAAGCCGCCTCGTCGCAGGTGTTGCCGGTCAATCGGCGGAATATGAATCCGTTGAACCTCGTGTAGTAGCCGGTGAGTTCGAATCGGAACGGCCCCGTCGCCCGCCGCAACCCGACCTCGATCGATTTTGCCGTTTCGATGCCGAGGTCTGGATTGCCGATGTCGAAGGTAGCGGTCGCGTCATGCGCGCCGCGCGAAAAGAGCTCTGCCGGTTTCGGCGCTCGTTCTACGTATTGACCGGTAATGCTGGCGACCAGATCCCACGGCAGATTCTGGAGCAGGCCAATGCTCGCACTTTTCGGCGTGAAGTTCAGGTTCCGCGACGTGGCAGGACCAATACTGGCAGGGTCGATGTTAACGTCGAACACGGGAGGGATGAATGCCGGCGTTGTCCCGGAGAGATTGACATGCTCGATGCGTCCGGCAATCTGCGCCTTGGTGGTCTCGCTGAATTTCAGCTCGTTGAAGACGTAGCCGGCGACCCTGTTGTTCTTGTTAGGGTCCCATAATCCGTTGAGTGGGCTGCCGGGATCGTCGGGGCTCGGCGCGGTCAATTCCTGGTGGCCGGCCTGGAAGCCGAACGCCGTCGTCACCTCGGCAAAGCGCGCGTTGAACGGCATCAGCTGCACCTCGGTGCGGATCTCCTGCTCCTTGTTGGTGAAGGTCTGCCGCACGCCGTCGGTGTTGGGATCGGCGGGATCGGCAAGGCCGATCTCGTTGTGCCGGTAATCGGTCGCGCCGGCCCAGAAGCGGACGGCGTCGATCGCGGCGGCGTCGGGATGGTATTCGCCCTTGACGTTGATCTTGGTCTGGTGCGCGTCGATCCGGGTGTTGTGGTCGGCGCCGTCGATGCCGGGGATATGGTAGAGCGAGTCGTTCTGGGTGATCGCCGCGCCGATATAGCCGCCCTGGAAGAAGTAGGAGCCGCCGAGCGAGGCGCCGTCCGAGCGCGTCGCCGAATTGGGCTGGCGCCCGTTCGTGATCGGTCGCGTCTGGTCGGTCAGGTACGGGTAGCTCGGGATGCCGTAATCCGTCGTGTTGCGGCCGTAGACGTCGGCGTGGAACGCGAAATTGCCGCCACCGGTATCGAGCAGCACGCCGCTTTCGACGCCGCGATCGACCGAGCTGAATGCGCTGCGCGTCTCGGCCGTGACGCAAGGCGCGGTCCCGGTGCTCGCGAGCGGCGCCTTGACCGGCAGGCCATAGCTCTGGAACGGTTGCGCGCCGCAGGTTGGCAGCGCGTCCGGAATCCGGTTGTTGGTCGCGCTGACGACGCCGCCGATCGAGGTCGAGCCATAGCGCAAGGCGGCCGGCCCGCGCACCACCTCGACCTGGTTGGTCGCGAGCGTATCGACCGGGACGAAATGATCCTCGCCGAGATCGGAGGCGCCGTTCGAATTGGTGCCGTTCTCGACGATGCCGACGCGGTTGACGTCGAGCCCCCGGATGACCGGCCGGCTGGAGGCGCCCGGCGCGAAGCTCGAGCCGGTGATGCCGGGCTTGGAGAACAGGAGATCGCCGAGCTGACCGCCGCCCTCGCGGCGGATCTCCTCGTTCGGCACCACGGTGACGGTGGCGAACTGGTTGGTCACGATCGGCAGCACGCCCTGTTGGGGCGAGGCGGCGGGCGGAGGTGTCGGCGTGGATTCGGCGGTGCGTTCGCGGTTGCGTGCAGGCGCAGGACGCGTGCCCCGGCTTGCGGTGCGCGACGGCACCACGGCCCGGCGCACGATGGGGCTGGGGGCCGTCACCGTCACCGCGGGAAGTTCGGTGGCTGCCGGCTTGTCCTGGGACGTGTTTTGGGCCAGCGCCGGAGTGGCGGCGGCGCCGAGCAGGAGCAGGCTTGCTCCGCCAAGGCGCTGCGCGCGTCGCAATTCAAATGACATGATCCTGATTCCAGTCAGGCGCCGTCCGCATGTGTGCTTGCTGATCGGAGGTGGCCTGCCGTCGCAGCGCGACGGAATTCGACTTCAACGGGTCCCGGGCGCGCCCAGGCGTGATCAAGCGTTGGAGGTCAGGACGCGGGAGGGGCGCGGGGCTGGAACGCCGCGCTGGCCGATTTCAGATGGACGAATTCGGCGTCGGTGGTGCGGTAGAGCAGTTCGACCGCCTGCGGCAGCAACAGCAACGGCGGCGTCGCGAACACGACGGTGCCCGCCATCGCCACCACGGCGCAGATCGCGCAATTGTCGTCGCCGGGATGCTCCCGGTCGGGACTCCCTGGCGATTGCTTCTGGGCCGCCGCGCGATCGATCGCAGCGGCGCCCTTGGTGCTGTCGGTCTGCTGGGACTGGACGAGAGGCGTCGCCTGCGCGAACCAGTGGCTGTGGCCGAACGTCAGCGCGAACTGCACCAGCATCGCGAACAACGCGAGCCGGGCGCCGTGCCTGATATTCGACCGGAACCACTTCATTTGGAAACGCCACCCCGCATCGCGAGCCGCCAATCCCCTGACGTCGCGATGTTATAATGTAACATCGCAGCATCGGTTAGCGGATGTCAACGGCGGTCATGCGATCTCGCGCGGGCGGCCGTGCGATGTGTCGTTCGGGCAACTACAAGGATTCAGCGTCCTTCGCGGACCCAGGTCGCGGCGAATGCGCCGAGCAGCAGCAGCAGCCCGATCAGGCCGGAGAAGATCGGCAGCACGCCGACGCCCTTCACCACGCTGGCGTCGCGCATCCGCACGCCCATCCAGCCGTCGCCATGGAACATGCTGGCCGAGCGCACCGGCACGACCCGGGGCAGCTCGACGCTGGCGCCGTCGACCACGCGCACGGCGTTGCCGCCGGTGGCCTGCGTCAGCGGCTTCAAGGTCTCGGTGGTGGAGGTGACTTCCGAAAACTCCTTCGGATTGGTCGGGCCGACATTGATCAGCGCCTTCAGCGTGCCGTCGGTCGCCTGCCACAGGCCGAGCTCGTTCGCAGGCAGGCTGGCGCGCCACTCGCCGGGGTCGCCGGCACTGAGCGTCAGGTCGCGCGATACACCGGAGGGCGAGGTCACGCTCACCGGCTGGACGCTGTCCGACATGGTCTGGCGCACCACCACGAGATCCTTGCCCTGCACCTGGAGGCGCAGCGCCTCTTCATCAAGATCCGGCTGCTTCATCAGCCAGTGCGACATCCGCCGCAAGAGATCGAGATGTGGACCGCCGCCCTCGTAGCCGCGCGCCCACAGCCAGATGTGGTCGGACAGCAGCAGCGCGACACGGCCTTCGCCGAAGCGAGACAGGAACAGCAGCGGCTTGCCGTCGACGCCCGTCATCACCGGCGGGTTGACGGAATTGCGGGTCTCGACGGTGCGGAAGAAGCGGCTCCAGCGCGGCGGCTCGGATGCCGAGCCTTCCAGCCCGCGCGTGACGGGATGGCGTTTGCCGACGTCGGACAGATGCGCGTAGAACGGTTTTTCGGTGACGCCGACGGGTTCTGCCGGCAGCACCGAATCCAGCGGCGTGCGCCAGATGCTGGTGTTCGAGGCATAGTCGGGGCCGGCCGAGACCAGCACCGCGCCGCCGGCGCGCACGTAGCGCGCGATGTTGTCGAAATAGGCGATCGGCAGCACGCCCTGGCGGGCATAGCGGTCGAAGATGATCAACTGGAATTCGTTGATCTTCTGCTGGAACAGCTCGCGGGTCGGAAACGCGATCAGCGACAATTCGTTGATCGGCGTGCCGTCCTGCTTCTCCGGCGGACGCAGGATGGTGAAGTGCACGAGATCGACGCTGGCGTCGGATTTCAGCAAATTGCGCCAGGTGCGCTCGCCGGAATGCGGCTCACCCGAGACCAGCAGCACGCGCAGCTTGTCGCGCACGCCGTCGATGGCGACGACCGCACGGTTGTTCACCGGTGTCAGTTCCCGCTCGAGCGGCGAAGCCTCGATCTCGACGATGTTCGGCCCCGCATGCTTGATGTCGACGTCGACGCTCGCGGTCTGGCCGCTCGACAGCGTGCGCTCGTTGATGACCTCGCCGTCCCTGCGGACCGTGACCTTGGCGCGCTCGCCGCTGACGCCCTGGTCGTCGAGGCGGTAGGTGATCGTCTGGTTCTGGCCGACGATGCCGAAGCGCGGCGCCGCCGTGATCGCGATGCGGCGGTCGCGCTCGTCCTTCTGTCCCGTGATCAGCGCGTGCACCGGCGCCTGGAAGCCGAGCGCGGCGGCATTGGCCGGGATGTCGTGGACGCGGCCGTCGGTGATCAGGAACGCGCCGGCGACGCGGTCGACCGGCACGTCCGACAATGCGGAGGCGAGCGCACCGAACAACCTTGTGCCGTCGGTTTCGCCATCGGCCTGTCCGGCATCGACGACGCGGACCTCGAGGCCCTTGATCTTCTTCAGGCCGTCGACCAGCGCCTCCTGCGCCTGTGCGGCCTCGCGGGTGCGGTTGCCGAAATTCTGGCTCGGGCTCTTGTCGACGACGACGGCCGCGATCGAGGTGAGGGGATCGCGGTCCTCGCGCGTGAAGGAGGGATTGGCGAGCGCCAGCAGGAACAGCGCCAGCGCCGCCACGCGCACGGCCGCTCCGCGCGCCCGCGCAAGCGCCAGCACGAGCGCGATGACGACGACCGCGGCGAGCGCCAGCCACAGCACGATCGCGGGAACCAGCGGCGTGAACGCAATGCCGTAATTCATCAGACAGACCTATCAACGTCATTCCGGGGCGATGCGAAGCATCGATCCCGGAATCCCGAGATTCCAGGTCTGGTCCTTCGGACCATCCCGGAATGACGGGGCGTGTGGCTCAAGCTCGTCACGCGCATCTCTATTGCCCCAGCCGTTCGATCAAGGCCGGCGCGTGCACCTGGTCGGCCTTGTAGTTGCCGGTCAGCGTGTACATCACGATGTTGACGCCGGCGCGGTAGGCGAATTCGCGCTGGCGCGGCTCGCCCGGCGTGAGCGGCAGCATCGGCTGGCCGTCGGGACGGATCGCCCAGGCACCGGCAAGATCGTTCGAGGTGATGATGATCGGGGAGACGCCGTCGCCGCCGCGCGCCGGCCGCTGTGCGCTCTCGTCGTCGTCCTCGCGCGGCAGCGTCTCGACCCAGGTCTGGCCGGAGTTGAAGCGGCCGGGGAAGTCGCGCAGCAGGTAGAAGGTCTTGGTCAGCACGTGCTCGCGCGGCACCGGCTCGAGCTCGGGCACGTCGAGCGAGGACAGGATCTCGCGCAGCGCCCGCATTCCCGGCGTCTGCGAGGCACTGTTGTCGCCGGGCGGCGCTTCGATCGCGTCGCGGGTGTCGAAGATCACGGTGCCGCCCTGCTTCATATAGGCGTCGATCTTGTTGATCGCGTCCTGCGGCGGCTTTGGCGCGCCCGGCACGATCGGCCAGTAGATCAGCGGGAAGAAGGCGAGCTCGTCGCGCGCGGGATCGACGCCGACGGGATCGCCGGCCTCGAGCGCGGTGCGCTGTGCCAGGAACAGCGTCAGTCCGGACAAGCCGGCCTTGACGATGGAATCGACGTCGGCATTGCCGGTGACGACATAGGCGAGGCGGGTCTGCGACACCGCCTTCATCGCGAACTCGTCCGCGGCGCCGTCGGCGCGCGAAGGCGTCGGCGAGAACGCCAACAGGCCGGCAAGCACCAGCCCGAGCACGATCATTGCAGGCGCGGCGCGGCGGCGCAGCAGCGCGGCGAGGCCGCCGCCCAGCACCGCGACGATGATGGCGTCGATCAGGAACAGCGCCAGCGCCGTCGACAGCAGCCAGCCGCGCAAATCGCGTGGCTCGGCATTGGTGTAGGTGGCGTGCCGGGCGCGCAGGCTCGCGGTGTTGAGCTGCGCGATGCGGTCGGCGGCGGCGAGCGTGTTCACGGCGAGCGGTCCTTCTGGCGGACCGTAAAAGCCCGGCGGATGATCGGGTGTGGCGCGGTCGCGATAATCCGCGGGCAACGGCTTTGCGGTGGCCGGCGGCGGGCCGAAGGCGCCGAAGCCGTCGAGAATGTGCAGCGGCGCCACCGTCTCGGTGCTCGCCTCGCCGGCAACGCCTGCGCCGGGCTTGGTGGTGTAGCCGGACATGTCGACGATCCGCCGCAGCATTTCGACGAAGGTGCCCGACATCGGCAGATCCGACCAGCGCATGTCGGCGCTGACGTGGAACAGGCTGACCAGGCCCTTGCCGCGATGCTCGCCGGTCACCAGCGGCGTGCCGTCTTCCAGCGAGGCCCAGCTCTTGGTGGCGAGCACGGCGTCGGGCTCGGCGAGAACCTGCCGGCTCACGGTGACGTCCTTGGGCACGACCACGCCGGTAAACGGCCCATCGGCGCTGAAGGTGGCCAGATGCTGCGGCTTCTCCCAGGTCAGGCTGCCGCCGAGCGTGCGGCCGCCCTTGCGCAGCTTGACCGGAACGAGATCGTCTTCGGCCTGCGCCAATCTGGGCCCGGCGAACCGCACCAGCACGCCGCCCTGGTCGATCCAGGCGTTGAGCCGTTCGCGCAGCTCGGGCGCGATGGTGCCGACGTCGGCCAGAATGATCATCGGCAGCTTCTGGTCGAGGAATTGCGTGATGCCCTGCTGCGGCGAGCCCTTGTCCGCGAGCCGCACGTCGGCGAACGGCGCCAGCGCGCGGGTGAGATAGAAGGTCGGTGCCAGCAGCGGCTGCGCGGTCTCGCTGGTCGCACCGGAGACGATGCCGATGGCGCGCCGGCGCCAGCGCTTGTCCAGCAGCTGCACCGCGCCGGCCGAGCGCTCGCCGGAGATCTCGAGCCGCGTGATGTCGTTGCGCAGCTCGACCGGCAGGTCGAACGCCGCTTCGGTTTCCTTGTCCTGCGGGCCGAAGCTGTAGCGCGCCTCGCCGATCGGCGAGCCCTTCTGGTCCAGCGCCCGCACGGTGCCGGCGGTGATGCCGCTGTCGGTGCGCAGCACCTTCACCGTCATTTTCGCCGCCGCGTTCTCCGCTGCGGCCAGCGCCAGCGGGGAGGAGGTGCCGCCTTCGAACACCGTCAAGCTGCGATCTCCGATGGTCTTGCCGAGGCCTTGCACAAACTCCTCGCCGCGGCCGGTGTCGACGCTGTCCGACAGCCAGGCGATCTCGCAGTCGCCGGTCGCTTTCAGAAAACGATCGATCGCGGTGAGGGTTTCCACGCGTTCGATGGAATAGGGTTTTGGCGTGAGCTGCCGCAGCGCCACGCGCGCAGCACCCGCCGGCATCAGCGTGATGTCGCGGTTCGGCTCGGACAGCGGCACCAGCGCGATGGCGCGGCGGTCATTCTCGGCATTGGCGATCAGCTCGTCGGCGGCCCTGATCCGGATGTCCCAGTTCGAAGCCGCGCTCCAGCCGTCGTCGAACATGATCATCAATGGCGCCTTGCTGGAGGCGAGGCCTGTTTGCGGATTCCAGATCGGGCCGGCGGCGGCGAAAATGACGAGGGCCGCAGCCAAAAGCCGCAGCGCGGTCAGCCACCACGGCGTCCGCGAGGGCGTCTCTTCCCTCGGCGCGATGTCGAACAACAGCCGTGTCGGCGGAAACTCGATGCGGCGCGGCCGCGGCGGCATCACGCGCAGCAGCCACCACAGCACCGGCAGGCTGACGAGGCCGATCAGGAGCAGCGGTTCGGTGAAGGCGAGCGGCAATCCCATCATGCTGCCGGCCCCGCCTTGATCGTCGTGGTGCGGGCGCCCGACTTGCTCACCTGCATGCCGGCATGCAGGAACAGCAGCAGTTCGGCGGCGGAACGGTCGGTCGAATGGGTCGCGAACAGCCAGTCGAGCCTGTTGGTCTCGGCGCGGATCTGGTCGCGGTGCAGTGCAAGCCGCGCGGTGTAATCCTGCACCCAGCTCTCGGCCCGGCCGGCGGTGATCACGCCGAACCCTTCGGGCTCGACGAACTCGATGCGGCCGGAATAGGGGAAGGACTCTTCGGCGGGATCGACGACCTGCACCAGCGTGCCATGCGCGCCGGAGCCGGCCAGACCGGCGAGCGTCGCTGTGATCTCCGCGACCGGCGACCAGAAATCCGATAGCACGATCGTCTCCGCCAGCGCCGAGGGCACGAAGGAGGGCGGCAGGCTCAGCCGTTCGGCGTCGTCATGCAGCATCGCCTGCGCCATCTTGTCGATGACACTGCGGCTCGCGGTCGGCGCCATCAGCCCGGGAATGCCGACGCGCTCGCCGCCCGAGACCAGCAGCTCGGCCAGCGCAAAGGCGACGATCAGCGTGCGCTCGAGCTTGGATTCGCGGGCCTGCTTCGAGGCGAAGGCCATCGACGGCGAGCGGTCGGGCCAGATCCACACCGTGTGCGAGGCTTCCCATTCGAGCTCGCGGACATAGAGATGGTCGTCGCGCGCCGAGCGCCGCCAGTCGACGTTCTGCGACGGCTCGCCCGAGACGAAGCGGCGGTATTGCCAGAAATTTTCGCCGGAGCCGGCGCGGCGCCTTCCGTGCAGGCCGTGGATGACGTTGGCGGCGATACGGCGGGCCTCGAGCACCAGGCGCGGCAGCGAAGCGGCGAGCGTGCGGCTTTCGCCATCGGCACGTCGGATCGCGATGATCTCCTTTGCTGTGTGCCCGTTGTCTGCGGCCATCAACCGATCCGTGTCTTCAACTGCCGGATCACGTCCGGAATCGTCCGACCTTCGGCCCGCGCCTGGAAGGTCAGCGCCATGCGGTGCTTCAGAATGGGTTCGGCGAGGTCGAGCACGTCGTCGATCGAGGGCGCAAGGCGTCCGTCGATCAGCGCACGCGCGCGCACCGCGAGCATCAGCGACTGGCTGGCGCGCGGGCCCGGGCCCCAGGCGATGAACTTGCCGGTCTCGCCGCTGTCCGGACCCGGACGGGCCGCGCGCACCAGCGACAGGATCGCCTCCACGACGGAATCGCCGACCGGCAGGCGGCGGACCAGCCGCTGCGCCGTGATCAGCGCATCCGCCGTCATCGAGCCCCGCGCCAGCGTCTCGTCGGCACCGGTGGTCTCGAACAGGATGCGGCGCTCGGCGTCGCGATCGGGATAATCGACGTCGATCTCCATCAGGAAGCGGTCGAGCTGCGCCTCGGGCAGCGGATAGGTGCCTTCCTGCTCCAGCGGATTTTGTGTCGCGAGCACGTGGAACGGCTTCGGCAGATCGTGGCGCGCGCCGGCAACGGTGATGTGCTGCTCCTGCATCGCCTGCAACAGCGCCGATTGCGTGCGCGGGCTGGCGCGGTTGATCTCGTCGGCCATCAGCAGCTGCGCGAAGACGGGACCGGAGATGAAGCGGAAGGAGCGCTTGCCGGCGGTGCTTTCGTCGAGCACTTCGGCGCCGAGAATGTCCGACGGCATCAGATCGGGCGTGAACTGGATGCGCTTGGCGTCGAGGCCCAGCGTGACGCCGAGCGTCTCGACCAGCTTGGTCTTGGCGAGGCCGGGCACGCCGATCAAGAGCGCATGGCCGCCGGAGAGGATGGTGACCAGCGTGTTCTCGATCACCCGGTCCTGGCCGAAGATGACGGAAGCGATCGCGTCCTTGGCCGCGCGAATTTGACCAGATACCTGCTCGGCCGAACGGACGATCCCGTCCTCGAGTTTCTCGACACTTTCCGCCATCCGTCAGCTCCTTACGTCCGCCACGCGGCTCGCTTGCGTCGTCAAATCATCTCATCACGTCGGATCATGGGCCTATGCTAGACTTGCAGGAAGGCCATGTATTCGTTGAATTAACCTATCCCCACCTTATCGGCTTCGGGATATGTAGGGCATCACGAAGTGGCGACCTCCACACCGGGCTAATCCGGGGTGGAACCGCACATCGACATACGACGTAGACTTACAAATCAGACCTGCACCAATCGTGCCAAATGACAAAGTCAGGGCAAACCATGGCGAACCAAGGGCAGAGTGCCGATCGCGGTCTCGAGGGGCTGACTGCCGCCGCCAAAAGTGCTGCCAACGCAGAAGGCGTCAAAAAAGGACTACCTCCTGTGCATCTGTGGAATCCGCCGTTTTGCGGCGATCTCGACATTCGAATCGCCTCGGATGGTACATGGTTCTACATGGGCACGCCAATCGGCCGGCCCGCGCTGGTGCGCCTGTTTTCGACGGTCCTGAAGCGCGAAGGCGAGAAGCACTTTCTCGTCACGCCGGTGGAGAAGGTCGGCATCCGCGTCGACGATGCGCCGTTCATGGCGGTCGAGATGCTGAAGGACGGCGAGAACGACCATCGCGTGCTCCGCTTCCGCACCAATGTCGACGACTGGGTCACCTGCGACGCCGCACACCGGCTGCGCTTCGAGCAGGCCGGGGACGGCGGGCTGACTCCTTATCTGCACGTGCGCGCCGATCTCTGGGCCAAGGTCACCCGCGCGCTCTATTACGATCTGGTTGACATGGGCGAGGAGCGGATGGTCGATGGCCAGCCGATGTTCGGCGTCGAGTCGGCCGGCGAATTCTTCGCCATGGCCGACGCGGAGCAGGTGAGGGCCGCGCTTTGAACAAGCCTATTCCGAGGAACGAGCCCGTCGCGGTCGGTGCGGCCGATTTCTTCGCCCGCTCCAGGGCGCGGCTCGGCTTCGACGTTCCGCCCGGCCTGTACGATCCGAACATCGTTCCGGCCTCGGGCGATCCCGGTACCGACAAGATGCTTGAGATCGTCGCGCGCGAGCGGCCGGTGCGGCCGGCAGCGGTGCTGATCGCGGTGGTCGACCATCCCGAGCCGACCGTCCTCTTGACGCAGCGTTCGGCGCATCTGAATGACCATGCCGGCCAGATCGCCTTTCCCGGCGGCAAGATCGATGCGACCGACAGGTCCCCGCTCGATGCGGCGCTGCGCGAGGCCGAGGAGGAGGTCGGCCTGTCCAGAGACTTCGTCGAGCCGATCGGCTATCTCGATCTCTACGGCACCGCCTTCGGCTTCCGTATCCTGCCGACCGTTGCCAGGGTGCGGCCTGGGTTTGAGCTGACGATCAACCATTCCGAGGTTGATGATGCGTTCGAAGTGCCGCTATCCTTCCTGATGAACCCGGTGAACCATCAGGTGCACAGCAAGGAATTCCGCGGCATGGAGCGGTTCTACTACGCCATGCCGTTCGCGGAACGCTACATCTGGGGTGCGACGGCCGGAATGCTGCGTGTGCTTTATGAGCGGATCTATTCATCATGATCCGGCCGGTTTTGACCGAGATCGGAATTTTCCTCGTCCCCTTTGTCGTCTATGCGCTGTTCCTGGCCGCCACCCGTTCCGGACTGTTCGTGCAATCGTCCTGGCCGATCACCATCGTCGCGCGCCTTGCCCTGGTGGCGCTCGTCCTGGTGATCGCAGGGCTGATCGGGTTTGCGCATTTCTCCGGCGCCGCGCCGGATTCGACGTACATTCCTGCCCATATCGAGAACGGCAAGCTGGTGCCGGGCAGGGAAAAATAAGGGCCGAACGATGAGCGCGGAGCCGATACTCGCCGATGCGCCCTGGCTGACCGCAGGCGGGACCGCGCGCGTCCTGCAGCTCCTGAACGCGGAGGGCGAGGAGGCGCGCGTGGTCGGTGGCGCCGTCCGCAACGCGCTGCTCGATCTGCCGCCGGGCGACATCGACATCGCGACCACGGCGCTGCCGGACGAGGTGATGCGGCGCGCCAAGGCTGCCGGCATCAAGGGCGTGCCGACCGGCATCGACCACGGCACCGTCACGCTCGTCATCGACGGGCAGCCCTATGAGGTCACGACGCTGCGCGAGGACACCGAGACGTTCGGGCGCAAGGCCAAGGTCGCCTTCGGCCGCGACTGGGTGAAAGACGCCGAGCGGCGCGACTTCACCATGAACGGGCTCTCGGTCGACGCAGCCGGAATAGTCTACGACTATGTCGGCGGCATTGCCGACGCCGCCGCGCGGCGCGTGCGCTTCATCGGCGATCCCGACCAGCGCATCGCCGAGGATTATCTGCGCGTCCTGCGCTTCTTCCGCATCCACGCCGCCTTCGGCGCCGGCGAGCCCGACCGCGACGGCTATCTCGCCTGCATCCGCGGCCGCGGAGGCCTCGCGAGCCTGTCGGCCGAACGGGTGCGCATGGAGATGCTGAAGCTGCTGGTCGCGGCCGGCGCGTCTGCAGCAGGGCTCGCAATGGCCGAGGGCGGATTGCTGCAAGCGCTGATCGGCGGCGTCGCCTACACCGGACCATTGTCGGCGATGATCGCGATCGAACGCGCGCTCGGCCTGCCGGCAAGCAGCACCCGGCGCCTGGCCGCGCTGACGGTCGCCGTGACCGAGGATGCAAAACGCGTCGCCGCGCGCTTGAGGCTCTCCAACGCCGAAGCCAAGGCGCTGGATTCGATGGGGCATCGCTGGTGGCGCTTCGCCGCCAAGGACGAGGCCCATGCCCGGCGGCTGTTGTACCGGCTGGGGGCCGGGCCCTATCACGATCGCGTGTTGCTGGGCTGGGCGAGGAATGGCGGCGATGTGACATCGTCGCACTGGCGCGAGCTCGCCGAGCTGCCGCAGCGCTGGACCGCGCCGAAATTTCCGCTTCGCGCCGCCGACTTCATCGCGCGCGGGATGGCGGAAGGGCCGGCACTTGGGCATGTGTTGACGCTCGCCGAGGACGCTTGGCTTGCAGCCGATTTTCCACTGGAGGAAGCCGCGCTCGCTTCCATCGCGGATCAAGCTGCGGCCCGCGTCAGCCGCGAACGGAAAACGTGACCATCGTCTCAGGCTTCGCCGATATCTCGATTTTGCAGCTTCTGCTGGTCGCGTTGATGGCGTTGTTCCAACTTGGCGAAACCGGCGCGCCGGTGCCCGACTGCAAATCCAATCATGTACCGCTGTGGTTCGTTCCTATTCGATATTGCGTCGGTGAGCAGCCGAAGTGATCGCGGAAGCGGCGATTGAAGTAAGTCACTTCATTGAAGCCGCAGGCAAAGGCGATGTCACTCACCTTCGTGTCGTCGTAGCGAACGTCCGACAACATGGCCCGCGCCTTCAGCAAGCGCAGTTCAAGTACGCGCTCGGAGAATGTCGCGCCGCTTTCGAGTAGCAAATCGCTCACATAGCGGCGCGATAGACTGAGAGCATCCGCGATGGCCGTGATCGACAGAGACGGCTCGGCGAAGCGTTTCTCAATGATTGCGATCAGTTCGCGCTGCCGCGCGGCGCGCAAGCCGCGTTCCGCCGCGATCTCCGCGACTTCGCCGCGCGCGCCGAGCGCCAACACGATCAAGTCTCCGAGCATCGCCTTGGCGCGCCGCGTCAACTCCGGGTCTTCGTAGACTTCATCGGCTTCAAGGAGAAAATTGATGGTGCGTTCGAGATGCCGTACCGCCGGATTGGCCGGGTCGAGCAACATTGCCGCACGATGATCGGCATGTGGAACAAGTTTCAGAATTTGCGCACGAGGTATGGAGGTCAAATTCCACGCTGTGAGGCCGTTCGTAAAGCTCGAGACCGGTTGGGCGATGTTGAAGGCAACGACACTTCCCGGTTGCAGCTCAAACCCCTGGTTTCCGACCGTCCATAATTGCGGCTGGGGGCTGCGATAAAAGCCCACAAAAATGTCGTCGCGATCATTGGCCACGTGCTTGCGCGTGCGCACGTAGTGTTCCGTCGTCGTGGCAAACCGGCCGACGCTCAATTCGCCAAGAAGAACATTCTTCGATGCGGTATAGAATGGCTTGTCCTCGGCGTGCTTCATGTCCGCCTTGCCGAGTTGTTCCATCCATATGTCGTGCCACAGGCGGAATCGGGCCTTGTCGTTCAGGTGGGATGGAAGCTGGTCCGATGAAAATTCTACCTTCGGCATATCCGTCCATAATCCTCGCGTGCCGGTTCCATTGCTATCATGAGGCCGCGCGAATGGCATCCACCCATCAGTCCATCGACGTGATGCAAAAGCGGACCGCCGTGCATTCCAGGTCAAGTTCGGTGCCGGATAGGTCAAGTTTTCGGCTGCCGACCGTTGCGCCGAAATCACATTCGCCGGCGATCCTGTTGCCGTGCCGTTTCGATCAAGCCCAGCACCTTCGCGGACAAGACGACCCAAGCGCGGCCCGGTAGTCATCCCGAACGACGGACTTATTGGGTATTTAAACAATGAGAAAATTGATCGCGGCCGGTGTTGTCGTTTCAGCCATGATGCTGTCGCCGGCATTGGCTGCCGACCTGCCGGTGAAGGCGAAGYCGRTCCCGGTCTATGACTGGACCGGATTTTACGCCGGTGTGAACGTTGGCTATGGCTGGGGCGATCGCGACCTGAGTTTTGCCCCGAACGATGACGCTACCCGTGTCTGGTCTGTTTCTGACGGCATCCCGCCACCAGCGTCGTTCAAGACGTCGGGTGCGCTCGGCGGATTGCAGTTCGGCTACAACCGACAGCTCCGCACGGGCTGGCTTGTCGGCCTTGAGGCCGATTTCAACTGGTCCGGCATCAAAGGCTCAGGCATTAGCTCCGGTGTCATGCCCCCAGTGCCCATTCCAGGTCCATACTCGGCACCCTTCGACGAGCGGATCGACTGGTTCGGCACGGTGCGGGCCCGCCTCGGCTACCTGCCGACCAGCACGCTGTTGACCTATGTCACCGGTGGTCTGGCGTCTGGTCAGGTCACGCGCAGCGGAAGTTACATCAACAATAGTACCGTTCGTTTCACAGCCAATGGACTGCCCGACAACAGCGGCTTCACATGCGCAAGCGGCACCACCTGCTTTTCCGGCGTGTCGCGCGACGTAACTGCGGGATGGACGGTGGGCGGTGGATTTGAATACGCTCTCGGAGAGCGCATGACCCTCAAGGCCGAATATCTATATGTAAGCCTTGCTGGGAAGAAAATCACCGAAACGGCTCTGGCGGTCTTCATTCCCGGCGATACGCCGGCCTCGATTAGCGCCAATGTCGGCCGCGCCACCTTCAGCACCGCGCGCGTCGGTCTTAACTATCGCTTCTAGAGCCTATTCGGTTCTGATTGAATCAGAACCCGGCTCCTTGCAACCTCCTCGTCACAGATGTTGCTGGACGGCCGGTGGCGGCCTCGAATATGCGGTGCTCCCGAACGCCACCGTCAAGGCCGGATGCCTGCACGTCGATCTCGGTGACCAGAGCGTGAAGCTGACTGTGCAGGGGCCGGCGACCGGCAATGGCTTCGTCAAAGTCAAGTTCAGCAACGCTTACGACATGGATCGTATGGGGATGAACTTCCGCTTTTGACCCGCTCGGGCGACCGAAGATCGGCCCGCCTCCAGCGACAGTCGTCGCGAAGCAAAAGGAGTGATCGCGGGCGCAGACCCGCCTGCGATCATCTACTGCTCAACATGTGTTGACACTCGCCGAGGACGCTTGGCTTGCGGCGGATTTTCCGCTAGAGGAAGCCGCGCTCGCTTCCATCGCAGATCAAGCTGCGGCACGCGTCAGCCGCGAACGGAAAACGTGACCATCGTCTCAGGCTTCGCCGATATCTCGCTTCTGCAGCTTCTGCTGGTCGCGTTGATGGCGTTGTTTGCTTCGATCATCGGTGGTCTTGCCGGCTACGGCACCGGCGCGCTGATGCCGCTGGTGCTGGTGCCGCTGGTCGGCGCCGAGCCGGTGGTGCCGATCATCGCGATCTCCGCCATCTTCACCAATTCGAGTCGTGCGGCTGCCTATCTCCGCTATGCCGATCGCCGCCGCGCGCTGATCGTGCTCGCCTGCGCGGCATTGACGACGGCGCTCGGCGCCTACGGCTATACGCGCCTCACCAATGCAGGCGCAGCGCTAGTGATCGGCTCCATGCTGATCCTGAGCGTGCCGCTGCGCCGCGTGCTCCGCCGCCGCCAGGTCAAGATCGGCGACACCGGGCTTGCGGCCGGCTCGGTCGGTTACGGCGTACTCGTCGGCGGCACGTCCGGCTCCGGCGTGATCCTGCTCTCGCTCTTGATGGCCGCGGGCCTCGAAGGCGCCGCGGTGATCGCGACCGATGCGATGATCTCGCTCGGCACGGGCCTGATCAAGATCTCGGTGTTCGGCCTGGCCGGCGCGGTGACCGCGCAGGTGCTCGCCTTTGCGCTGCTGATAGGGGCGATCGCGATCCCCGGCGCGTTCCTCGCAAAAGCTTTCGTCGAACGGATGCCGGTGCATATCCACACCGCGATTCTCGACGTTGCGGTGATTACAGGCGGGCTTGTGATGATTTCGGCGGCGGCGAGGCAGCTCATCGCGTAGACGACCCCGGCCCAACCGGCATGTCGCGCCTGGACGACGGATCGAAGGAGGCGGCCTCCAGCGCAATGTGGCTTCGATGTTCAAGTTGGTCTGTGGCCGCGTCGGTGCCTTCCGATCGACCATCCGCGAACGGAATGAGCAATAGTCCGAGCAGCGCCACGCCAGCGAGGAGCGCCCAGGCTTCGTTGGCACTGAGCGCGAAAGCGGCCTGTTCGACCATGGGACGCAGATAGGCTTCAATCGTGGCGTCGGATACCCCCGGAGGGCGGTGAGTAAACAACGTCAGGTCAAGCCCGATCGCCTGAGCCGCGGTCACATCGCCTGCAATCAGACGGTCGCGCAGAGCGTCGGCGTGCTCGATGGTGCGCCCATAAAGGATCGTATCGATCAGCGCGATACCGATTGCACCGCCAAGGTTTCGCATCAAATTGAACAGGCCGCTTGCGTCCGGTATCTGTGACGGGTTCAGCGAACCCAATGCCAGCCGGGTCGGAGGCAGCAGGCAAAACATGATCGCAACGCCGCGCAAGACCTGCGGCCAGAACATTTCCTGGAAGTCGGCGGCACGGCTCTCGAATGCACTGCAACCCAGTCCGACCGCGAACAGACCAAACCCCGCGGCCGACAACCAACGGGGATCAAGCCTGCTTTCCAGCAGGCCCGCAATCGGCGCGGTGGCAAGCTGCGCAACGCCGGTGACGAGCATGATCGTGCCGATTTCAAATGCGTCATGATGTCGAACATAGGCGAGGAAGACCGGCATGAGATAGACCGAGCCGAACAATCCAATTCCGAGGAAGAAGCTCAATGCGCAACCGATCGCAAACGAGCGCGATCTAAATGTCGACAGTTCGACCACCGGATGCGCGGCCCTGAGTGTTCGGATGGCGAAGACAGTTGCCGCGGCAGCACTCAAGACGATCAGGATGGAGCAGAATGGAGAAAGCCACCCGCGCTGCGGGCCTTCCTTCAGGCCGATCTCCAGGCATGCAAGCGAAACCGCAAGAAGTGCGAGAGACGGCACGTCGAGTGTGGCCAGATCGGAAAGCCGGGGTCGTTCGCGCGGCAGCAGCATTGGCGCGGCGAGTGCGGCGACCACGCCGGGGGCGACATTGATCAGAAACAGCCAATGCCAGGACCAGGTGTCGGTGATCCAGCCGCCGACCACCGGCCCGACCGTGGGCGCCAGCACAGCCATGACGCCGGCCATGGTGGTGGCAACGGGATGCAAACGAATCGGAAACAGCAGGAAGACAGCGGAAAAAACCGCCGGAATCAGCACGCCGCCAGCAAAACCCTGAAGCACGCGGAAGCTGACAAGCGTCGTAAAACCGCCGCTGAACGCGCAACCGATGGAGGCGAGGGTAAAGAGGCTGATCGCAATGACGAACAGCCATCGCAGCGTCAGGGCGCGCGTAAGCCACCCGGTCAGTGGAATGGCGATGATCTCGGCGATCAGATACGCGGTTTGGATCCAGCTCATCGCCTCTCGCGAAATGGCGAGTGTACTCTGGATCGTGGGTAGCGACGTGGCGACGACCTGAATGTCGAGGATCGCCATGAACATGCCAAGGCACATCAGGACGAAGCCAAGCCACGTAGCCACACTCGGCTCGGTAACCCGTTCAGTCATTATGAGCCACGCACAATGTCTCACGGGATGCGGCGAGGGCGCGGTTCTCGGCCCGTATGCGGATTGCGAGAACCGCAGCGTTGAGGACGGTGAAGACCACGGCCAGCAGCGGCAGACCCAGAGCCAAAGGGAGCACGGCGATCTCGCCGGCAACCACGGCATAGTTGGGATGCGACAGAAATCGATAGGGTCCCGCTGACACGAGCGGTTGTTCGGGCAGAACAATAATCCGCGTCGTCCATCGTGAGCCGAGCGTCCAGATGACCCAGAAGCGAAGGCACTGAAGGATGAGGTAGCCGGCCAGGGCACCGACATTCACCGGTTGGTCGCGGCCGAACACCCACAGCGACAACAGCCAGGCGGCATGAACCGTGATGATCAACGGATAATGCCGGGGTGCCACCTCGACGGCGCCGCGGGCCAGGAGCTTTCGAGTGTTGGCGCGCGAAATGACGAGTTCGCCGACGCGCTGCAGCGTGATGGCGCCGAGAATGAGTTCAGCAAGCGTCACGCAGCGTGCCGTAGCGTGACACAGCTCGCGGTGAAGCCGGGTCCGAGCGCCGTCAAGAGCGAGCGCGCCGGCAGCCCCTTCGCGCGGGCCTGCTCAAGCACAAACAATACAGTAGGTGACGACATGTTGCCAAAGTCGGCGATAATCTGCCGCTCATGGCAAAGCGTTCCCTGGTCGAGCGCGAGCGCGCTTTCCAATGCACCGATAACCTTCGCGCCGCCGGGATGGCAGATGAACCGGTCGATGTCTTCCATCGAAAGGCGCATTCTGGAGAGAATTTCGGTCACGGCGGGGTTGAAATGCCTCGTGACGAAGTCGGGTATGGTGCGACGAAAGATGACGCCAAATCCTTCCGGGTCGACATTCCATCCCATGATGCCGAGCGTATCCGGCCAAAGGTGTTCGCCGGCAGCCTCGATCTGCGTAGCGCCGCCATCGCCCGCGCGCAGCACGATTGCAGCAGCGCCATCGCCGAACAGGCTAACGGCGACGATGTTGGCCTTGGTAAGTTCGTCCAGGCGAAGTGCAAGTGAGCAGAGCTCGATCGTGACCAGCAGCACGTTGGTTCCTGGTCGCGCCTGGGCGAGGCGCGACGCGATCGATAATCCCGAAACCCCGCCCGCACAGCCAAGACCAAACACCGGTACACGCATCACGTCGGACCGGAACCCTATCCGGCGGCTGACGCGCGCCTCGAGACTTGGAGTCGCGATTCCCGTGGAAGAGACAGTCACGACGGTGTCGATGTCGCCGCCGGCAAGCTCTGCGCTCGCAAGCGCTTTCTCGGCGGCATCGACAAATAGCGCTTCAGCTCCTTCGAGAAAGGCCTCGGTGCGTTCCGGCCAGCCTCGTCGTTCGAGATACCAGTCGAACGGCTTGACGCCATGACGTTTGACGATTCCGGTATTCGAGAAAATGCTCGAGAACCTTTCGAACTCGGGAAAACGAGGGCCGAAGACATTCCAGGCTGCTGTCAGAACGTCCTTTTGTAAAAAGACGTGGGGAGGCACCGACGTCGCTAGCGAGACCAGGGCAGCTGCGGGCGGGGATCTTGACGCTTCTGTCATCGCCATAAGAAACATCGGCGCGGTGCTAATATTTCGACGCGTGTAACAAATAATCGGCCGGAGACGTCACTAAAACTTGAACAGCGTTACAATTCTCCAGCGCCAACTTGGAGTCCTGTTCGTCCTGCTCAATTAGCTTGACGAAACAAATTGCGCGCTCGGAGCGATCGATCGCCGCCCCCGGAGCGGAACGCTCCGACGCAGGGCGCTTTCCTACAAATGCAATCGGGCATGTCAGGACTGAAATGCTTCAGTAGCACCGTCCGGGCAGGTTTGAGACTTCATATCAACGGAAGCGGAGCGCAGGCATGCGCACGCATCGTGGTCTCGATATGCACGGAAGAAGGTGAGCCATGGGGCAATCCAGCGCACAGCATCAATGGCCTGAAAAAAAGTCGGGCGATCGGTTCAAGAGTAAGATTGCCTTCCGTGAGATCAGTGTCGTTCTTGTTCTCCTGGGTCTTTCCCTCCCTTCCAGTGCATGGGCGCAGGCCGGGACCGACGCGCAGCCGGACCGTATCAAGGCGGATATCTCGCGGGTCGACAGCGACTTCATCAAAGCAAATACGAAAACATCCTGGGATTGGCCTACCGTCGGTCTCGACTACGCCGAAACGCGGTTCAGCCAACTCAATCAGATCAACACTGACAACGTGAAGGATCTCGGGCTCGTCTGGAGTTACAATCTTGAATCATCGCGCGGGATCGAGGCAACCCCACTCGTCGTCGACGGCATCATGTATCAGTCGGCGCCTTGGAACGTGGTCCATGCCATTGACGCGCGGACCGGGACAAAAATCTGGTCGTTCGATCCAGGTGTCGACCGGTCAAAGGGCTATCGGGGGTGCTGCGACGCTGTCAGCCGTGGCCTCGCGCTTTACAAGGGCAAGGTATTCGTCGCCGCCTATGACGGACGCCTGATCGCGCTCGATGCCGCGACAGGGGCCGAGCTCTGGGAAAAGGATACGCTGATCGACCACGAGCATTCGTACACAATCACCGGCGCGCCTCGAGTCTTCAACGGCAAGGTCGTGATCGGCCAGAGCGGTGCCGAATACGGTGCGCGCGGATACATCACGGCGTACGACAGCGAGACCGGCAATCAAATTTGGCGCTGGTTCACCGTGCCCGGGGATCCATCGAAGCCGTTTGAGGACGCTTCGATGGCAGCCGCGGCGAAGACCTGGGATCCCTCAGGCAAATATTGGATCAACGGGGGCGGTGGCACGCCGTGGGACACGATTACATTCGATCCGGATCTGAACATGGTTTACGTCGGCACCGGAAACGGCGGCCCCTGGAATCGCAAGCTTCGCAGTCCGTCGGGCGGCGACAATCTTTATCTGGCCTCTATCGTCGCGCTCAACGCCGACACCGGCCAGTATATCTGGCACTATCAGGAGACGCCCGGCGACAATTGGGACTATACGTCAACCCAGCCGATGATCCTGGCCGATATCAAGATCGACGGCGTGCCGCGCAAGGTGATCCTGCACGCGCCGAAGAATGGCTTCTTCTTCGTCATCGATCGCACCAACGGCAAGTTCATCTCGGCGAAGAACTTCGTCGACGTGAATTGGGCGACGGGATACGACGCCAACGGACGGCCTGTTGAGCTGCCGGCTGCGCGCGACGCAGATCGATACGAGTCCATTCCGGGACCGGACGGAGCCCACAACTGGCAGCCGATGTCGTTCAATCCCCTGACCGGCCTTGTCTACCTTCCGGCGCAGCACATCCCGGTCAATCTGACGCCGGAAAAGTCATTTGCGCAGAATGCCACTGCGCCAGGTAAGATCGGCGCCATATTGGGCGCGAATATCGGCTTCGTTTTCAATCCGTCTCCGACATCGACCCCGTTCGGACGTCTGCTCGCCTGGGATCCGGTGCATCAAAAGGAAGTCTGGCGAGTCGAGCACGTGTCGCCGTGGAACGGCGGTACGCTGACCACCGCCGGCAATCTGGTTTTCCAGGGGACCGCGGATGGCCGCTTCGTCGCTTATGACGCAGCAAAAGGCACCAAGCTGTGGGAAATGCCAACCGGGACCGGCGCGGTGGCGGCCGCCGCAACCTACATGGTCGATGACAGGCAATACATCTCGATTGCGGTTGGCTGGGGCGGTTCCTACGGCCTTGCGCATCGCGCGACCGAGTACCAGAACCCGGGAACGATCTATACATACGCGCTCGGCGGCACGGCGAAGCTGCCGGAGTTCGTCAAGTATCAGACCGAAGGTCTGCTGCAGGGCGTGAAGTACGATCCGAAGGATATCAGGGAGGGCGGGGAGATCTATGTCACGGCGGCCTGCATAGCCTGCCACGGTGTGCCCGGCGTCGGCCGCGGCGGCAACATCATCAATCTCGGCTACGTCGGCACTGATGAGATCTCCAATCTAAGGAATATCCTCTTCCACGGTCCATTCCGCGACCAGGGCATGCCGGATTTTAGCGGCAAGTTGACGGAAGGGGACGTCGGGAAACTCCAGGCCTTCATCCAGGGAACTGTTGACGCCATCAGACCGAAGAGCAGGTGATGAGCCAGCAGGCGCTGTAGGCAGACCTGCCGAAGATCGTGTCTGCCTGCAGCCTTCAACTCGGATGTCCGCAACTCGGATGTCCGCTCTGCGCCCACAAGCGGTCGTCCTCTCCTTACAGCTGTAACCATCTCAAACTGAAGAGACATCGTTCAGTAGCGCACGCCACTTCATTCTTGGCGGGACCAGCGCGCACGCGCGGCCAAGCGATGGAGAGATTCTAGGATGTCGTATGATTTTTTGCTGGCGTCGTGGGGGACCCTCGGAAATCTAAGCCCGCTGCTGACTGCGGCGCGGAGGTTGCGCCAAAATGGACACCACATCCGGGTGATGGCGGATCCGGCGATGCGCTCCGAGGTCGAGGCCTCCGGCTTTGCATTCGTCACATGGCGCCGCGCCCCGACCGGAACGGCTGCGGATCCGGTCGATGTCTCGGACATAAACGACTTTCTACGGCGGGCCATCTTTGATCCGGCGGCGCTCTATGCGGTCGATATCCGCGATGAGATCGGCCGTCTGCCGACCGATGCCGTTCTCGTGCTTGACGTGCTTTTTGGTGGCGCGCTCGGGGCGGAGGCATCCGGCGTGCCTTTCGCTCTGCTGTCCCCTCATGTCAGCCTTCGGCCCCTGCCGGGAATGCCGCCGGCCATCAGCGCATTGAGCCAACCGAAGACACCGGAAGAGCGCGCCGAAGTCGACGCCGCCAATGCCAGGCAGGCCGAAACACTCAATGCGTTTCTGCCCGATCTCAACCGCTCACGCGCCGATCTGGGTCTTTTTCCGCTGAGAGATGTCTTCGATCTGTTCGACCGCGCCAACCGACTGTTGCTCGCGACCAGCCAGGCGTTCGACTTTCAGGCCGACACGCTGCCCGACAATTTCCGCTATGTCGGACCGCTGCTCGATGTCCCGAACTGGTCCAGATCTCTGCAGACGGAGGCATGGCGAGCGCCATGGTCGGCCCGCTCGGGGCGTCCTCGCGCGTTGATCGCATGCAGCACGGGCGCGCAAGGTCAGCGCGACATGTTTCAGCGCATTATCGACGCGATGGAAGCGGTCGAGATCGATGCCCTTGCAACGGCCGGTCCCAATCTGGACGTCGCCGATCTCAGGGCTCCGAAGAATGTGCATTTGACCCGGGGCGCTCCCCATGACCTGGTCATGAAGGATGTTTCCGTGGTGATATCGCAAGGCGGCCACGGAACGACCACGCGCTCACTCATCAACGGACTGCCGCAGCTCATTCTGCCAATGGGGCGGGACCAGGCCGCCAACGCCGCGCGCGTCGAGGCGAAGGGGGCGGGGCTTCGATTGCCGCCAACCGCCTCCGAAGCGGACATTGCCGCGGCGGTGAACCGGTTGATTGCGGAGCCGCAATTCAAGACGGCGGCTTCTCTCCTCGGCGAGGCCATGAAGGTCGATATCGATCGCTCCAGCCTCGTCGACGAGATGGAGGCGATCGCCGCCATTGGCCGCGCGGCGAGACAGCAACCGAAGACACGACCGCTTCGAAAATCTGCCTGACAGTTCACAACACGGCGCCTGACAGATGAGGTGCCCTTCGCCGCCGCTCGGGAAGTTGACCGTGCGGCCGCAGATGAGGGGACTCGTCTGAGGCCGAACGGCCGGTGACAGCGAGAGCCGAATCCAAGCAGGATTCGGCCTTAAGGGTGCCTACTCTTCGTCCTCGTCGTCATCCTCGTCCTCGTCGTGGTCTTCTTCCACCTGCACGAGTGCGGCGAGCGGCAGCGTCTCGCGGAACAGGTCGCCTTCCGTGCCCATCCAGAGGCAGAGCACGTCGTCCTCCTTCACCTCCGCGACGGTCAGCGGATGGCCGCCGGATTTCAGCATCACGACATCGCCGGCTTTCAAGTCCATGGATTTGTCCTCCGAGTTGATCTGCTCGGAGGACAGGCTAGCAGGCGGTCATGACACGCGGAAAACGCAGGGCGCTGCGTGGATGGGCCTCAGGTGCGCTCGCTCGTGATCGGCGGTATCGGCAGACACTGGTTGCTGAAATAGCCGACCGCGTCGCGCACCACCGGAACATGACAGACGAAGCCGGTGGGACGGTATCGCACCCTGATGCGGTCCAGCTGCGCCATCGTCAGCGTCATGAACGCGTCGAGCCGACGGGCCTGAAGCTGCAACCTGTGCTCGCTGCTGTCCCGCGGCTTCATGGTCTCCAGCTTGCGATCGTTGGGGACATCGCTGCCCGATGCCGGAGCTTGCAGCGGGTTCGGTTGGYCGCGCAGCGCCTCGAAGCAATGATGCATCACCAGAACGTGGTGCTTGGCGCTCCACCAGTTGACGGCGACGACCTTCTGCAGGGGATCGATCGCCCCGCCCGGCAGCCTGGCACAGAGATCGACATAGGCCTTCAGTCCATTGGCCGTTGGGTCGTTACAGAGTTCTTCGCTGGGGCGCCCTGGATCGCCTCCGCTGTAGATCGCACCCTTGAACTGCGGCAGGTTGGCTTCGGCGTCGCAATCGAAATTGTACTTGGTGAGCAGCGTTGCCGTCAGGGGATCCTGGTCAAGGGTGTGCTCCGCTGCCGCATCGCGGCCCATGTCGCTGGGCCAATCGATGTAGATCTCCGCCTTGCGTGCGAAGATGGCGCCGTTCCGCCGCAACGATGTGCGTGCTTTCCAATAGTCGGAGAATGGTTCGAGCGTCTTCGCGTCGATGGGTATGAAGGCGGGACTTGCTTGCGCCTTCAGCGAACCGAACTGCTCGGGCAGCATGCTCTCTTGCAGCATCTGCACTTCGGCGAACGCGTTCGAAATTTCGATGAAGGTGTCGGTCGCCTTCTGCATGTCTGCTTTGGCTTGCTCTCCGACCTTTTGCTCGTAGGAATTCAGATACTGGAAGTATCCGCCCAGGAAGCCGGTCAGCAGGGTGACGGCCGTCAGTCCCTTGGTCACTGACAGGCGGCTATCCCAGGACTGGATTCTCTGCCACGCGCCGGCCGGGGGTTGTGTGCGCGCTGCTTCCTTTGGAAGGTCCTGCTCCATTGTCGCCTCCAACTCACTCCACGCCCCATGGAGCGAGGCTAGCGCAATCCCGGATTGCAGGTTGTGAGGTATTTCACTTCAAGTAAGGCAAGGGCGTTGTCAGATCACGCTCGTTTCACGCGTGATGATGAGACGGAGATTGCGTGCACGGTCACCGTGATAAGAGCGGACCCATTAAACTTTACCGGCGAGCGACGCTGGCACGCCCGGAGGTGGATAGGTAGGATCCGAGGGTTTTTCGGGGGGAGACCATAATGCGATTGTTGATTGCGATTTCGCTGCTGCTGATGCCCATCGCGCCGGCGCTTGCCGCTCCGCCGTCGAGCTGCGCCGGAAAGTTCGTCGGGGAGTGGCGGCATTCCGGCAGCGGCAACCGAGGCTCGGTGAAGGCCGACGGACGGGCGCTGTGCAGCGAGCATCCCGCCTGCGTGCAGGGCACCTGGACTTGCTCCGGCGACGTCCTGATTTACACCAACAGCCTGGGGACCTGGAACTACACGCTCGCGCCGGACGGCAGATCGATGTCGACCGGCACTGCCGTCGCGACCCGCATCGGCCCCGTCCCGGCGGTCGCCCGTTCGCGCGCGCCGGCGCCCGCCGCCGCAGCTCCCGCGTCCGAACCGGATGTTCCTCTCGTGAACCGCGCCGGCGCCACGGTGCGGGAATTCGTCAGGAAGAACGTCCTGCCGCCGGACTGCGAGTGGACGCCCGACAACCGCAACCATTGCAAGCCGCCGCCGAAGTGCTGTGGCGTTCGGGGTTAGCCCACGATGCGTCGGCATCGGCACTGGGCTCCCTCTCCCGCTTGCGGGGGAGGGCTGGGGGGTCTCCGCGTCGGGATTGTTGAGGATTGCGGAGGACGTCTCAGGCGGTCCTACTCCTCGTCTTCGTCGTCCTCGTCGTCGTCCTCGTCCACTTCCTCCAGGCGTTCGAGCACGGCGAGCGGCAGGGTCTCGCGAAACAGGTCGCCTTCCGCGCCCATCCAGAGGCAGTTCACGTCGTCGCCTTTTACGTTCGCGACGGTCAGCGGCTGGCCGCCGGATTTCAGCATGACGATATCGCCGGCTTTCAGTTCCATGGATGGTCCTTTCGGGTTGATTGACTTAAGAAGCTAGCAAGCCGGCATGACACGCCGATCGCAAGATGCGGGATCAGTGGATGTGCTGCGGCAGCGCGCATCCGCTGCCAGGCTGCTGAAGCGCCGACGACGGAGCTTCAAGCCGGAAGCGGGACCATGACGGAGGCCAAGGCGCCTGCGCGATGGGTTGCGCAGGGGCTTTTCCGTCCCATGCGCCGCGATGTTGGCATCATGCGCCTGTTTTGCCCGACGGGTCAAAGGATTTCGTGAAATCCGTAAGCCCTTGATTTTGCAGCAGCCGTCTACTGTGCATGGGGTTGTTTGTCGATATTTTGCGTCAGACTTGGTCCGGCACGAGTTCGGTCAGCGAACGAATGATGCGATCGGGCTTGACGGTCGAGCCTTCGGGCAGGCCGTCGCCATGCACGTCGATCCAGATCGAATAGATGCCGAGGCGCTGCGGCGTCACGACTTCCCATTCCAGATTGTCGCCGATCATCCAGGTGTCCTTGGCGGTGACGCCGAGCGCCTCCATCGCGTGCAGATAGGCGCGCTCCTCGGGCTTGCCGAAGCCGTGCTCGCCCTCAATTTGGATGTGGTGGAAGCGGTGCGCCAGCTCGAAGCGCTCGACCTTGGCGCGCTGCGTGTCGGCGGCGCCGTTGGTCACCAGCGCGAGCTTGATGCCGAGCGCCTTCAGCCTGTCGATGGCGTCGTGCGCGCCGGGGAAGACGAACATCTCCTCCTCGCGATAGGTGGTGAAGCGGTCGGCGAGGCGAATGGCGAGATCGTCGGGCAGGGCGCGGTGGCCGGCGGCCGCGAGCGCGGCGAAGCCGCCCTTGACCGTGAGGTGCCGGGCCTCGGCGAGCTTCATCCGCCACGCGGCTTCCGCATTGGCCCAGAAGTTTCGCGCGAAAGCCAGAACCGCGGTTGCGAGCTCTCGCGGCGGCAGCGGCGCAAGCTCTTCGGCAAATTCGTTCGCGATCGTGTTCCAGGCGATCTCGGGCCGGCCATAGGCCGACAGGATGGTGTCGTCCATGTCGATCAGCATGGCGCGGGGGAGCGGCCTCACAGCAGGCTTCATCGCAGTCATGGCCATTTCACCTCCGGCGGCAGCGACGACAGGATCGAATCCACATTGCCCCCGGTCTTGAGTCCGAAGATGGTGCCGCGGTCATAGAGCAGGTTGAATTCGACATAGCGTCCGCGCCGGACCAGTTGCTCCTCGCGATCTTCGGCCGTCCAGGCCGTCGCGAAATTGCGGCGCACGATGTCGGGGTAGATCTTCTGGAAGGCACGGCCGACGTCCTGGGTGAAGGCGAGGTCGGCGTCCCAGTCGCCGCTGTCGTGCCAGTCGTAGAAGATGCCGCCGATGCCACGCGCCTCTTTCCGGTGCGGCAGGTAGAAATATTCGTCGCACCATGTCTTGTACTTGTCGTAATCGGCGACGCCGTTCGGCTGCGCACAGGCCTGCTTCATCGCGGCGTGGAAGGCGATGCTGTCGGCGTCCCCCTGCGTGCGCCGGCGATCCAGCACCGGGGTGAGGTCGGCGCCGCCGCCGAACCAGGCCTTGGTGGTGACGACGAAGCGCGTGTTCATGTGCACGGCGGGCACATGCGGATTGCGCAGATGCGCGATCAGCGAGATGCCGGAGGCCCAGAACCGCGGATCGTCGGCCGCGCCCGGAATTTGCGCGCGGAATTCGGGGGCGAATTCGCCGTGCACGGTCGAGCAGTGCACGCCGACCTTCTCGAACAGGCGGCCGTACATCATCGACATCACGCCGCCGCCGCCGGGCGCGCCAGAGTGGTCGGTGCGCTGCCACGGCGTGCGCACGAAGCGGCCGGCCTCGCCGGGATAGAGGCTTTGCGGCGCGTCGTCTTCCAGCCGTTCGAAGCTTGCGCAGATGTCGTCGCGCAAGCGCTCGAACCAGGCGCGGGCGCGGGCCTTGCGATCGTCGATTGTTGAAACGTCCATCTGCATTCCCGTCGCTACTCAGCGGAGCCTGTAGGGTGGGCAAAGGCGCTCTTGCGCCGTGCCCACCAACTTTTACGCGTCGTCTTGAATGGTGGGCACGCTACGCTTTGCCCACCCTACGAGACCGTAACTAACCCTGCGGACCGTAATAGGTGCAGCTCTCGTTGCAACTGTCGCGGTGGATGCTGACGCGGGTGAGCTTGCCGATATGGGCCAGCCGCTCCCAGACGAAGCGCGCGAGATTCTCCAGCGTCGGGGTGCCCAGCGCCTCGATCTTGTTGAGGAACTTGTGGTCCAGCATCACACGCACATCCTCGATCGCGCGCTGGAGCAGGCCGAGATCGACCACCATGCCGGTCGCGGGATCGGGCGTGCCGCGCACCGTCACCTCGGCGCGGAAGGAGTGGCCGTGGATTTCTTCACTGGCAGCGCCAAACGTCGTTCCCGACAGTGAATGCGCCGCCTCGAAGCGGAACGATTTCGTCAATTCCCACATCTGTCCGAAAACCAATCCTATCTGATGCCGAGCGATTTATGCGTCTGCACGCTGAGCCGCCATTGCGGATGACGCAGGCAGTAGTCGATCGCGCGCGCGGTGTTCTCGGCGACCTCCGGCCCGTCCATCGGCTGCAGCGAGAAGCGCTCGAAGGCGAGGCCCTCGAAGGCCTCCGGCGCGGCGAGCGCCTGCGGATAGACCAGCTTCAGCTCGTGGCCGCGGCGCACCACCAGATCGCTTCCGCCCTTGGGGCTGACGCAGATCCAGTCGAGCCCCTCGGGCGGAGCGATCGTGCCGTTGGTCTCGACGCCGATCTCGAAGCCGTGGGCATGGAGCGCGTCGACCAGGGCAGCATCGACCTGCAGCAGCGGCTCGCCGCCGGTCAGCACCACGTAGCGGTTTTCTTGCGATCCCGTCCATTGCGCGGCGATGGTGCCGGCGAGTTCCGCGGCCGAGGCGTAGCGGCCGCCCAGCGTGCCGTCGATGCCGACGAAATCCGTGTCGCAGAACTTGCAAGTCGCCTCGGCGCGATCGGCCTCGCGGCCGCTCCAGAGATTGCAGCCGGCAAAACGGCAGAACACGGACGCGCGCCCGGCATGGGCGCCTTCGCCCTGCAGGGTCAGGAAGATCTCCTTGACCGCGTAACTCAATCGTCTCTCCTCAACCTGTCAGACCTGCTGGTTCCGGACCTGCCGCAGCGCTTCGCCTGCGGCCATCGCCGCGGTCATCGCCACATTGAGCGACCGCAGCCCCGGTGTGATCGGGATCACCAGCCGCGCATCCGCGGCCTCGACCACCGCGTCGGTGACGCCGGCGCTCTCGCGCCCGAATAGCAGGATGTCCGACGTCTGGTAATGAAAATCGCGGTAATCGGTGGCCGCCTTGGTGGTGAACAGCAGCAGCCGGGCGCCTTGCGCCGCGCGCCATTGCTCGAATTTCGACCAGGAGTCGTGGCGGGTGATGCTGACCTGGTCAAGGTAGTCCATTCCCGCCCGGCGGAAATGCCGGTCGGAGACCGGGAAGCCTGCCGGTTCGATGATGTGGGCGGCCAGCCCCAGGCAGGCACAGAGCCTGAGAATCGTGCCGGTGTTCTGCGGAATGTCGGGTTGGAAAAGCGCTATGTGCATGGGGTGCGACGGGTTGGTGGCGGCTGGAAATGTCTCAATAAAACATCGCTAGCGCGGGAATTCGTGCATTGCACGCTCCCGCGCCGATAGCGGGCTTGCGCTCGCCCGGCAAGGGTGCCAATAGAACGATTCTGGACTGCTGTTTTCGCCGTGTTTTGGTGGGGACACGCGAAGTTCTGCCGCCGCGGGGGGCCGCGGGCGCCGGCAGCCTGTTCTGGGGAGCTTGTGGGCGCCCCCTGGAGCGGTTCCGCCGGCAGCATAAGAAGAAAGGGTTGGAATCGTGACGACAGCGTCTTCGGCGGACCATCCGACACGCCGTGATTTCTTATTCGTTGCAACCGGGGCAGCTGCAGCAGTAGGGGGCGCAGCTGCGCTCTGGCCCTTCATCTCCCAAATGAATCCGGACGCCTCGACCATCGCCGCAGGTGCGCCGATCGAGGTCGATCTGACCCCGGTCGCCGAGGGGCAGGACATCAAGGTGTTCTGGCGCGGCAAGCCGATCTACATCAGCCATCGCACCAAGAAACAGATCGACGAGGCGCGCGCCGTCAACGTGGCGAGCCTGCCCGATCCGCAGTCTGACGAGGCCCGGGTCAAGCCCGGCCATGAGCAATGGCTGGTCGTGATCGGCATCTGCACCCACCTCGGCTGCATTCCGATCGCTCATGAGGGCAATTACGACGGGTTCTTCTGCCCCTGCCATGGTTCGCAGTACGATTCGTCCGGCCGCATCCGCCAGGGGCCCGCGCCCGCGAACCTGCCGGTGCCGCCGTACCAGTTCGTTTCCGACACCAAAATCCAGATCGGCTGAGCTTCGGGCCCTCGTCCGAAGCCTCGCGCCGTCATGTCGTATTATTTCCTCAGGATCGCATCATGAGCGGACCATCCGACTACCAGCCGAGTAATCCGGCCCTGCAATGGATCGAGCGACGTCTGCCGATCCTCGGGCTCATGCACTCCTCTTTCGTCGTCTACCCCACGCCGCGCAATCTGAACTACTGGTGGACCTTCGGCGCCATCCTCTCCTTCATGCTCGGAATGCAGATCCTGACCGGCGTGATCCTGGCGATGCACTACACGCCGCATGCCGACCTCGCCTTCAAGTCGGTCGAGCTGATCGTTCGTGACGTCAATTACGGCTGGCTGCTGCGCAACATGCATGCCTGCGGCGCGTCGATGTTCTTCTTCGCGGTCTACGTCCACATGCTGCGCGGCCTGTATTACGGCTCCTACAAGGAGCCGCGCGAGGTGCTGTGGATCCTCGGCGTCATCATCTACCTCCTGATGATGGCGACCGGCTTCATGGGCTACGTGCTGCCGTGGGGCCAGATGAGCTTCTGGGGCGCCACCGTCATCACCAATCTGTTCTCCGCCATTCCCTATGTCGGCGAGAGCATCGTGACGCTCTTGTGGGGCGGCTATTCGGTCGGCAACCCGACGCTGAACCGCTTCTTCTCGCTGCACTATCTGCTGCCGTTCCTGATCGCGGGCGTCGTCGTGCTCCACGTCTGGGCACTGCACGTCGCCGGCCAGAACAATCCCGACGGCGTCGAGCCGAAGACGGAAAAGGACACGGTGCCGTTCACGCCGCACGCGACCATCAAGGACATGTTCGGCGTGTCCTGCTTCCTGCTGCTCTACGCCTGGTTCATCTTCTACATGCCGAACTATCTCGGCGACGCCGACAACTACATTCCGGCGAACCCGGGCGTGACGCCGCCGCACATCGTGCCGGAATGGTATTACCTGCCGTTCTACGCGATCCTGCGCTCGATCCCGAACAAGCTCGCGGGCGTGATCGGGATGTTCTCGGCGATCATCATCCTGTGCTTCCTGCCCTGGCTCGATGCTGCCAAGACCAGGTCGTCGAAGTACCGTCCGCTGGCCAAGCAGTTCTTCTGGATCTTCGTCGCGGTCTGCATCCTGCTCGGCTATCTCGGCGCGCAGCCGCCGGAAGGCATCTACGTGATCGCCGGCCGCGTCCTGACGGTCTGCTACTTCGCCTATTTCCTGATCGTGCTGCCGCTGCTCTCGCGCATCGAGACGCCGCGGCCGGTGCCGAATTCGATCTCGGAATCGATCCTGGCCAAGGGCGGCAAGGCGGTAGCCTCCGTCGCGATCATGCTCGTCGCCGCCGGCGCGCTGTTCCTTGGCAGCCTCCAGGACGCGCGCGCCTCCGAAGGCAGCGACAGGCCGCCGGGCAACAAATGGTCCTTCGCCGGCCCTTTCGGCAAGTATGACCGCGGCGCGCTCCAGCGTGGCCTGAAGGTCTATAAGGAAGTCTGCGCCAGCTGCCACGGCCTGTCCTACATCGCCTTCCGCAATCTTGGAGATCCCGGCGGCCCCGGCTATTCAACGGCGCAGGTGGCAGCCTTCGCCTCCGACTACAAGATCAAGGACGGCCCGAACGATGCGGGCGACATGTTCGAGCGTCCGGGCCGGCCGGCGGATTATTTCCCCTCGCCCTTCCCGAACGAGCAGGCTGCGCGCGCGGCGAATGGCGGCGCGGCGCCGCCCGATTTGTCGCTGATCACCAAGGCGCGTTCCTATGGCCGCGGCTTCCCGCTGTTCATCGTCGACTTCTTCAGCCAGTACCAGGAGCAGGGCCCGGACTACGTCGCGGCGGTGCTCCAGGGCTTTGAGGAGAAGGTGCCGGAAGGCGTGACCATCCCGGAGGGCTCCTACTACAACAAGTACTTCCCGGGCCACGCCATCAAGATGCCGAAGCCGCTCAGCGACGGCCAGGTGACCTTTGACGATGGCTCGCCGACCACGGTCGCGCAATATTCCAAGGACGTCACCACGTTCCTGATGTGGACCGCCGAACCGCACATGGAAGCGCGCAAGCGCCTCGGCTTCCAGGTGTTCGTGTTCCTGATCATCTTCGCGGGCCTGATGTATTTCACGAAGAAGAAGGTCTGGGCCGGCTCGCACTGAGCGACGCGAGACGAGATTGAAAAAGCCCCCGCGAGGGGGCTTTTTTGTTGGACACGAGCGTGTGTTGTTTGGCGCGATTGCCTATCTCGCTCCCAACCGCCAAAATACCTCCAACCGCTCCCCAGAAACTCGTCGGAGGACACCATGGGAACCGTCATCACCTTCAAGCGCCCGGACGGCAAGGACGCCTCGGGCTATCTCGCCAATGCCGCGCGCGGCAATGCGCCGGGCGTGGTCGTGATCCAGGAATGGTGGGGACTGTCGGACCAGATCAAGGGCCTCTGCGACCGCTTTGCGCTGGCCGGTTTCGATGCGCTGGCGCCGGATCTCTACAAGGGCAAGGTGGTGCCGTATCACGACACCGACGCCGCCGGCAAAGAGATGAACTCGCTCGACTTCATGGACGCCACCACGCAGACCGTGCGCGGCGCCACGCAATATCTGTCGCGCAACGGCGCCAAGGTCGGCCTGACCGGCTTCTGCCTCGGCGGCGCGGTGACCATCATCGGCGCGACCAGGATTCCGGAGCTTGCGGCCGGCGTCGTGTTCTACGGCATCCCGCCGGAGCAGGCGGCCAAGCCCGCCGACGTCAAGATCCCGCTCCAGGCCCATTTCGCCAACAAGGACGATTGGTGCACGCCGGAGCTAGTCGGCGCCTTCGAAAACGGCATGAAGGCCGCCGGCAAGTCGCTGGAGCTGTTCCGCTATGACGCCGAGCACGCCTTCGTCAACGAGCAGCGCCAGTCGGTGCACGACCGCGAAGCCGCCGAGCTCGCCTGGGGAAGGGCGACGGAGTTTTTCAAGAAGCATTTGGGGTAGGTGTGGTGCGCCAGCCGCGCCACAAAATCGGTGTCGTCCCGGCGAAGGCCGGGACCCACAACCACAGGATTTTGTGGTTAGGACCTGCTGTCACTCCGAGTCTTCGCCAAGTTCAATTTTGTGGCTATGGGTCCCGGCCTTCGCCGGGACGACAGCTGAGATTGACGCCGTCAGTAGTTGTAGCCCGGATGGAGCGCAGCGTAATCCGGGGCTGTCTCGTCGTGGCACGAACCCCGGATTGCGCTGCGCTCCATCCGGGCTACGGCACCTAGGCCACCCTTGACGCCGCTCCCCGGCCATGGTGAGTATCCGCCCATGAGCACCGCCGTCCGCCCAGCCCGTCTTTGGTGGCGCACCTCCTAAGAGGTGGCCGGTGCGATTTCTTTTCCCAAAATCGTCGAAGGTCGCCAACGCAGTGCGGCGGCCTGATCGTTTGTCCTGTGTGGCGTTCCCTCGGCAAGTTTCGTAAGAGGACCCCATGAACAGGACCGTCTTTGCCCTCCCGGCCAGAAGCGACTATGTGACCCGCGCAGGTCTTGCGATCACGCGCGTCGCGGAGCAGTTCACCGGCGGCGCCAACCGGCTCGACGATCTCGTCAGCCTGCTCGACCGCCGCCGCGGCGTGGTGCTGTCGTCGGGCACGACCGTGCCCGGCCGCTACGAGAGTTTTGACCTCGGCTTCTCCGACCCGCCGCTCAAGCTCGAGACCGTTGGCGTCAATTTCAAGCTCGAGGCGCTCAACGAGCGCGGGCAGGTGCTGATCGCCTTCCTCACTGAGGTGCTCCGCGAACCCTGCGTGGTGATCTCCGAGACAACAGCTTCGCGCCTCGCCGGCCATATCATCCGTGGCGCGGCTCCGGTCGAGGAGGACCAGCGCACGCGGCGCGCCAGCGTGATGTCGCTGGTGCGCGATCTCGTCGCCGCCTTCTCCGCCAACGACGACGGGCTGCTCGGCCTGTTCGGCGCCTTCGCCTACGATCTCGTCTTCCAGATCGAGGACCTCGTGCAGAAGCGGGTGCGCGAGAGCGACCAGCGCGACATCGTGCTCTATGTCCCCGATCGCCTGCTGGCCTACGACCGCGCCACCGGCCGCGGCGTGGTGCTGAGTTACGATTTCGCCTGGAAGGGCAAATCCACCGAGGGCCTGCCGCGCGAGACGGCCGAGAGCCCGTACCAGAAGACGCCGCGCCAGGGCTTTGCCGATCACGCGCCTGGCGAATATCAGGCCACGGTCGAGACTGCGCGCGCGGCCTTCGCGCGCGGCGATCTGTTCGAGGCCGTGCCCGGACAGCTGTTCGCCGAACCCTGTGATCGCTCGCCCGCCGAAGTGTTCCAGCGGCTCTGCGTCATCAACCCGTCGCCCTATGGCGCGCTGATGAATCTCGGCGACGGCGAGTTTCTCGTCTCGGCTTCGCCGGAAATGTTCGTGCGCTCCGACGGACGCCGGGTCGAGACCTGCCCGATCTCCGGCACCATCGCCCGCGGCACCGATGCGATCGGCGACGCCGAGCAGATCCGCCAGCTCCTGAATTCGGAGAAGGACGAGTTCGAGCTCAACATGTGCACCGACGTCGACCGCAACGACAAGGCGCGGGTCTGTGTCCCCGGCACCATCAAGGTGCTGGCGCGGCGGCAGATCGAGACCTACTCAAAACTGTTCCACACCGTCGACCATGTCGAGGGCATGCTGCGTCCCGGCTTCGACGCGCTCGACGCGTTTCTCACCCATGCCTGGGCCGTGACGGTGACCGGCGCGCCAAAGCTCTGGGCGATGCAGTTCGTCGAGGATCACGAACGCTCGCCGCGGCGCTGGTATGCCGGCGCGATCGGCGCGGTGAATTTCGACGGCAGCATCAACACCGGCCTCACCATCCGCACCATCCGCATGAAGGATGGCCTCGCCGAGGTCCGCGTCGGCGCCACCTGCCTGTTCGATTCCGATCCCGCCGCCGAGGACCGCGAATGCCAGGTCAAGGCCGCGGCGCTGTTCCAGGCGCTGCGCGGCGATCCGCCGAAGCCGCTGTCGGCGTTTGCGCCCGATGCCACCGGAAGCGGCAAGCGGGTGCTGCTGATCGATCACGACGACAGCTTCGTCCATATGCTGGCCGACTATTTCCGCCAGGTCGGCGCCAGCGTCACCGTGGTCCGCTACGTGCACGCGCTCGACATGCTCAAGCAGAAGCGCTGGGACCTGCTCGTGCTGTCGCCCGGTCCCGGGCGGCCTGAGGATTTCGGGATCAAGAAGACCATTGATGCGGCGCTGGAGAACAAGCTGCCGGTGTTCGGCGTCTGCCTCGGCGTGCAGGCGATCGGCGAGTATTTTGGCGGCGCGCTCGGGCAGCTCACCCATCCCGCCCATGGCCGGCCCTCGCGGGTTCAGGTTCGGGGCGGGCGGCTGATGCGCAACCTGCCGAACGAGATCGTGATCGGCCGCTATCATTCGCTCTATGTCGAGCGCGACAGCATGCCGGAGGTGTTGAACGTCACCGCCAGCACCGAGGATGGCGTCGCCATGGCGCTCGAGCACAAGACCCTGCCCGTCGCCGGCGTGCAATTCCATCCGGAATCGCTGATGTCGCTCGGCGGCGAGGTGGGTTTGCGGATTGTCGAGAACGCATTCAGGCTGGATGCTGGGGCGAATTGAGTGCATGTTTCATGCTCGTCATTCCGGGGCGATGCGTAGCATCGAACCCGGAATCTCGAGATTCCGGGTTCGGCTCTTCGAGCCGCCCGGAATGACAGCTAATATGGGATACAAATGACCTTTGACCACGATCTGAAGGCGAGCGTCCGCACCATCCCCGACTATCCCAAGCCGGGGATCATGTTCCGCGACATCACCACGCTGCTCGCAGACGCGCGCGCGTTCCGCCGTGCGGTCGACGAGCTCGTCAATCCCTGGGCCGGCAACAAGATCGACAAGGTCGCCGGCATGGAGGCGCGCGGCTTCATCATCGGCGGCGCGGTGGCGCATCAGGTCTCAGCCGGCTTCGTGCCGATCCGGAAGAAAGGCAAGCTGCCGCACACCACCGTGCGCATCGCCTATTCGCTGGAATACGGCATCGACGAGATGGAGATGCATGTCGACGCGATCCAGCCCGGTGAGCGCGTGATCCTGGTCGACGACCTCATCGCCACCGGCGGCACGGCGGAGGGCGCGGTGAAGCTGCTGCGCCAGATCGGCGCCAATGTCGTCGCCGCCTGCTTCATCATCGACCTGCCCGAGCTCGGCGGCGCCGCCAAGCTGCGCGCCATGGACGTGCCGGTGCGCACGCTGATGACGTTCGAGGGGCACTGAGCGTTCGCCGCCGCGGCGATCGTCAGATCGCCTCGGCCTTCAGTTCGGCCCGCCAGTGCAGCCAGCGCTCCTTCAGCAGCGCATTCCGGACGTAGTCGGTCTCTTCATCCTCCAGCCGCTCGCATTCGCCGAACGTCAGGCTTGCCTCGCCATGCGCGTTCCACGCCGCCTGAAGGCTGCGGCAGGTGTGGTTGCCCTGGCGCAGCGAAAACCAGATGCGGTTCTGGATTGTGTCGAGGTTCGGGGCCTGGCCGACCCAGGCCTCGCCCGAGGCCGCGCATCGAATGACGTAAATGCCCGCAATGGTCTTCCGCTCCTTGTAGGCGGCGATGGCGGCTTTTCGGTCGATGCTCACGGGGGGGGGGACCTTGCTGGGAGGGATACCGATGCCCGCCTCAATAAGCCCAGCTTAGCCTACAGTCAATATTATCCGGGTAAAATTATCGCCTAGGACCGTTGCAGGATCAGGCTGAGCTCGAGCTCGCGGAAGGCGAGGTAGTTGCGCCGGATCCACTGGTGCAGCTCGGTGGAGGAGTCTTTCTCCTGGCGCAGGTAGCCAGTGAAGGAGAAGTTCAGCCGGTCGATATAGGTCTTGAGGAAGCCGGGCAGCGCTGGCAGGCGGAACAGCCGGCCGCCGGCCATCGCAGGCGGCAACTCGCCGCGGAGAATGAACTCATTGTCGACCGTGATCAGGTTGATCCGCGGGATTTGGGCGCGCAGCATCTCATGGGCGCGGGCCGAGGCGCGATCGGTGTCGGCGACGAACAGGATCATCGGCGCGACATGACGGCGCGCCGCCTCCTTCAAGAGGCCGATCTCGTCGGTCATCTTGAAGAACTCGTCGAAGGCGTGGAAGCCGAGGTCGATCACCTTGCCGAGGCCGTCGTCGACGATGACGCGGTCCATCAGCTGCATCTTGCCGTAGGTATCGATCACATCCGCCGTTTCGGTGACCTTCGGCAGGAAGTCGAGCAGCGACGGTTCCTTCAGGTTGACGTCGAACGCCGCGACGTCACCGTTCTTGAGCAGCAGAAATTCGCTCAAAAGCCGCGCCAGCAGCGTCTTGCCGACCTGCGGGCGGGGCGAGCAGATGATGTAGAGGGGCGTCGCGGGCATCAAAGCTATATCTGCGCGGATTCACCGCCAAATCCAGCCGCATCCGCCCGGCTTGCGCAATTATTTTTCGCTGTTACGGGAGGCGGGCTTCGAGCCGACGATGTCGGTCAGCCGGATCCGGTCGAACTCGCTCCAGACGTTCGCGAGCCAATGCCGGACATAGCCGCGCAGCACGAAGGAGTAGTTGGCGGCCTCGTCGTTGATGCCCTTGTTGGCGACGAATTTCAGGAACGGGACGGAGGACACCTCGACCTGCTCATAGGCCATTTCGTTGAGCTTGGGGATGGTCAGCTCGGTCGCGTCCTTGATGCGGTGGAAGTAGGAATTATAGGTCGCCTGGTCCCACTGGAAGAACTGGGTGTCGTTGATGAAGTTCTTCACCAGGAAATATTTCGCGCCGGTCATGAAGCCCGCGGTCTCGGCGATCTCGTCGAGTGAGGCGATCGAGGGGCCGAGGATGTGGAACACGGCGAAGGTGATCTGCCCGGCCTTGGCGGCGTCGAGGAAGCCGATATCGCGGAGCGAGGCGAGCGCCGGCGAGAGCAGGCCGGCGCGGACGTCGATCACGGTGACGGACGGGCTTGTGGCGTTGAGGGTGTCGAAGATCTTCATCTGGTCCGACGTCGTCGTCATGTCGACGATCTCGGTGATTTCGGGATGGAAGCGCTTGAGAGTTCCGCGCGGCGACTCCGTGTCGAACGCGCGCGTCGGTACGTTGTTGGCGGAAAAATAATCGAGCAGGGTGCGCGATACCGTGGTCTTGCCGACCCCGCCCTTGTCCGCGCCCACCACAACCACTGCCGGCTTTGCCATTGCTGTCCCCTAACGCGCGCCCTCCGATCGCAGGTTGCGATCGGCCCGGGCCCCAAATCGATGTCCCAAGTCTGCTGTTGGGCGCGAACATGGCAGAAACAAGGGAGAATTCAATTCCTTGACGCGCGGCTGCGGCAATTCCCGGGGTTTTTCCCTGTCGCCGCGAAACCGGTCGCGAGAGGCGGCAGATCATCCGCCTAGTGGCGACCCCAAGGACCCACAGGATTCCCGGCTGCGGCTCCGGAGGGGCTTGGCGCGGGCACTGGCGGTGGACTGGCCGAGCCGCCTGCATCGTTCCACGGTCCCTGTGGCAGCCGCGGGGGAGCAACCTGCTGGTCGGCCTGTGCCTCGGGTTCTTCCGTCTCCTCGGCGGGCGGCAGCGGGCCGGGATCATGGCCGCCGGCAAACTTGACCAGCGCGTCGACCCGGGACTGCACCGACGGGTGGGTCGCGAACAGATCGGCAAAGCCCTCGCGGGGATTGTCGACGCAGAGCTCCATCACCGCCGAGGTCGCACCCGGCAGCTCGCCGCGGTTCTCGATCTTGCGCAGCGCCGAGATCATGGCATCGGGGTCCTTGGTCAGTTCGACCGAGCCGGCATCGGCCAGATACTCGCGCGAACGCGACAGCGCGAGCTTCACCACCTGCGACATCAGCCAGGCCACCACGATCAGCACGATCGCGATGATGACGACCACCACCGCGCCGCCGCCGGAGCTCTTGCTGTCGCTCGATGACGAGGACGACCGCGACGACGAGGAGGAGCCCGACGACCACGAGCCGCCGGAACTCCAGCTGAAATTCGTGAACAGGCGGAAGAACAATTCGCCGAAGAAGCCGACCACGCCGGCGATGATGACGGCGACCACCATGAGCTGCACGTCGCCGTTCTTGATGTGGGTCAGCTCGTGGCCCAGCACCGCCTCGATCTCCTTGTCGTTCAGCGCGTTGAGGAGACCCGTGGTGACGGTGACCGAATATTGCCGCGGATTGAGGCCGGTCGCGAATGCGTTCAGCGCCGGGCTCTCCATGATCTTCAGCTTCGGCATGGTGATGCCGCGCGAGATGCAGAGATTTTCGAGCAGATTGTAGAGCCGCGGCTCTTCCTGCCGGGTGACGTCGTGGCCGCCGGTCACGGCGTCGATCATCGACTGGTGGAAGAAGTAGGCGATCACGACCCAGGCGGCCGCCGCGATCGTTGCGAACGGTGCGGCTTTGAGCAGGTCGGAGAAGGCGCGCGACAGGTAGAAGGCGACAGTCTGGTTGCTGTCGATGAGAACTTCGGCGATCAGCGCACCCGCATAGACCAGCACGTAGATCAGCAGGAACAGGCCCGCGAGCAGCAGCATCGAACGAAACTTGTTCGAGGCGATGTGCGTGTAGAGACCATACGCGGCCATGGCTGCTTCCGTTTAACCCCTGTCATTCCGGGGCAGGCCGGAGGCCTGAACCCGAACTCTCGGAGTTAGTGTCTCGGTCGAGATTCCGGGTTCGCGTCTTTGACGCGTCCCGGAATGACGATGGTGAGAAGCCGGTCACGCGGCAATCAGAACTTCACCTGTGGCGTCGCCTCGACCTCGGTGCGGCTGGCGCCGAGATCGAAGAAGTCCTTTTTGGTGAAGCCGAACATGCCGGCGAACAGCGCGGCGGGCATCTGCTGGATGCCGGTGTTGTATTCCTGGACCGCGTTGTTGAAGAAGCGGCGGCTGGCCGCGATCTTGTTCTCGAGGTCGGAGAGCTCGCTGGCGAGCTGCTGGAAATTGGCATTGGCCTTGAGGTCCGGATAGGCCTCCGACAGCGCGATCAGCCGGCCGAGCGCGCCGGAGAGCTGGTTCTCGGCGGCGGACACCTGCGCCGGTCCCTGCGCCGACATAGCCGAGTTGCGCGCCTTGATGACGTCGTCGAGCGTGCCGCGCTCATGCGAGGCGTAACCCTTCACGGTCTCGACCAGGTTCGGGATCAGATCGTGGCGCTGCTTGAGCTGCACGTCGATGTCGGCAAAGGCCTGGCCGACCCGCTGGCCCAATGCCACCAGCCGGTTGTAGGCGCTGAAGGCCAAGAACACGAGGACGACAATGACGCCGAGAACGATCCAGCCGGTCGACATGGAGAACTCCTGAAGGGGATTGAGGCGGGCAGCGTAAACCAAAATGGGGCCGGGGGGAGGGGCCGGCGCGGACGCAAGGTAGGATTTGGTCGAACGGGAAGCCATCCGAGTTCAAGGCAAAAGCCGGGAACGAGGTTAACTTTCGGCAATGACGGCATCGCCCCAGCGCCAGCGGCGGGCGCTTGCGTAGGCGGTCTTGTCGCGGCGGGGGATCTTGGCGAGTTCGACGCTTTGCTCGGTGCAGAGCTTTGCCGTGATCTCGGCCTTGCCGACATCGGGCGGCGCCAGCACGCGCGCGGCACGCGCCGCCGGCGGCCTGCGGGTCAGGGCGACGTAGATGAAGCGTTCATCCTCGAACGGCACCTCGGCGCCCTTGATCTGGCGGTGCGCCTGCGAGCGCGGCAGGCGTTGCGAGAAATGGCACCAGTCGGGTGCTGCGAGCGGGCAGGGCTTTTCGTGCGGGCAGGGCGCGGCGACGCAAGCACCTGTCGCGATCAGCTGCTGGCGCAGCGCGAGAATGCGGGCATAGCCGGCCGGCGTGCCGGGCTCGATCACGACCAGCGCGTGACGTGCTTTCGCCCACATCGCCTCCGTCAGCGCACGCTGCTCGCGCTCGCCCAGTTCGCCGATGACGTAGCTCGCCACGACGAGATCGGCTTGCGGGACTTCAGTGAGGTTCGTGCCGGCGTCGCCCGGCAGATAGCGGCAATCCGCCAGCCGCGTGCTGTCCTGCGCGAGCTCGAGCGCCAGCCGGCTCAGCGTCGCGTTGGCATCGAGCAGGGTGAAGGATTGCAGCGACGGAAACGCCTCCGCAGCGGCCCAGCTCGCGGTGCCCGGGCCCGCGCCGACGTCGAGCAGCGTTTCTGGTGCGAAGTCCGGCGCGATCTCGGTCAGCGCATTCAGGCTGGCAGCCACCGCCGCATAGGTCGCCGGCATCCGCGCCAGCGCGTAGGCGAGCGCATCGGCCTCGGATTTGATCGTGCCGGAGCCGCCGCCGGCGCGATAGGTGTTCGAGATCTTCTGTGAGCGCTGCGCCGCGTCGCTGCGCGAAAAGCCCTGGAGCTTGGCGTCGAGGGCGGCTTTCAGTTCGGCGGGGAGGGTGGGTGAGATCATCTTCGCTCACCGTCATCCCGGGGCGCGACGAAGTCGCGAACCCGGGATCTAGAGATCGTAGCGCGAGATTCCGGGTTCTCGCTTCGCGAGCCCCGGAATGACGCCAGAGATATCACGCCACGTTCTGGTCGAGAATGTCCACGGCTTCTTGCAGGCTCACCGACACCAGCTGCGAGACGCCGCGCTCGGCCATGGTGACGCCGAACAAGCGGTTCATCCGCGCCATCGTGATCGGGTTGTGCGTGATGATGACGAAGCGCGTGTCGGTCGAGGCGGTCATCTCGTGCAGCAGATTGCAGTACCGTTCGACGTTGTGGTCGTCGAGCGGCGCGTCGACTTCGTCCAGCACGCAGATCGGCGAGGGGTTGGTGAGGAACACCGCGAAGATCAGCGCCATCGCGGTCAGCGCCTGCTCGCCGCCCGAGAGCAGCGATAGCGTCTGCGGCTTCTTGCCCGGCGGCTTGGCGATGATCTCGAGACCGGCTTCCAGCGGATCGTCGCTCTCGATCAGGTGCAGCGCCGCCTCGCCGCCGCCGAACAGCTCGACGAACAGACGCTTGAAGTGGTTGTTGACGACCTCGAACGAGGTCAAGAGCCGCTCGCGGGCTTCCTTGTTGAGGCTCTGGATGCCCTGGCGCAGCCGCTTGATGGCTTCGACCAGGTCGTCGCGCTCGGTGGTGAGGCCGGTATGCTGGGTCTCGACCTCGCGCAGCTCTTCCTCGGCGCGCAGGTTCACCGCACCCAGGCGCTCGCGGTCGCGGCGCATCTTTTCGAGGTCTTCCTCGATGTCGTGCAGCGGCGGCAGCTCGGCGCCGGGCTCGATCTCGGCGAGGCCGGCGACCGCCTGCGGCTCGACCTCCAGCATGTCGCGGATCTCGCGCTCGATGTCCTCGAGCCGGCGCCGCGCGCCTTCCATGCGTTCTTCGGCGCGCGCAGTCGCCTCCCGGGCGCTCGACAGCGCTTCGAGGGTCAGCTTTGCGGCGCGATCGGTCTCCGCCATCGCGGTTTCCGCGGCCGCAAGCGCGTCGGCCGCGACGCGGCGGTCGTTCTCGGCGTATTCGATCTCGGTGATCAGCGCGCTGCGCTTCTCGGCGAATACGGCGGGCGCGTTTTCGAGGTCGCTGCGTTCGATCGAAACCTCGGTGATGCGGGCCTGGATGGTGTCGATATGGGAGGCCGCGCTGCCCTTGCGGTTCTGCCACTCGGTGCGCTCGGCGAGGATCGCCTGCACGCGGCGGTCGGCGAGTTCGGCCTCGCGCGCCAGCGCCTGCGCCTCGGCGCGGACCTGTGCGGCCATGCGGCGATGGCCTTCGATGTCGCTGCGGACCGCGGCGAGACGGGTCTCGGTGTCCTCGCTCGACGGCAGTTCGGAGATCGCGGCGGCGGCGTATTCGTGCGCGGCCTCGGCCTCGGCGCGGTCGGCGGCGAGGCGGCTGTGGGCTTCCGACAGCGTCGCCTTGCGCGCGGCGTGGCGGCTGATCTCGCGCTCGGCCGTGGCATGGCGCTCGCGCGCGACGTTCAGCTCGCGCTGCGCAGCGCGCCAGGCTTCGCGGCTGGCGCCTTCGGTGCTTGCCGCCATCTGCAATTCGGACTCGGCATTCTCCAGCGCCTGACGCTTGATCTGCGCGTCGATGCGGGCCTGCTCCAGCTCGTTCTCGATGTCGACGAGGCGGGCGCGTTCGGCAAGGCGTCGCGCCGCGCCGGTCGGCGCGTGAGCTGCCGCGACGAAGCCGTCCCAGCGCCAGACGTCGCCTTCGGGCGAGACCAGCCGCTGGCCGGTCTTGAGCTGCGACACGAGTTCAGCGCCGCGCTCGCGCGGCACCACGCCGATCTGCGCCAGGCGGCGCGCCAGCTCGGCCGGCGCCTGCACGTGGTTGGCGAGCGGGACGACGCCCTCGGGCAGGGCCGGATCGCCCTCGGTGACGCCGGCATTGGTCCAGCGCATCGGCGCCGACGGGTCGACCGGCGCATCGAGATCGTCGCCGAGCGCGGCGCCGATCGCCTTCTCAAAACCCTTGTCGACCGTGATGCCGTCGATGATCGGCGGCCACAGATTCTTGGTCTCGCCGTTGACGATCTTGGAGATCGTGCGCGCTTCGGTCTCGAGCCGCTGCACGCGCTTGTCGGCTTCGTTCAGCGGCGAGCGCGAGGATTCCAGCGTTTGGCGCGCGGCGACATGGGCCGCCTCGCTCGCCTGGGCTGCGGCTTCCGAAGCCGCGAGCGTCTGTTCCGCGGTCTCGACCGTTGCGGTCAGCTCGTCGAGATCGCCGAAGCCGCCGGTCTCTTCCGCGAGCCTTTGCTCTTCCGCGGCGACATTCGCGATCTCCTGGTCGAGCCGGGCGAGCTTGTCGCGGTGGGTGCGGACATTGGCTTCGAGCTGGTTGCGCTTGGCGGTGAGGTCGGCAAGCTGCGTGGTGAGCTCGGAGAATTGCTGCTCGGTTTCGGTGAGCGTCGCCTCGGCCTCGGCCACGCGCTCGTCGACGCCGGAGCGCTTCTCGACGCGCGACTTGATCTCTTCCTTCAGCTCGGCATCCTCGGTGTCGAGCCGTTCGAGTGCGACGTCGGCGTCCATGGTCTGCTGCTGGGCGCGGGCGATGTCGCCTTCGAACTGCGTCAGCCGGCGCTCCAACTCGGCGACGCGTTCCTTGGCGCGCTCTTCCTCGCGGTCGAGCAGTTCGCGGGCATTGGTCAGGCGCTGAAGCCCGGCCGCGGCGCGCGCTTCCGCATCGCGCAGCGCCGGCATTTCGGCGGCGCGGATGGCCTGGATGCGGGCGGCTTCGGCCTGATGCTGGGTGCGCTCGGCCATCTCGCGCACAGCGAGATCGTGCGTCTGGCCGGACTCGTTGACGTCGGCATGGGCGCCGATCCAGCGCAGATGGAACAGCGTCGCCTCGGCCTTGCGCACCTTGGCGGCGACCTCGCGATAGCGCACGGCCTGGCGGGCCTGCTTCTTCAGGCCTTCGACCTGGCCGGAGAGCTGGCCGATCACGTCCTCGACGCGGGTGAGGTTGGTCTCGGCCGCCCTGAGCCGCAGCTCGGCTTCGTGACGGCGGGCGTGCAGGCCGGCAACGCCGGCGGCGTCTTCCAGCACGCGGCGGCGCTGCTCGGGCTTGGCCTGGATGATTTCGCCGATCTTGCCCTGGTGGACCAGGGCCGGCGAGCGCGCGCCGGTGGCGGCATCGGCGAACAGGATCTGCACGTCGCGGGCGCGCACGTCGCGGCCGTTGATGCGATAGACCGAGCCCGCCTCGCGCTCGATGCGGCGGGAGATTTCCAGCAGCTGGCTGTCGTTCATCGCCGCCGGCGCGGTGCGATCGGCATTGTCGATCGTCATCGTCACTTCGGCGTGGTTGCGCGCCGGACGGTTGCCGGAGCCGGCGAAGATCACCGCGTCCATGTCGGCGGCGCGCAGCGATTTGTAGCTGGTCTCGCCCATCGCCCAGCGCAGCGCTTCGACGAGATTCGACTTGCCGCAGCCGTTCGGTCCGACCACGCCGGTCAGGCCGGGCTCGATGACGAAGTCCGTGGGCTCAACGAAGGACTTGAAGCCGTGAAGGCGCAGGCGGGTGATTTTCATAAGCACGCATCTCTGTTGGCAGGCGCGAATCCCCCTGCCGGGACAATACCATGGAAGGCAATGTCACTGTCTGGGTGAGTCGCCCGAGGCGGCTCATGCGGCTGGACAATGGCCGTGGTGTGCCGCGAGGGCAACCGGCGAAAGCCGCTTTTCCCAAGGGATTTATGACGGGAAAGATACGGCTTTGGATGCGCGAATCAGGATCGAGGCGTGCGAATCAGCTCTTCAGCAGCGGATTGATCTTCTTCGCGAATTCCTCGAACGAGGTCTCGCCCTTGATCTTCTCGCCGTTGATGAAGAAGGTCGGCGTGGAATCGACCTTCAAGACGTCGCTGGCATATTTCTGGTCGGCGGCGATCTTGTCGAGCAGCGCCTGATCCTTCAGGCAGGCCTCGACCTGCTGCTGGGTAAGGCCGGCCTGCTTGCCGATCCGGGTCAACGTCTCGGTGGTGTTCTTCAGCACCCAGTCGTTCTGCTGGCGGAACAGCATGTCGGTGACGGCAAAATATTTCGGCGCGTCGCCATTGGCGATGCAGCGCGACAGCATCGAGCCGGCGGCGGCTTTGATGTCCAGCGGGAACTCGCGGAAGATGTAACGCACCTTGCCGGTGTCGATGTATTCCGACTTGATCTTCGGGAACACCTGCTCGTTGAAGGCCGCGCAGTGCGGGCAGGTCATCGAGGCGTATTCGGTAATGGTGACGGCGGCATCCTTGGGCCCCAGCGCCATGTCGGGCAGCGACACCGGCTTGGCCACATCGGCGGCCGCCTGCGCCATGGCTCCGTTGATGAACCGGAGCGGCGAGAGCCCGGCGAGCGCGGCAAATCCGGTCAGCGACAGCATCGTGGCGAAGGCGCGGCGGGTGATGATCAAGGTCGGCTCCCGGATTGGCGTGGTCTCGCCCAAGGTTCGGATCAAGGTTCCCCGGGCGGCCTGTCGCTAGCTTGAAACGTCGCTTGAGGCAATGGCGAGCGGCAAGGACGGGTCCAGTTTCGCGGCGGAATATGGCTCAATTTCGCTTGATTGCGGCCCCGAGGCGCGCCAGCGCCGTCTTCAATTGTTCATCTTCGATGTCGCCCAGGCTCTCCGCCACCTTGGCGACCGTCTTCGGGTCCGGCGGGCCGGGCCGCACCGGGCGCCGCGCCCGCGACAGCGGGGCCTGGCGGAAGGCCAGCTTGCCGACCGCGCTCCAGCCGAAGAAGCGGTTGACCCGTTCCAGGATCACGTGGGCGGAGTGCTGGATCTCCAGTGCCATCGGCCCCTCGACCCGCAGCACCAGCGTCGCCGGCTCCTGCGGCTGGCCCTCGACCGGCCGCGGCCATTGCATCTTCAGCGGCTCGGCATGGGCCGCGATCTCGGGCCCGGCAATCTGCGCCCACCGCGTCACCAGCTCGCGCGCGGCGAAGCCCTGCTTGGCATAGGCCTCGGCGAAGACGTCGTTGAGCAGGAGCGAAAGCGGCTTTGCGCTGATGGGGCCGGGCTTGATGGGGCGAAGCTTGGACATGAGCCTTTATAGCACTTCGGGGCCATCTCGCGGCGAAGAAAGGCGTGGATGCCCGCGACGAGCGCGGGCATGACGTGGAGAGATCGGCGTAACGCCGTTACAGTGGCCGCATGAGCCCCAGATCCGCCCTCAAGGCCAAGTCGGAACCAGTGCAGCCGGTAACGCCGGCGCGTCCGCTGGCGCTGCTCGCCTGGTACGACCGCCATCGCCGCAGGCTGCCCTGGCGCGCGATGCCCGGCGAGACCTCTGACGCTTACCGCGTCTGGCTGTCGGAGATCATGCTCCAGCAGACCACGGTGAAGGCGGTCGGGCCCTATTTCGAAAAGTTCATCGCGCGCTGGCCGGATGTCACGGCGCTCGGGCGGGCCTCGCTCGATGACGTGCTGCGGATGTGGGCCGGGCTCGGCTACTACTCCCGTGCGCGCAACCTCTACGCCTGCGCGGTTGCGGTGACGCGCGACCATGGCGGCGTGTTTCCCGACACGGAGGAGGGGCTGCGCGCACTGCCGGGCATCGGGCCCTACACGGCGGCAGCGATCGCCGCGATCGCGTTCGATCGCCGCACCATGCCGGTCGACGGCAACATCGAGCGCGTGGTGTCGCGCCTGTTCGTGGTCGAGGAGGAGTTGCCGCAGGCCAAGCCGCTGATCCAGCAATTGGCGGCGACGCTGCTCGCCGACTCTCGCGCCGGCGACAGCGCGCAGGCGCTGATGGATCTGGGCTCCTCGATCTGCACGCCGAAGAAGCCGGCCTGCGCCGTCTGTCCGCTCAACGATGATTGCGCGGCACGTGCGGAGGGGACGCAGGAAACCTTTCCGCGCAAGGCGCCGAAGAAGAGCGGGACGTTGCGCCGCGGCGCCGCCTTCGTCGTCACACGCGGCGACGAGCTGCTCGTCCGCACCCGGCCCGAAAAAGGCCTGCTCGGCGGCATGACCGAGGTGCCGGGCTCGGACTGGCTCGCCGGCCAGGACGACACGACAGCGAAGCGGCAGGCGCCGGAACTGAAGGGGCTGTCGCGCTGGCAGCGCAGGCTTGGCGTCGTCAACCACGTCTTCACGCATTTTCCGCTGGAGCTGGTGGTGTACACGGCCAAGGCCGAAGCCCGTACGCGCCCGCCCGAGGGGATGCGCTGGGTGCCGGTCGCCACCCTTGCCGACGAAGCGCTGCCCAACGTCATGCGCAAGGTGATCGCGCATGGACTGGGGCGCCAGCCGGTCGCATCCTCCTGACACCATGCTCCTGACACCATGCTGGCAGCAGCGCTGCGCTAACAGCGACGCGAAACGGAGGCTCCCGATGGTCAAGACCGCGCTCGACAATTTTCCCAGGCCTCCCTGCGCCGAGCTGTTGGGGTGGCGGCTGCTTGATGCTCGTCCGGAGGAGGGCTGGATCAGGCTCGGCTTCGAGGGCAAGCCCGAGTTCTGCAACCCGGCGGGCTTCATCCAGGGCGGCATGCTCTCGGCCATGCTCGACGACACGATGGGGCCTGCTGTGCTGGTGATGAGCGAGGGCCGGCTCTACACCACCACCATCAGCATGACGGTAAACTTCCTGAGCCCCGCAAAGCCCGGCCCGATCATCGCTGAGGCGACGGTGACGCAGCTCGGCAAGACGATTGCATTCGTCGAAGCCAAGCTGATGACCGAGGACGGCACCGTGCTCGCCACCGCAACGGCGAGCGAGCGGTTGCTGGAGGCGGCGAGGGTGGTGCGGTGAGGTGAGCACCTGTCTCTCGCTCCCTCGCCCCGCTCTTCGCGGGGAGGGGGTGGGGTGAGGAGCCTCTCTCCGCGAGAAAGATCGTCGAGAGACCTGTACCCCCTCACCCGGATCGCAAGGGCGATCCGACCTCTCCCCGCAAGCGGGGCGAGGTGAAGAGGAGCCTGCGGCTCGATTGTCAGCTAGCGTTCACGTCCCCACCCGCTTCACATCCCCGCTCACGATCGGCGGCTTGGCATTCAGCGTCTCGACCTGGAAGCCGGCGACGCGCTTGTAGTTCGCGGCGACGTCTTCCAGCTCCTTTTGCGACAGCACGTCGGTGACGACGTCGTAGCCGTCGGGCGCGCGCTCCTCGACGAGCTGCATCACCTGCTCGGGACCGTTCTTGCGGTTGAGCAGGACGAGGTCGGTGGTCGCCGGCCTCCGCTCGGCCTCATAGGCGAGCAGCGCCGCATTGGTGGGACCGTGCGCAAGGATCTCGCGGGTGATGACGCGGGCATCGAGGATCGCCTGCGAGGCGCCGTTCGAGCCGATCGGGTACATCGGATGCGCGGCGTCGCCCATCAGCGTGACGCGGCCGAAGGTCCATTGCGATACCGGATCACGGTCGACCAGCGGGTATTCGTAGGCGTGCGGGCAGTTCTTGATCAGGCCGGGCACGTCGAGCCAGTCGAACTGCCAGCTCTCGAACCAGGGCAGGAACTCCTCGAGCCGCGCGGTGCGGTTATAGTCCTCGCGGCGCCACTGATAGGTCGGCGGCATGTGACGTTCGGCGACCCAGTTGATGAGGTGGTTGCCCGCCGCATCCGGCGCCTTGGAGATCGGATAGCAGACGAATTTCAGGATCTCGTGGCCGGCCATGATCATGGTGCGGCCGGTGAGGAAGGATTTTGACGGCGTGACGCCGCGCCAGAGGATGCGGCCGTTCCAGATCGGCGGCCCCTCCTGCGGATAGAGCTTTTCTCGCACGGCGGAATGGATGCCGTCGGCGGCGATCAGGATCGCGCCGTCATAAGTCCCCGCGGCCTTGCCGGTGGCCTTGTCGATGAAGTCGGCGCGCACGCCGTTGTCCGTCTCGCTCCAGCCGGTCAGATGATGGCTGGTCAGGATGTTGTCGCGGCCGAGCCGCTCGATCGCGGTATCGAACAGGAGCTGCTGGAGGGTGCCGCGATGGATCGAGAATTGCGGCCATTTGTAGCCGGCTTCCAGCCCACGCGGCTCGCTCCAGATCGGCTTGCCGTGCTTGGAGAAATAGGCGAGCTCTTGCGTGCGCACGCCGCTGGTGTCCAGTCTGTCCATCAGCCCGAGCTCGATCAGCTCGCGCACCGCATGCGGCAGCACGTTGATGCCGACGCCGAGCGGTTTCAGTTCCGCGACGCTCTCGAACACTTTTACGGGAACGCCGATCCCGTGCAGGCTGAGCGCAAGCGTGAGCCCGCCGATGCCGCCACCGGCGATGAGTACCGTCATGACAAAACCCCTCCGATTGCGGGCGTCTTGGCACAGGCGGGCGGATGTGGGCAACTGCGAAGAGGATTTCGTGCTATGGACCTCGCGGCCCGCAGCCGTTAGTTTTCAATTTTCCCATGAGGTCCGACATGCTCAAGCTCTACTACGCCACCGGCACCTGCGCGCTCGCCACCTACATGACCCTGGAGGAGGCCGGCGCCGACTACACAGCCGAACGGCTGAGCTTCAAGGACAACCAGCAGAACAGCCCGGACTATCTCGCGATCAACCCGAAGGGCCGCGTGCCGGCCCTGGTGACCGATCGTGGCGTCCTCACCGAGACGCCGGCGATGCTGGCCTACATCGCACAGACCTTCCCGAAGGCGAAGCTCGCGCCGCTCGACGATCCCTTCGACTTCGCCCAGGTGCAGTCGTTCAACTCCTATCTCTGCTCGACCGTGCACATCAACCATGCCCACAAGATGCGCGGTGCGCGCTGGGCGACGCAGGAGAGCTCGTTCGCGGACATGAAGGCGATGGTCCCGAAGACCATGGGCGCCTGCTTCGCCCTGATCGAGCAGAGGATGTTCAAGGGGCCGTGGGTGATGGGCGACCAGTTCACGATCTGCGATCCCTATCTCCACACGCTCTCGCACTGGCTCGAAGGCGACAGCGTCGACATCAACGCCACGCCGAAGATCGCCGACCACTTCAAGCGCATGTCCGACCGCCCCGCCGTGCGCATGGTGATGGACGCGCAGAAGGCGTAAGGCGCGGCCACGCATTCCCCTGTCGTCCCGGCCTTCGCCGGGACGACACCGAGTGTTTTGGAGCCGCGTTTTACCCAGGAGCGTAGGGTGGGTTAGCCGAAGGCGTAACCCACCATGCCTCCTTAAATGCGGGACGAAGTTGGTGGGTTACGCCGAGCAGATGCGCTTTGCGCATCTGCAGGGCTAACCCACCCTACGAAGCTACGAAGCCTTCCGCTTCTCCAGCTCCCGTCCCGTCTCCAGCATCAGCCGCCGCAGCCAGATCGATCCCGGATCCATCTGCGCCCGCGTTGGATAGAACATGAACTGCTCGTCGATCCCGGGATCGAGCGGCGGCGTCACCGTGACGAGGCCCAACTGCTTCGACAGCGCCGCGATCAGCCGCCGCGGCACGAAGGCGACGAGGTCGGTGCGGGCGGCGACGTGCAGCGCCTCGAGATAGCCTGACACCACCAGCGCGATGTGCCGCTCGATACCCTTGCTGCGCAGCCAGGTGTCGATCAGATCCTCGGGCTGGCCGCGGATGATCACGCCAACATGGCGTGCGGCCAGGAAGGCCTCGCGCCGCTTCAGCTTCGTGGCCATCGGATGGCCGCGCCGCACCGCCAGCGCGTCGCTGTCGGTGTAGAGCAACTGACGGTGAAAGCCCTTGAAGGCGTTGCCGATCGAGATCACGAGATCGATGGTGCGGGCGAACTCGGCGTGGAAGATCGCCGGCCCCCGCCACGGCACGACGTCGATGCGGACGTTGGGCGCAAGGCGCGTCACCTTCTCCATCAGAGGCGGCATCAGAAGCTCGACCGCGAGGTCCGGCATCATCAGGCGGAATTGCCGCTCGCTGCGCGCGGCGTCGAAGTCGTCGGGCACGAACAGCCCGCGCACCTGGTCGAGCGCCTGCGCCAGCGGCGCGCGCAGCGCCAGCGCCCGTGGCGTCAGCTCCATCCGCGCGCCGGTGCGGACCAGCAGCGGATCGCCAAAGATGTCGCGCAGGCGCTGCAGCGCGTGGCTCGCGGCCGGCTGCGACAGGCCGATCCGCATGGCGGCGCGGCTGACATTGGCCTCGCGCAGCAGGGCGTCGAGCGCGGTCAATAGATTGAGGTCGAGCGAATTCAAATTCATGAGGTGAATATGTATCATATTCGCTATCGATTTGAAGAATTCTCAATCGCCGCCGATGATCTCCGTGATGCCACCAAACGGAGATGCCGCCATGAGCGCGAGCGCCAACAAGAAACTGATGCAGGACATTTTTGCCGCCGCCGCGAACCCGGATCCGGCGGCGCGCGACCGCGCGTTGTTCGCCGCAAGCCTTGCCGATGACGCCCAATGGATCGTGACCGGCCAGTATTCCTGGTCGCGCACCTTCTCGGGCAAGCAGTCGATCCTCAACGATCTGCACGGCTATGTCCGCACACGCCTCGTCGACCGCACCCGCACGGTCGCCCACCGCTTCATCGCCGACGGCGACATCGTCGTGGTGGAAGCCAAGGGCGACAACGTCACGCCCGGGGGGGTCCGCTACGACAACGACTACTGCCTGGTGTTTCGGCTGGAGGACGGCAAGATCAAGGAGATCAGGGAATATTGCGACTCGATCCTGACCGAAAAGGCACTCGGCCCGTTTCCGCAAACACCCGTGAGGGCCGTGAGCTGACCGGATTGAACGGCGTCGCGTCCACCGACCGACCCTGTCCGTCACAGCCGTCGATTGTCGCGCGGGCCTGGCGGACGCTGGTGGATATCATGCGGGTCCGGCGGGAGCGGTTCCGGGTCTGGCATCAGCTCACTGCCATGACCGAACGGGAGCTTCAGGATTGCGGGACGACCCGGGCGGAGATTTTATACCAGCTGCATAAGCCCCGCCGGAGGAAATGAAGAACGGGCCGGCCATGGCGAGCGGGCGTCGATCCCGGTCGCGCCGGCATCGGCGCCCGCGATCCAGAAGCGCTGCGCGCTGGACGTGGTCGCGCGCGCGCCCGGCAAAATGACGCAGGCAGCAGCCTAACGAACGTCCATCGGGGCGCTCCGTGCAGCGATCTGCATGCGCCTGCGGGGCTTGCGCCAAAACCTTGCGCAACTGCCGATAAAATCAGCAGATTTTGTGCGGGGCCGTGCGCGCTTGGGTGAAAAATCAGAAGGTTCAATTAACGAGTGTCCCCCATTGTGCCGCGGTGCAGCGTAGGTCGCCGAGAAACGACTCGCGGCTGCCAGGGTGGCCGGAGACGATCGCCGGACGTTCGGCCGCTCGAATTCACATGCATCTGGGTGGACAGTGGGAATGCCGAAATTTCGTTTGCGGATCAGGGGACGCCTGTACGCAGGTTTCATGGCCTTGGTGGCGGTCGGTCTCGTGATGGCGGTGGTCGCCGTCTGGAATTTGCGGGCCGTGCAGGAGCAGGTCGCAAAGCTCTCGGCGTTTTCGGACAGCACGGCGCGGGTTCTGGAAATCTCGACCCACCTTCAGGCCATCCAGCGGGCCAATCTGCGATACATCTACGACGCCAACGAGCCTGCGATGAAGGAAGCTTCGGAACGGGAAGCCGCGGCGACCGAGCTGTTGAAGGTCGGGGCGAAGGGGACGGCCTCCGAGGAGCGGCGGAAGCTCTACAACGATCTGGTCGACGACATCGCCAAAATGCGAAGTCTGCGTGACAATCTCGGGGACGCCGTCAACGAGGCGAGAACGGGCAAGGCGACGCTGCTGCCGAGCGGCGACGAGCTGACCGTCAAGATGGGCAAGCTGGTCGACGTGGCGCGCGCAGCCGTCGACGAAGACACCGCGGCCCTCGTCGCGGACCTCGAATCCAGGCTGCTTCTCGTTCAAATCGCAAACTGGCGTTTCCTGGCTTTGCGCGACACCAAGGGGCCTGCCAATTTCAGGACGAATGTGGACAGGGCCATGCAGCGGCTCACGGCGCTCGAAAAGAGCCCACAGGCCACGGAATTGCGAGCCACGCTTACGCCGGTGAAGACCTCGCTCGGAATCTACAAATCCGCGTTCGAGACGACGTCGGCCGCGATGCTCCAGGCCGACGAGATCTACCACAAGAACCTCGCGCCGCTCATCGTCGAGAGCATCGGCAAGCTTAAGGTGGCGGAAACCGCCTTGAAGAAGGATTACAAGGATTCGCGCAACCTGGCCGAAGCCGTGATCGAGGGCACGACGTCCGTGCAGGCGATCGCGGGCGGTCTCGCCACCCTGTTCGGATTGATCGTCGCCTTCCTGATCGCCCGCAGCATCGTGGGTCCCCTGACCGCGATGACGCGCGCGATGGGGCTGCTTGCCGGCGGCAATCTCGAGGTCGAGATTCCCGGCCGCGGCAAGGCCGACGAGATCGGCGACATGGCCAAGGCGATCGTGGTGTTCAAGGACAACATGATCGACACCGAGCGCCTGCGCAACGAGCAGGTGGAGGTCGAGGCGCGGCAGGCCGAGAGCCGCAAGAAAGACATGGTCCGGCTCGCCGACCAGTTCGAGCAGGCGGTCGGCGAGATCGTGAACACCGTGTCGTCGGCGTCGGGTGAGCTCGAGGCCTCCGCCGGCACGCTGACGGCAACCGCGACGCGCGCCCAGGACCTGTCCACCGAAGTGGCGTCCGCATCGCAGGAAGCCACGGCCAACGTGCAAGCCGTTGCCTCCGCGACCGAGGAGCTGTCCTCTTCGGTCTCGGAGATCGCCCGTCAGGTGCAGGAATCCGCCCGCATCGCCGGCGAGGCCGTGGGGCAGGCAAGCAAGACCAACGCGCGCGTCAGCGAGCTTTCCAAGGCCGCCGCCCGCATCGGCGACGTGGTCGAGCTGATCAGCACCATCGCCGGCCAGACCAACCTGCTGGCGCTGAACGCCACCATCGAGGCGGCGCGCGCGGGTGAAGCCGGCCGCGGCTTTGCCGTGGTCGCCTCCGAGGTCAAGGCGCTGGCCGAGCAGACCGCGAAGGCCACGGGCGAGATCGCCCAGCAGGTCTCCGGCATTCAGGCAGCGACGGAGGAGTCGGTCGGCTCCATCAGGGAGATCAGCGGCACCATCGAGCGGCTGTCGGAGATCTCGTCGACGGTCGCGGCTGCCGTGGAGCAGCAGGGCGCGGCAACGCAGGAGATCTCCCGCAATGTCCAGCAGGCGGCTCACGGCACCCAGCGCGTTTCGACCAATATCGGCGACGTGCAGCGTGGCGCCTCCGAGACCGGCTCGGCCTCCTCGCAGGTGCTCTCCGCGGCGCGTTCGCTGTCGGCCGACAGCAACCGGTTGAAGCAGGAAGTCGCCAAGTTCCTGAGCTCGGTCCACGCCGCCTGATCGGCGCGGGCCCCGCGAGAAACAAAGGTCCATGCGCAGGCGCGTGGACCTGCGATGGTGGCGCGTGTGGATGCTTCAGCCCGATCGCGCGGGCCGCGCGAGCTGCATGCCGGACAAGTCCGATCGCCGCATTCCTGTTCAGATGACTGCAGAATTGGCGGTGCAGGCCGCGCTCACGGCATCTTTTGCGCGATCTCCGTAGTCGATGCGTGGCAAATGCAGCATTGAATTAAGAAATGTTCTTCACGGTGTCGCGGTGCAGCGCGAATCTCCGAAAGGTGATTGCGGCTGGGCGGGTGGCCGTTGCGACGTCGGGGAGTCGTTTGGCTGCTCCATCTCTCTTGCTATGGATGGACGGAAAAATGCCGAACTTGCGTTTGAGAATTCGGGGGCGTCTCTACGCCGGATTTTCGGTTCTTGTAGCCGTCGGTTTGATCATGGCCGCGGTCGCGATCTGGAATTTGTGGGCGGTCCAGGGCCAGATGGCGCGGCTATCCGCACTCTCGGACAACACGGCCCGCGTTCAGGAAATCTCGATCAACCTCCAGGCGCTGCGGCGCGCCAATCTTCGCTACATCTATGACGCCAACGAGCCGGCCTTCAAGGAGGCTGCGGAGCGGGAGGTGACGACGGCGGAGCTGCTGAAGGCCGCGGCCAAGTCGACGGTCTCCGAGGAGCGGCTCAAGATCTACAATGGCCTGATCGGTGACGTCGAAAAGATGAAGTCGCTGCGGGAGCGTATGGGCGCTGCCGTCAATGAGACGACCAAGGGCAAGGCTGTCCTGCTCGCCGGCGGCGATGAGCTGACCGCCAATACCGGCAAGCTCGTCGACGCCGCGCGTGAAACCGGCGATACCAGCGTGACCGCCCCCGTCGCCGATCTCGAATCCAAGATCCTGCTGGTTCGTGTCGCAAACTGGCGCTTCCTCGCCGTCCGGGACGCAAAGGGGCCGGCGACCTTCAGGACCAATGTCGACCGGGCGCAGCAAGCGCTCCAGTCACTGGAGGGGGCCGGTCTGCCGAACGAGGTCAAGGCCGCGTTCGGGCCGATCAAGAGCTCGCTTTCGGCCTACAAGGCGGCCTTCGAGACGACCTCCGCCGCAACCCTCCAGGCCGATGAAATCTACCGCAACGATATCGCTCCCCTGATCAGCGAAAGCGTCGACAAGCTCAAGGTTGCGGAAACCGGACTGAAGGCCGACTACCAGAAGTCGCGCGCGGCCGCCGATGGCGTCATTGCCAATACGACCTGGATCCAGGAAGTCGCCGGCGGCCTTGCCGTTCTGTTCGGCGGCCTCGTCGCCTTCCTGATCGGCCGCAGCATTGCCGGGCCGCTGACCACGATGACCGGGGCGATGGGAGCCCTCGCCGGTGGCGATCTCAAGGTCGAGATTCCCGGACGCGGAAAGACCGACGAGATCGGCGACATGGCCCAGGCGATCCAGGTGTTCAAGGAGAGCATGGTCGAGACCGAACGCCTGCGCGAAGAGCAGGTGGTGACCGGGGCGCGGCAGGCCGAGCAGCGCAAGGCCGACATGCGGAATCTGGCCGGCGAATTCGAGCGGGCCGTGGGCGAGATCGTCGACACCGTGTCGTCGGCGTCGACCGAGCTCGAAGCGTCGGCCGGCACCCTGACCACCACGGCCACGCGCGCCCGCGACTTGTCGACGGAAGTGGCCTCGGCGTCGCAGGAGGCCTCGGCCAACGTGCAGGCGGTGGCCTCGGCGACCGAGGAGCTCTCCTCGTCGGTCAGCGAAATCGCGCGCCAGGTGCAGGAATCCGCCCGCATCGCCGGCGAGGCGGTGGTCCAGGCGAGCCGCACCAACGAACGCGTCGGCGAGCTCTCCAAGGCGGCCGCCCGCATCGGCGACGTGGTCGAGCTCATCAGCACGATCGCCGGCCAGACCAACCTCCTGGCGCTGAACGCGACCATCGAGGCGGCGCGCGCGGGAGAAGCGGGACGCGGCTTTGCCGTGGTCGCCTCCGAGGTCAAGGCGCTGGCCGAGCAGACCGCGAAAGCCACCGGCGAGATCGGTCAGCAGATTTCGAGCATCCAGGCCGCCACCGAGCAATCGGTTGGCGCGATCAGGGAGATCAGCGGCACCATCGAGCGCTTGTCGGAAATCTCCTCCACCGTCGCGGCGGCGGTGGAAGAGCAGGGCGCGGCCACGCAGGAGATCTCCCGCAACGTCCAGCAGGCGGCCCGGGGCACGCAGCTTGTGTCGGCCAATATCGGCGACGTGCAGCACGGCGCATCGGAGACCGGCTCGGCATCCTCGCAGGTGCTGTCGTCGGCGCGCTCGCTGTCGGCCGACAGCAACCGGTTGAAGCTCGAGGTCGGCAAGTTCCTCGACTCGGTGCGCGCCGCCTGAAGCTTCAAAGCAAAAGGCCACGCGCATGCGCGTGGCCTTGAATGGCAGCCTGGCGCGATCAGGCCACCTTCGTCGTCATGTGCTTGAACATGTTGCCGCGGGCCTCGTCGTCCATCTCGGCCTTGAACGTGAACTTGTCCTTCAGGGCGATGGCGCGCGCCGCCGCAGGCCTGCCCGAGATTTCGTCGACCAGCCGCTTGACGTTCGGGTATCGCGCAAAGGCGTCGTCGCCGAGCTTGAACGGCACCATCCGCGCCCAGCCCCACAGCGCCATGTCGACGATCGAATAGCTGTCGCCGACCATGTAGCGGCGGCCTTTGAGGTGACCGTCGAGAATTTTGTAGTGGCGATCGGTCTCGTACTGGTAGCGGTTATTGGCGTAGTCGTGGTTCTGATCCTTCGGCGCAAAATGCTTGAAGTGCACGGCCTGACCCGAATAGGGCCCGACGCCGGTCGCCACGAACATCAGCCAGGACAACGTCTCGCCGCGAACATTTGCGGCGGGCAGGAATTTGCCGGTCTTCTCGGCGAGATAGAGCAGGATGGCATTCGAATCGAACACGATCGTGCCGTTGTCGTCGATTGCCGGCACCTTGGCGTTCGGATTGATCTTGAGAAATTCCGGCGTGAACTGCTCGCCCTTGCGGGTGTCGATCTTCACCGGCTCGAACGCCAGCCCGGCTTCTTCGAGATAAAGCGCGACCTTGGTCGGGTTCGGCGATCCGTTGAAATAGAATTTGAGCATCGTTTGTCTCCCCGATTCCTCTCGCCAGTTCTGGTGCCGAGAGCGAACGCGGCATCATTGCCGCAGGCGGCCTCCTCTTGCCCAAATCCTGACTGAAAGCGCAACCGGCGAGTTTGCCGTGCGGTATCTGCGCCCGGCGCAGATCAGCCGGCGTAACAAAGGCCGATCGCGGCCGTAATGACCATCGCCGCGCCGACCGCCTCCAGCCGCAGCCCGAGCCGCGCGGCGAGATGCATGTCGGAGGCCCGCGCCGCGCGTTCCGATCCGCGCGCATAGCCGTGCACGATGACGTCGTGATTGAAGGTGTCGTGCGCCTCGTTGCTGCTGGCGAGCCCGACGCAGATCACCAGCACGCCGAACAGGGCGAGGCCGAAAAAGCCCAGCAGCGCGATCAGGAACATCGGAAACATGCCGACCAGGAAGATCGGCAGCAGCGGCACCAGCAGCAATGTCTCGGACTGTCGTCGCATGGGAGCCGACCGGTCAGGACGGGAGCGATCGGTCAAATCTAGTCCTGGCCGTCGCGTCATTCAAGGATGCCGTAGGGTGGGCAAAGGCGCAAAGCGCCGTGCCCACCACGTGTCGCGCTGCACTCAAGATGGTGGGCACGCTTCGCTTTGCCCACCCTACGAGATTGCAGGAACCGGCTACTCCGCGGCCATGCCGGCGCGGATCTCCGCGCGGAGCTCGTCGATCAGCTTGAGGCCCTTCTTGGTCTCGATGTGCCAGAAGGTCCAGCCGTTGCAGGCCTGCGCACCTTGCGCCACGGCGCCGATGCGGTGGATCGAGCCGACCTTGTCGCCGAGCATGATGGCACCGTCGGCGCGCACCAGCGCCCCTAACTTCTTCTTGGCGTCGAACAGCTTCGTGCCGGGCATGATCATGCCGCGCTCGATCAGCTCGGAGAACGCGACCCGCGGCGCGTCGCGCGCGGTCATGAACGGGGCGAGGCTCTCCTCCGGCAGCGGTTCGACCGCGGCGATGCGGGCCTCTGCCGCCTTGGCATAGGTCTTGTCGCGCTCGAAGCCGATATAGGAGCGGCCGAGGCGTTTTGCCACCGCGCCGGTGGTGCCGGTGCCGTTGAAGGGGTCGATCACGAGATCGCCGGGTTTCGACGACGACAGCAGCACGCGCGCGAGCAGGCCTTCCGGCTTCTGCGTCGGATGCACTTTCTTGCCGTYGGCGCCCTTGAGGCGCTCCTCGCCGGTGCAGAGCGGGATCAGCCAGTCGGAGCGGGCTTGCACGTCCTCGTTGGCCGCCTTCAGCGCTTCGTAATTGAACGTGTAGCCCTTGGCCTTCTCGTCGCGCGCGGCCCAGATCATGGTCTCGTGCGCGTTGGTGAAACGGCGGCCGCGGAAATTCGGCATCGGGTTGGTCTTGCGCCAGACGATGTCGTTCAGGAGCCAGAAGCCGAGGTCCTGCATGATCGCGCCGACGCGGAAGATGTTGTGATAGGAGCCGATCACCCAGATCGTCGCCGACGGCTTCATCGCGCGGCGGGCGGCAAGCAGCCAGGCGCGGGTGAAATCGTCATAGGCGGAGAATGAATCGAACTTGTCCCAGTCGTCGTTGACGGCATCGACATGGGATTCGTCGGGGCGCTTGAGATCGCCCTTGAGCTGGAGATTGTAGGGCGGATCGGCGAACACGAGGTCGACCGAACCAGCCTGAAGCTTCGACATCTCGGCAACGCAATCACCGAGGATGATGCGATGCGCGGGAGACTCAAAGTTTGTGCGGGGCGCCCTTGCAGACGCCCCGCGACGCGACTCTACCATGACTCAAGAACTCTGACTCAGGCGACGCTGTCGGCGACGCGGGACCAAACAACCGACTGGCCGTTACATTGAAGGGGCAAAGTAAAAATCGACTTAACCCGCTGCTTTTGTGAGCAGGCGTCGCATCCTGCGTCGAACGTGGTTCGTCGCGCGCATTCTCCATGTTTTGCAGCATATTTCGCATTTCTTCGCGGTGCGGGAGCGGCCCGAGCGGCGAAAAGACTGCAAATTTCTCTCGGAAAAAATTGCTCGAGCCGGGAAAAAATTGCTGGCCCAGGCACGCTGTCGCACTAGGCAATTTTTGCCGAGCACGATATTGATGAATGCAACGGAAATTTTACATGTGTGGCGCGTTGAGCTTGCGCGCATTTGCGCCCAAATCTCCTGCGCCAAGTCTTGTGCCAAGTCTTGCGTCAAGCCTTATGCCAAGTCTTATGTCAGGTCTTGTGCCAAGTGATGCCATCGAGGACTGAGGAAACCGGCCATGCGCTATGATGATTTCCGCCGCAGCGACGACATCGAGGATCGTCGCGACGAGGGCGGCGGCGGTGGCGGTGGCGGTGGCGGCGGGTTCGGTCTGCCGATGGGCGGAGGCGGTCTCGGCATCGGCACCATCATCGTGCTCGGCCTGATCGGCTACGCCTTCGGCATCGATCCGCGCATCCTGATCGGCGGCGCCGAGATCCTCACCGGCGGCAACCAGGCACCGACCTACCAGACCGATCGCCAGTCCTCCTCCGCCAAGCGCGGCGCGCCGACCGACGAGATGGGCAGCATGATCGCCGGCGTGCTGGGCGAGATCGACGATCGCTGGAGCGAGATCTTCCAGGCCAGCGGCCAGAACTACACCGGGCCGAAGATCGTGCTGTTCCGCAACGCCACCAATGGCGGCCGCTGCGGCATGGCGCAGTCGGCGATGGGACCGTTCTATTGTCCGCCGGACCGCACCATCTTCCTCGACACCAACTTCTTCCGCGAGGTCGAGACACGCTTCCGCGGCTGCTCCGGCAATGCCTGCAAGTTCACCGCGGCCTATATCATCGCGCATGAGGCGGGCCACCACATCCAGAACCTGCTCGGCATCATTCCGCGGGTGACGCGGCTCCAGCAGCAGGCCGGCAGCAAGGCCGAGGCCAATGCGTTGCAGGTGAAGGTGGAGCTCCAGGCCGACTGCCTGTCGGGGGTCTGGGTCAACCGCGAGCAGAAGAAGCGTCCGGGCTTCCTGGAAGCCGGCGACATCGACGCCGCGCTGACCACGGCGAGCGCGATCGGCGACGACACGCTGCAGCGTCAGGCCACGGGCCGGGTGGTGCCTGATTCCTTCACCCACGGCTCGGCAGCGCAGCGCAAGCAGTGGTTCATGACCGGCTATCAGCAGGGCACGGTGCAAGCCTGCAATACGTTTGGCGCCGGGGCGTTGTAGGCTATTAGTCGTGGCGTCATCCTGAGGTGCTGGCCTCTTGGCGAGCCTCGAAGGATGGCGGAGTCCGCGGTCCATCCTTCGAGGCGCGCAAGGGCGCGCACCTCCCGAGCGAACGCAAATGCGTTCGTCCGGGGATGACGGCGGTGGGCGGGATAGAAGGTGCAGCGCAATGGCGTCCATCGACGAGTCAAAACAGTTCATCCCGCTCAACATCGCGGTGCTGACGGTCTCCGACACGCGCGCGCTCGCCGACGACAAGTCGGGCCAGACGCTGGCCGACCGTATCACCGCGGCGGGCCATCAGCTCGCCGCGCGCGAGATCGTCACCGACGACGTCGAGGCGATCCGCGCCGTGATCCGCCGCTGGATCGCGGACACGAACGTCGATGTCATCATCACCACCGGCGGCACCGGCTTCACCGGGCGCGACGTCACGCCGGAGGCGATCGAGCCGCTGTTCGAGAAGCGCATGGACGGCTTCTCGATCGCGTTCCACATGTTGAGCCACGCCAAGATCGGCACGTCGACGATCCAGAGCCGCGCCACCGCCGGCGTTGCGGGCGCGACCTACATCTTCTGCCTGCCCGGTTCTCCCGGCGCCTGCCGCGACGGCTGGGACGGCATCCTCGCAAGCCAGCTCGACTACCGCACGCGCCCCTGCAACTTCGTCGAGATCATGCCGCGGCTGGACGAGCATCTGCGCCGGCCGAAGGCGCAAGGCGCGACGGTGTAGGCGCGGCCGCCGATGATTTTTCTTCCCTTCCCCCCGTGTGGGGGAAGGTGGCGCGAAGCGCCGGATGAGGGGTATCCATCCGCAAGGAGTGCTCTGAGATATACCCCTCACCCAAGTGAGTTTGTATCTCCCAGCGTCGCTGCCCTCTCCCGCAAGGGGCGAGGGCACAGCAATGCGCATCGCGCCCGCTGACTCAGTGATACTTACTAACTCCTCCGCCGCAGCAAACCCCACACCGTTCGCCACAGATTCCGGCAAGCCGCCACGTGCAATCGTCGCGCCCGGCGCTTGTAGAGATCGACGAGCTCTGCCGTGATGTGATGCGCCGGTGAGTGCCGTGCCTGCATCAGAGATCCCGCTCCCAGGTCTCCCCGATCAGGTTCTGGCCAAAGCTGCGATGCGGCTCGGTCGCGACCAGCTTGAAGCCGGCATCCTGGTAGATTTTTCGCGCGGCGGTCAGATTGCTCTGCGTCCACAGCGTCATCCGCCGATAGCCGCAGGCGCGCGCGAAGGTGACGCATTCGGCCACCAGCCGCTGGCCGAGGCCCTGGCCGCGCGCGGCCGGATCGAGCAGCAGCAGGCGCAGCTTGGCGACATCGTCGCTCGCCTTCACCAGAAACACCGAGCCGACGGGTCGGCCCTCGATGTCGGCGATCCAGCAGCGCTCGCGCGAGGCATCGTACGACGTCATGTATTTGGCGACGATCTCGGCCACCAGTGCCTCGAAGCCGGAGTCGAAGCCGTATTCGCTCGCATAGAGCGCGCCGTGGCTCTGCACCACCCAGCCCATGTCGCCGGGACGGGGATCGCGCAACATCGCGCGCGGCGCCGGCGTGCGCGGCATGGCGAGCAGGCGCTCGATCGTTTCCATCGCACCGGTCAGCCGCTTGCGCTCCTCGTCCGGCAGCGGCCGCAGCATCGCTGCGACGTCGTCCTGTGACGAGCGTTCGAGCTTCGCAAAAGCCTGGCGGCCCTTCGCAGTCAGGCTCAATTGAAATTGCCGGCGATCGGAGGCAAGCGGCTTGCGCGCAATCAGCCCGCTCTCGTCGAAGTTCTGCACGATGCGGCTGAGATAGCCGGCATCGAGCCCGAGCGTGATGCCGATCTCCTTGGCCGGCTGCTCGCCACCATGGGCGAGCTCGTAGAGCACGCGCGCCTCGCTCAGCGAGAACGGGCTTTTCAAAAGCTGCTGGTCGAGCACGCCGAGCTTGTGGGTGTAGAAACGGTTGAAGGCGCGAACCGCCTGAACCTGGTTATCGGAGACCTGATCGGTCGCAGAACTTGATGGCGAAGGACTTGCTGGCATGGGACACCTCAATACTTGCCATTGTCAATCAACCATTTGACTTTGGCAAGTATCTGGTGCGGTCACCCGACCATGACGATCCGGCTGCGCAGCATGGTCCGGGACGACCGGCCGAGCCGCCGCAGCAGCCGCGCCTCCGACCGGCGCGCCTGGGGCGGATAGCCGCCGATCCGGTCGTAATGATCGCGGGCGATCAAAAGTCCCTGATCGCCCAGGGGGCCGGCGAGCTTGCGCGCCACGGCGCGCAGGAAGTGGCGGAATCCGGTATCGGCGTAAGGGGAGCGCCCATAGCGGAAAACCGCCGCGCGATCCCGCCCGCTGGCCGATACGGTCTGGATGAACTGGGTGGTTTCCTCGATCCAGCCGGTTTCCAGCACCGCACCGGCGGGCAGGAACATCAGCCAGGGCGAACGGGCCTGGAGCGCGCCGGCAGCGAGCGCTGCGCCTTGCGAGAATCCGTCGAAGCCGATGAAACGGCAGCCTGCGACGTCGGCAACCCGCTCGATGACACCGTTGCGGGTGCCGTCGACCAGGAGCACTTCCCGGATGACGCCCGCGGCGGCACCGGGGACCAGCGCGGCCAGAGTTGCGACCGTCGTCTGCTCGACGCCTTCGGTCGGAATGATGACGCTGAGCATGATTGAAGCTTCGGTGTCCGCACTTCGGGAGAAGCGTAGCCTGTTATGATGTTGTCATAAACACGCGGCGCTGCCGAGAGCAACTTTTCGGCGGAGCTTCGGTGTTCGATGGTAAACTGCCGGAGCCATCGCATCCAAATGTGTCCCGCACGGGGTGGCAATATTGCCGAATATTTCGGCCCAAGCTCGCTTGGACCGTAGTAACCCGGAGTTTCACGCCGATATTGCGCCGCGTGCAGGCAGATCGCAATCCCGCACGAGAAGGATGCGATGGCGGGACGAAACGCGGGAACGGGAAAAACGTGCAATCCACGGTGCCGACGAGGGCTTCGCATGAACGCCGATCAACTTGCTGTTAGCGCGCCGGCAGCATCTGCCAAGCCGGACGCGCCGCCGACCTTGCGGATCCGCGCGCTGATGCTGGGCGACCGCATCAACGCCTCGGGCCTCGAGCTCGGCACGCTGGTCTCCTCGACGCCCGCCGCCTTCCGCGTCCACGCCGGCCTTGCCGTGGTCTTCCGCTACGGCGTCGTGGTGCTGATCGGCCAGCTTCCATCGGAGGAGAAGGTCCTGATCGACAGCCTGAAGCCGCGGGTGATCGGCGAGTTCAGCCCCTACGAGGAGGAGACCGCGCAGGCGCAGCTCTGCCACGACGAGAACGCCGAGGCGATCCAGCCGGGCGGGCCGATCTGCCTCGCAAAATTCTCCGACGAGCGGCTGCTTTTGGTCGCGGACGCGCTTGCCAAGAGCACCTCGCTGGCGCGCGACGAGCGGCGCGTCGCCGCGGTCTTCGATGTGATCGAGCCCTTCGCGCGGGAGCTCGCCGAGCGAGGCCGCACGCCGCGCCGGCGCAAGGGCATTCTGCAACTGATCGGCAATGCGCTTCTCGTCCAGCAGCGCGTCGCCGGCCGCGTTGCCGTTGCCGAGAAACCCGACGTGCTCTGGGAGAAGCCCGAGCTCGACCGGCTCTATGCACGTCTCGAAGACGAGTATGAATTGAAGGAGCGTCTCGATACGCTCGAGCGCAAGCTCACCGCCGTGTCGGAGACCGCCAACGCATTGGCCGACATCATCGACACCCAGCGCTCGCTCCGCCTCGAAGTCGCGGTCGTGGTGCTGATCGTGATCGAGGTCGTGATCGGCTGCATCCAGATTCTTTCGGGGACGCATTAGCGGCACGAGCCGTGGTTGAACCCGTGCAGGAATGGCATCGCTACGCCGCCTTGGCCGGCCAGACCCAGTCGCGGATCACCGGCATGTCCTCGCCATGCTCGCGCACGTAAGCCGAATGCGCGATCAGCGCGTCGCGGAACTGCTGCTTCACCTGCGCCGCCTTGGTCGCAAGACCGGGCACGCGCTCGATCGCCTCGATCGCGAGGTGATAGCGGTCGAGCCCGTTGAGCACGACCATGTCGAACGGCGTCGTCGTGGTGCCTTCCTCGGCAAAGCCGCGCACATGCAGGCCGGCATGGTTGCTGCGGTTATAGGTCAGCCGGTGGATCAGATAGGGATAGCCGTGATAGGCGAAGATCACCGGCCTGTCGCGCGTGAACAGGCTGTCGAAGTCGCGGTCGGACAGGCCGTGCGGATGCTGCTCCTTCGGTTGTAGCGTCATCAGGTCGACGACGTTGACGACGCGGATCTTCAATTCGGGCAGCGCCTTGCGCAGCAGGTCGACGGCCGCAAGCGTTTCCAGCGTGGGCACGTCGCCGGCGCAGGCCATCACCACATCGGGCTCGCCTTTCGTGTCCTCCGTGCCCGCCCATGTCCAGATGCCGATGCCGGCATCGCAATGCGTGGCGGCGTCCTGCATCGAGAGCCATTGCGGCGCCGGTTGCTTGCCGGCAACGATCACGTTGATGCGGTCATAGGTCCGCAGGCAATGGTCGGCGATCCACAGCAGCGTGTTGGCATCCGGCGGGAAGTAGATGCGGACGATGTCGGCCTTCTTGTTGGCGACGAGATCGACGAAGCCGGGATCCTGATGGCTGAAGCCGTTATGGTCCTGGCGCCAGACATGCGAGGTCAACAGATAATTGAGCGAGGCGATCGGGCGTCGCCACGGCAGGTGCCGCGTCACCTTCAGCCATTTGGCGTGCTGGTTGAACATGGAATCCACGATGTGGATGAAGGCCTCGTAGCAGGAGAAGAAGCCGTGGCGTCCGGTGAGCAGGTAGCCTTCGAGCCAGCCCTGGCAGAGATGCTCGCTCAACACCTCCATGACGCGGCCGTCCTGGGCGAGATGCACGTCGTAGGGTTCGGTCGGCTCCATCCAGACCCGTTCGGTTGCCTCGAACACCGCATCTAACCGGTTTGAGGCGGTCTCGTCCGGGCCCATGATGCGGAAGTTGCGCTCCTGCGCGTTGAGGCGGATGACGTCGCGCAGGAATTTGCCGAGCTCGCGCGTCGCTTCCCCGGTAACGCCGCCGGGTTGCGGCACGTCGACGGCGAAGCTGCGGAAGTCCGGCAGCTTCAGCTCCTTCTTGAGCAGCCCGCCATTGGCATGCGGATTGGCGCCCATGCGGCGGTTGCCCTCGGGCGCGATCGCCCTTAGCTCGGCGATGAGCGTGCCGTTTGTATCGAACAGCTTTTCGGGTTCGTAGCTGCGCATCCAGTCTTCGAGAATTTTCAGATGCGCCGGGTTCTCGCGGCAGCTTGCGACCGGCACCTGATGTGCGCGCCAAAAACCTTCGACCTTCTTGCCGTCGACTTCCTTCGGGCCGGTCCAGCCCTTCGGGCTGCGCAGCACGATCATCGGCCAGCGCGGCCGCTCGACCGCCTTGCGGCCGTCACGGGCGTGCTGCTGGATCGAGCGGATGCTGGCGAGCGCGACGTCGAGCGCATCCGCCATCGCCTGGTGCATCAATTTGGGATCGTCGCCCTCGACGAACAGCGGCTCGTGGCCGAGCCCGCGGAAGAGATCGCGGATCTCGCTGTCAGGCATCCGCCCGAGCACGGTCGGGTTGGCGATCTTGTAGCCGTTGAGGTGCAGGATCGGCAGCACCGCGCCGTCATGGGCCGGGTTCAGGAACTTGTTCGAGTGCCAGGAGGCCGCGAGCGGGCCGGTCTCGGCCTCGCCGTCGCCGACGACGCAGGCGACGATCAGGTCGGGATTGTCGAGCGCCGCGCCATAGGCATGGACCAGCGCGTAGCCGAGCTCGCCGCCTTCGTGGATCGAACCCGGCGTTTCCGGCGCGGCATGGCTCGGAATGCCGCCGGGGAAGGAGAACTGCCGGAACAGTCTGCGCAATCCGTCCGCGTCGCGCCCGATGCTCGGGTAGATCTCGCTGTAGCTGCCCTCGAGATAGGTGTTGGCGACCATGCCCGGGCCGCCATGGCCGGGACCGCAGACATAGATCACGTTGAGGTCCAGCGCGCGGATCACGCGGTTGAGATGGGCGTAGACGAAGTTCAGCCCGGGCGTCGTGCCCCAATGGCCGAGCAGACGCGGCTTGATGTGCTCGGGCCGCAGCGGCTCGCGCAGCAGCGGATTGTCCAGCAGATAGATCTGGCCGACGGAGAGGTAGTTGGCGGCACGCCAGTAGCGATCGAGGAGGTCGAGTTCGCTGCGCGGGGCGCCCGATTGTTGTTGATTTGTCATGTTCCTGCCGACCTTCACCCGGCGATCGTCACCAACATTGTTTCGCAACGATCGATCCCTCGCGGCATCAAACCGGATCACCGGATGCAGGTGTTGCGTGAGGTCAAAGGGGCGCGCCCGAAGTTTGGGCAGCGCTACTGTGCATGGGGTTGTTTTCGCGTTTTTTGTTCTCGTTCTTGATTTGTTCTGATCGCGTGCTATGTTGGCTTCATGAGTCGAGCATCCTCTCGTGCCCTCAAGCACCCGCCGGTCACGGCGCCCTCCGAGCCGGCGGGTGCGTCTTCGGATAGTCCTGCCGATTTTCCCGAGCTTGGCGTCGCCATCGACCGCGAACGCAGGCGAGGGCGGGGCGCGCAATCCAACGCCAGCGGCCGCTTTGAGGCCGAGGCGCGCGTCGCCTTCGACGACGGCTGGCAGAGCCTGGAGGAGCTGCCGCCGTTCAAGACCACGGTGGCGGTCGACACCTCGCGCAAGGTGATCACCCGCAACGAATCGCCCGACATCGGCTTCGACCGCTCGATCAATCCCTATCGCGGTTGCGAGCATGGCTGCGTCTACTGCTTCGCGCGGCCGACCCATGCCTATCTCGGCCTGTCGCCGGGGCTCGACTTCGAGTCAAAATTGTTCGTCAAGCCCGAGGCGCCGTCGCTGCTCGAGAAGGAGCTCGCAGCAGCAGGCTACGAGCCGCGGATGATCGCGATCGGCACCAACACCGATCCCTATCAGCCGATCGAGCGCGAGCGGAAGATCATGCGCGGCATTCTGGAGGTACTGGAGCGCGCCAGCCATCCCGTCGGCATCGTCACCAAGTCGGCGCTGGTGACGCGCGACATCGACATCCTCGCGCGGATGGCCAAGCGCAACCTCGCCAAGGTCGCGATCTCGGTCACCTCGCTCGATCCGAAGCTGGCGCGCACCATGGAGCCGCGGGCCTCGACGCCGCCGAAGCGGCTCGAGGCGCTGAAGCAGCTCTCGGAGGCCGGCATTCCGACCACGGTCATGGTCGCCCCCGTGATTCCCGCGCTGAACGATTCCGAGATCGAGCGCATCCTGGATGCGGCGGCGCACACCGGCGTCAAGGAAGCCTCCTACGTGCTGCTGCGGCTGCCGCTGGAAGTGCGCGATCTCTTCCGTGAATGGCTGATGGCGAACTATCCGGACCGCTACCGCCACGTCTTTACGCTGATCCGCGACATGCGCGGCGGGCGCGACTACGACGCTAAATGGGGCGAGCGGATGAAGGGCACCGGCCCGATGGCCTGGACCATCGGCCGCCGCTTCGAGATCGCCTGCGACAGGCTCGGGCTCAACAAGCGGCGCTCCAAGCTGACGACGGATCATTTCGCCAGGCCGAAGCGGAACGGCGATCAGTTGAGCCTGTTCTGAGCGGCGACAGCCAACGAGGCGTAGCATGAGCAAGGAACGACCGGCCCCGGTGCCGCGGCTGACCGTCATCACGCTGGGCGTAAGCGACATCCGCGCTAGCATCGCCTTCTATGATGCCCTCGGTTTTTCGCGCCGGCTGAAGGCGACCGGAGAGGCCGTCGCGTTCTACGATACGGGCGGTCCCGTGCTTGCCCTGTTTCACTGGGACCAGCTCGCGGCGGACGCGACCTTGCCGGACCAGCCGAGGCCAACGGCCTTCCGCGGCATCACGCTCGCCTGGAATTGCCGGGCGCGCGAGGAGGTCGACACCGTGCTGGCCTTCGCCGTCGAAAACGGAGCCACCCTGCTGAAGGCAGCGCACGAAACCGACTATGGCGGCTATTCCGGCTATTTTGCCGATCCCGACGGCCATCCCTGGGAGGTCGTCGTCGCGCCCGGCATTGAGGTCGGCGAGGACCGGCGGGTGCATCTGGCCGACTGAGGCGGCCCGGTTTGAATAACGGGAATTGCGCGGGGTTCCCTGTTGCGCGGGCCCGACCGCTTGCGCACGATCCCGGCCATGATTCGGGACAAGTCCGCCAGCAAGCCTGCCAAAAAGCCTGCGCCGCAAAAGTCTGCGAAAGCCACCGCCGGCAAGACCGCAGCCAGGAAGGGCGTCATCGCCGTCGCGTCGCCGAGCTTCCGCCGCGAGCGCGCGCTGATCAAGCGCGGCGTCTGGCCGGTCGCCGGCTGCGACGAGGCCGGCCGCGGGCCGCTCGCCGGCCCGGTGGTGGCGGCGGCCGTGATCCTCGATCCCGACCGCATCCCGCGCGGCATCGACGATTCCAAGCGGCTGACGGCCGAAGAGCGCGAAAGACTGTTCGACAAGATCTGCGCGACCGCCCAGGTCTCGGTGGCCGTCGCCTCGCGCGCCCGGATCGACCGCGACAATATCCTGCGCGCCTCGCTGTGGGCGTTGAAGCGCGCGGTGGTGGCGCTGCCCGAGGCGCCCAGGMACGTCTTCGTCGATGGCCGTGACAGGCTCGACACGCCGTGCGACTGCGAGGCCGTGATCGGCGGCGACGGCCTCGTGCTGTCGATCGCCGCGGCCTCGATCGTCGCCAAGGTGACGCGCGACCGGCTGATGTGCGCGCTGGCGCTGGACTGCCCCGGCTACGGTTTCGAACAACACAAGGGCTACGCCGTCCCGGAGCACCTCGACGCGCTCGACCGCCTCGGCCCCACCGTCCACCACCGCAGCTTCTTCGCCCCGGTTGCCGCAGCACGCGCCAAGCACATGCCCTGGACGGTCGAGCCCGTGCAGGATTTGTTTGCCGTCACCGAGGTCGAGGTGCAGGTGGAAGCCCAGATCGAGATCGACGTTTCCACAAGTCTCTAGCACTCCCCTCGCGGTGGGCTCTTCGCCTCTCCCCGCGTGCGGGGAGAGGCCGCATCCCATCGAAGATGGGATGCGGGTGAGGGGGAGCCTCCGCGAGTCCATCTCTCACTGTGATTGCGGAAGCAGCCCCTCACCCCAACCCTCTCCCCGTAAGAACGGGGAGAGGGAGAAGAGACGCGGGGAGAGGGAGCAGACCGAAGTTGCCACGACGCGCAGCGCCCTCTATCAAAACAGTCGTGAGCGAATAGGGCCGGCTGGACGGTTGGCTGCATTTTTCGGACGTTGCATGCGGTTTACCTCCCTGGTCATCGAGCTCATTCGCGCCCGGCCGCGGCTGATCGTCTGGATTGTCGTGCTGCTGCAGGCCGCGATGTGGCTGTTCGTGGCGCTCGTCTTTTACCGCAGCCCGCCCGGCAACCTCGCGACCCTGCTGGCCTTCGGCCGCGAATACCAGGTCGGCACCGATCTCGGCCCGCCCTTGCCGATCTGGCTCGCCGACATCGCCTATCGCGCGGCGGGCGGCCACATGTTCGGCGTCTACGTCCTGGCCGAGCTCTGCGAGATCGCGACCTTCGTCGCGCTCTATCATCTGGCGCGCAGCGTGGTCGGCACCCAGCAGGCGGTGCTCGCCGTGCTCCTGACCATGACCGTGCTGGCCTTCTCTTCGCCGGCGCTCGAATTCGGTCCGCTGGTGCTGGCGCGGCCGCTCTGGGCGCTGCTCCTGCTGCATTCCTGGCAACTCATCGGCCAGCGCCGCGGCAATGGCTGGTTCGCCTGGTCGATTGAAGCCGGGCTGTTGCTGCTGACGACACCGGCGGCGATCTTTCTCCTGCTGCTGCTCGTCATCTTCGCGCTGGCGACCGCCGGCGGCCGCAGGACGCTGCGAGCGCTCGATCCGTTGTTTGCGCTCGTCGTGGTCGCCGTGCTGGCGCTGCCCTATGCCGTCTGGCTGATGCGAGCCGAGACACTTACCCTGCCGGCCTTGCCGCAGCTCTCGGACCTCAATGGCCGTGCGCTGAACGCGGCGTGGCTGCTCGGCGGCCTCGTGCTGGGCGCGGTGACGATCCCGGTCCTGGCGTTCCTCAACTCCAGCTGGTTCGCCGGCAAGAGCGACGAGGCTCCGATCATCTATCGGCCGCCGGTCGAGCCGCTCGCGCGCAACTTCGTCTATTTCTTCGCACTCGCGCCGGCGCTCGGCGCGGTTCTGCTT